>NZ_CP021913.1:3602500-3943034 GCF_002814095.1 Sagittula sp. P11
GAAGGAGGCCCGGTACATGAGTGCCGGGGGCACAAACCAGGGGGTGGCGACTGTTTATTAAAAACACAGGGCTCTGCGAAGTCGCAAGACGACGTATAGGGTCTGACGCCTGCCCGGTGCCTGAAGGTTAAAAGGAGGGGTGCAAGCTCTGAATTGAAGCCCAGGTAAACGGCGGCCGTAACTATAACGGTCCTAAGGTAGCGAAATTCCTTGTCGGGTAAGTTCCGACCTGCACGAATGGCGTAACGACTTCCCCGCTGTCTCCAACATCGACTCAGCGAAATTGAATTGCCTGTCAAGATGCAGGCTTCCCGCGGTTAGACGGAAAGACCCCGTGCACCTTCACTACAGCTTCGCACTGGCATCAGGCACAACATGTGCAGGATAGGTGGTAGACTTTGAAACCAGGACGCCAGTCCTGGTGGAGTCATCCTTGAGATACCACCCTTGTTCTGCTTGATGTCTAACCGCGACCCGTTATCCGGGTCCGGGACCCTGCGTGGTGGGTAGTTTGACTGGGGCGGTCGCCTCCTAAAGCGTAACGGAGGCGCGCGAAGGTTGGCTCAGAGCGGTCGGAAATCGCTCGTTGAGTGCAATGGCAGAAGCCAGCCTGACTGCAAGACTGACAAGTCGAGCAGAGACGAAAGTCGGCCATAGTGATCCGGTGGTCCCAAGTGGGAGGGCCATCGCTCAACGGATAAAAGGTACGCCGGGGATAACAGGCTGATACTGCCCAAGAGTCCATATCGACGGCAGTGTTTGGCACCTCGATGTCGGCTCATCTCATCCTGGGGCTGGAGCAGGTCCCAAGGGTATGGCTGTTCGCCATTTAAAGAGGTACGTGAGCTGGGTTTAGAACGTCGTGAGACAGTTCGGTCCCTATCTGCCGTGGGTGTAGGATACTTGAGAGGAGTTGCCCCTAGTACGAGAGGACCGGGGTGAACGATCCACTGGTGGACCAGTTGTCGTGCCAACGGCAGTGCTGGGTAGCTATGATCGGAAAGGATAACCGCTGAAGGCATCTAAGCGGGAAGCCCCCCTCAAAACAAGGTATCCCTGAGGGCCGTGGAAGACCACCACGTCGATAGGCCGGAGATGTAAGTGCAGCAATGCATTCAGTTGACCGGTACTAATGGCCCGATAGGCTTGATTTGATCCAGTAACAGCAAGGTTCATTACCCAATGTTACGGACAACAAGCATACACTTCCAAAGTGTAACTTGGACAAACGCCGCAAAAAAAATGCGGGTTGATTGTCACGATGTTTAGACAAACATCGTGGTTGGTTTTTACTCGGTTTGGTGGTCATAGCGTGAGCAAAACACCCGGCTCCATTCCGAACCCGGCCGTTAAGTGCCACCGCGCCAATGGTACTGCGTCTCAAGACGTGGGAGAGTAGGTCACCGCCAAACCTAGCAAAAACCAACAAATCTATATTCGATGATCAGTAACGTAAAAGCCGCCGCAAGGCGGCTTTTGTCGTTTTTGCCCGCAAGTCGGTTCCCGAAAAGGCAGAAATGCTGCCCGCCGGTTAACACACGTCCGGTGTCTCAGTCTGCGGTTTCGTGGAAATGCAGCAGACCGAACAGATGCGTGACACGTTCACCACCTTCGGCCAGAGGCAGGAGCAGGCGCTCGACATTGACCGGCTGATCCGACAGGTTCAGGACGCGGGCGCTGGCGTAGTGCGCGGTGCCGCGCTGGCAGCGCCGATATATCTGGGCCATGGGGCCGATCAGCCGCTCATGCGCATCCGTCATGACGGCACCGGTGGCGTCGTCACTGCCAAGCTGTGCCTCAAGGGCCGAGCCCGCCCAGACGAAACGGAATTGATGTTTCCCTGTCTCTGGATTGAGGTCGCAGGAGATCAGGCAGGCATTCCGGGGCATCTGAATCTGCAGGTCGTTCACCAGCGATCCATCGGGGAGATAGCGCCCGAGCCGTGCCTTTTCATGCCAGATGTCGAAAACCTTGCGGAACTCGGGGGAGGGCAGGCGTTCGCGTATCCGCTGAGACTGGCGCAGTGAATGCTCGGTCAGGGATGCCCCTGGCAGACGGTCGAGCTGGTCTAGCATCGTGGTCGCCAGGCCGTGTTCGGAGATCGGTTTGTTCAGATGTACCGGTGTTTCCGGCGTCGACGCGGCCGAGGAAATCCGGATGCACTTGGCACCGGGTATATATTCGCAGAGCGTTTCCAGCACCGAAGGCGCCACATCTGCCACGTGATCGAGATCGACGACGAGCAGGTCGTAAATCAGTTCGTCGCTCACCAGTTCCCGTGCCTCCACGATGTCGCTGGCAAGGGCTGTTTCGTAGCCAAGGCCGTTCAGCAGGTTCTGCAGGCCGGGCCCCAGATTCTCCGGATTGGCCAGGATAAGTACGCGGGCATCGCCATGCAGCGTCCGGTCCTCGATGCCGCCCTCGGGGCCGATGACCTCGCCCCGCAGTTCGGCGCGGGCCATGTAGATGCGGATTTCCGTGCCCGCGCCGGGCGTGCTGTCGATCTCCAGCTTGCCGCCGCAGCGGCGCGCAAGGTCATACGCGGACCGGATGCCGATGCCGGTGCCCTTGCCCTTCGGTTTGGTGGTGAAGAACGGTTCGCCCATGCGGTTGAGGACCTCCGGCGACATGCCGGCGCCGGTGTCGATGATCGACAGGCAGACGTAGTCGCGGGCAAAGACACCCTCGGGGCATTCCGCACGAGGGACGTTCCGCAGCGCCACGGTCACCGTGCCGGGCCGTCCGCTTTCCGTGATGGCGTCATGCGCGTTCGAGACGATGTTGAAGATGACCGCAGCGAAGCGGCCCGGTTCGCAGAAGATCTGCCAGCGTTCTTCTGGCAGGTCCATGCGCAGGGCAGAGCGGCCGATCAGCTGCTGGATCAGACCCTTGTCGCGGTCCAGCATCGCCGCCGGGTCCGACAGCTCGGCATGCAGATCGTCGGTGCGGGAAAAATCGAGCAACTGCCGCAAGAGCGACTGGCCGCGATCAATGGAGGCGTCCACTTCGGTGAACAGATCGGCTTCCACGCTGTCCTTCAGCTTGCGTGTGACAATGCGCTGCGCCGACTTCATCACCGAAAGGACGTTGTTCATGTCGTGCACCACCGAGGCGACAAAGGCTCCCATGGTCTGCAGCTTGTCGCTCTGGCTGTTGCGCTTTTCGAGGACGCGGATGCGTTCCCGTTTGGTTTCGAGCCGGCGGACAAGCTGCGCGTTGGTGGCCTGCGCACGCTTCAGTTCGTCTTCCAGTTCGGCAATGCGTTCGACTTTCCGGGTGATGTCCACCAGCACGGCCAGAATGCTCGCGGTGCCGCTGTCGGCATGCATGGCGCCAAGCTGAACGCTCCAGGTACGTCCGGACACGATGTCGGGGTTCATCATGGCCTCGAATGTGGCCTTGCCGTCCCTGCGCACCCTGTTGAGCGCGTCGGCCACGCCACGCGCATCCGGTTCCGCCCACCAGGACAGGAAAGATTCTCCGGCAGGATCGGCGGCCGCATCCATGCCGAGATGGTCCCGTACATCCGGACCAACCCAACGGATTGTGCCATCGGTTTCCAGGTAGATTGCGAGTGAAACGGGAAACTCCTCGGAACCTGTCTTCCGGGCGCGTTCGATTTCAAACGTCAGACCGCGCATCTCACCCCCGCGAGCGATAGTCATACCGTCCAACATTAATGAAATGTTAATGAATCCGCAAGCTTCCTGCGTATATCTTGTGGTTCAGGCCGGAAACCGCACACCGCATGGTCAGCTCGGAATCATACACCGGGAAGCTGCTGGCAACGTATGGTGACGCTGGTAGGCTGGGACCGCGCGGTCAAGGGCGCAAGACAAGTGAAATCCTGGCGCCAGACCTATCTGCTGCCCGTCATCGCCCTGACCGCCTTGCTGAGCGTCATCCTGTGGGCCGGGCGGGAGGCCTCGATGATCGAGTCGAGAGCCCGAGATGTTGTTAGCGCCACGTTGCGGCTCCAACGCGCGATCGGCTATGTCGGCTTTATCCATGACTTCAAGAATTACGTGCTGCGTCCACAGGAAACCCGTTATTTCACGGCCGCGCAGGAAGATATGGTGCGTGCCCTGGCGGCGTTGGAAGAGCTGGAACCCTTATCGCCGACAACGGCCTGGATGCCAGCCTGAGAGAGCTGCATGCGACGCTCGACACATACACCGCCATGCTGGAACGCGCCCGCGCGCTGTCGGGGGAGGGGCTGACTGCTCGGGAACTGGATGCTCGCCTACGCGTGCCGGACGATGCCGCTGCACGGGACGTATTCGCGTTCAGCGAACAGATAGATCGCGAGTTCGAGGAGCAGAGGTCCGCCTTCCTCAGGCTTCGTCTCCAGCTTCTGATGTCTGCCGCAATCTTCGTGATCGCCAGCTTTGCAATTGCGCAGTTGTACCGATCACGCGAACGCGCCGAGCAGCAAAGGCTCAGCAGGATGTTCGACATGATCGGATTGCACCTCGGGATCGTCGATCCCGCCGGTCGATTCGTCTTCTTCAATTCTGCCTTCGGGGAGCTGTTCAGACATGTCGGTCAGACCGTATCGACCGGCGACATGCTGGACAAAGTCACCCGGCGCATCACGCCCTTCATCACGCATGAAGATGTGGTGACGCCGCCCGATGCGATTGCCGCCGGCGAACCCGACATCCGCGACGCGACCTTCACGGATGGGTCCGTTATCCGCTGCGCCTTGTACCGGCTGGACGATGGACGCCAGGTGATCCCGCACCGCGACGTGACCGAGCAGCACCGGCGGGAGGCGGAGTTCAACGCGGAGCGCGACCGCCTGATCGCAGATCTGAAGCGGTCGAACGTCGAGTTGGACAACTTCGCCGACATCGCGTCCCACGACCTTCGGGAGCCGTTGCGGGGCATCGCGATCAATGCCGGCTTCCTGCTGCGCAAGGAAGAGCTGCCGGAAACGGCGCGGGCGCGGGTACTGCGCATTGTCGAGATGTGCGAACGCGAGCAGATGCTGATGGATTCGCTTCTGGAGTTTGCGCGGCTTGGCCGGTCCTCAGATCAGCATGACGTGTCCACCGATCCCGCTGCCGTGGTGAAGCAGATCGAGCACGACCTCATTTCGGCAGACACGAACCGGCAGGGCGCCATCGTGCTTGATACCCGGCTGCCGCCGGTCACCGTGGATTTCGGCCGTCTCCGCAGCCTGTTCATGAACCTCATCGCGAACGGGTTGAAGTACAACGATTCCGACCGACCCGAAGTGCACGTCTGTTTTCTCGGCCCGGCGGCCGCCACGGCCGCTTCTACGTCGCGGACAATGGTATCGGCGTGACAGAGAGCGACCGGAACGCCATCTGGACCGCCTTCAGACGGATCAAGACGGGCAGGGACCACGGCCCCGGGTCGGGTGTGGGGCTGACCTTCGTCAAGCGCATCGTAGAAGGATGCAGAGGCGAGATAGACTTCGACAGCGCGGTCGGTCAGGGCACGATGTTTACCTGCACTCTGCCCCTGTCGGACAAAGTGCAGGCCGATGGCACCGTAGCGTCTGCCGGGACGAAAGCGGGGAGATCATGAAACGTACACCGAATGTGATCGTGATCGAGGACAACGACGACGACTTCGAGGCGCTGAAGTTTGCCTTCGAGGAGGACGGCGCCCCGGGGCTGGACATCGAACGCTGCACCACCGGTCCCGAGGCAGAGCACGCACTGGACCGTTTGCGCGACAGGACCGAAATATCGCGCGAGGACAGGGTCCTGATTATCCTCGATCTTCGCCTGCCCGGGTTGTCCGGCTTCGACCTGCTGAAGACCATGCGCCACGATTCCCGTCTGCGCCGTATCCCCGTGGTCATCCTGTCGAGTTCCTCGAACCAGAGCGACTTGATCGAAAGCTACACCGCCGGGGCGAACGCCTACATCCGCAAGCCGCGCAATTTCGACGAATACGTGGATATGGTGGGCAGTTTTCGCACGTTCTGGACAGGCTGCGCAGAGCTTCCGGTGCTCGGCCAGCTCGGTCTCGGCGACCAGCAACCGGGCCTCCATCACCTGCCGTTCGGCGTAGATGTCCTGAAGATCCTTGACCGTCTCGGCCAGCTTGTCGTGCAGCGACGCGATCTCTGCCTTCAGGAGCACATCGTCCATGGTGTCGTGACCGCCCGTTGAAGCATCCGCGTCCAGGCCGGAAAGCGAATGTGCAGGACCGGTGCGAAGGTCGTTGAGCGTGAGGATTTAGGTTGTCTGATCGTCGGAAGAACTCGTGATGTGGCACAGGCCTTCGACCTGCCGGGAGGGCGGGTGTTCGCCCGGGTCCATGGCCGGCATCCTGGCCTTTCCCGCCGCCGCGGCCTTGCGCATCAGAAGCGCCACGTTGACCGAAAGCGGATCGGGCAGCAGGTCGAGCAGGTTCGACGTGAACGTTCGGGAGCGGGGCATCTCGATGAACCGCTCGTAATCGCCGAAGGTCCGCTGGATCTTGCCCTCTTCGATCAGTACAAACACCGCCGCGCCGAGGTGCGCAGGATGTCAGGCATTTCGGCGATGACCATCGACGCGACACTGTCCTGACGCGTCGCGGACAGCCGCGGCCCCTGCATCGGCCCATCCCGCACCGAGGGGGGCAACAGGGGGGCACTTTCGGTTTCGTCCACCCGTTCCTCGCGCGTGTTCTCGAGGAAACGGCTGGTCCCGCGCATGGGACGGAAGGCCGAGGCATGCGCCGTGCTCACTTCTGGCGCACCGAGGAACAGCACGCCGCCGGGACGAAGGGCGCCGGAGAACCGGTCCAGCAGCAGTTTCTGGGTCTCCTGGTTGTAGTAGACCAGCGCGTTGCGGCAGACGATCAGGTCGCATTGCGGGAAGGGCTGATCCTTGACCATGTCATGACGCGAGAACACCAGCTGCCGCCGCAGCAGCGGGTCGATCTCGAAGGTGCTGCCCTTGGCGATCAGGAGTTCGGGGCGCAAGTAGCGCGGCGGAATCTCGGACAGCGCCGCGTTGGGATAGATACCGCGCTTGGCCTCTTCCAGCGAGGCGGTCTTGAGGTCGGTCGCATAAATGCGGAAATCGTGTTCCAGCCCGTGGCGCATGCGGAAGTCGTGACACGCAAGGGCGAGCCTGTAGGCCTCCTCGCCGGTCGAACAGGCCGCGCACCAGATCTTCACCTGGCGCCCGCCGCTGGCACCGTCCCGGAAAAGCTGCGGCAGGACGACCTCCTCCAGCGCCTCCCATGCATCGGGGTCGCGGAAGAAGCTGGTGACGCCGACAAGGAACTCGTTCTGGAGTATGGCGACCTCTTCCCAACTGCGAGAGATGTAGGTGATGTATTCGGGCAGGGTCTCGAACATGCACAGCGCCAAGCGACGCAGGATGCGCCGCTGGAGGGCGGGCCGCTTGAACCGAATGAAATCGATCTGTGACGTGCCCGTCACGAACTGCAGGAGCGTCTCGAACGACTCGCGGTAAGGGTGCAGCAATACGCTGGCCTCGTCGATGAAGGTGCCGCGGAGGGCGATGACCTGCGCCAGTGCGTCGACCATCTTCTCGGGCCGGCCGATCCGGTCGACGAGGCCGCTCAGCATCGACGTCTTCGGGGTGAATTCCGTTGTGCCGCTGTCTTCCTCCAGAATGACGAACCCGTCGCGGCGCTTGATCTCGCGCAGGCCAAGGCCGCCGTCGGTGCCTATGCCGGACAGCAGGATGCCCACGGCGAATTCGCCAAAGGTGGTGGCGACGCTGCTGAGAAGGGTATCGAGCGGACTGTTCGGGTCTGTCGTCTCCTGACCGTCCCGAAGCTCGAACCGGAAATCCGGGCGGCCGCCCGCACGGGCGGTGTCCGTCACGACGCGCACCGCTTTACCCGGCGGACAAACGAAGACACGACCGCTTTCCACCATCATCCCGGTCTTGATCGGCAGGACAGGCAGCTTGCAGTGAGCGCCCAGCGTATCCGTCAGCTTGGCCGCGTCTGGGGCGACACCACTTGTCGCGATGACGAAGCTGTGGCCGAAACCGGCGGGCGCGGAGTCGAGCAGGCGGATGAGGGCGTCGGTCTGCCGGCCAGAGGCGCCAACGGCGATCAGGAAGATTGGCGCGTTCTTCCCCGGATCGACGGCGCTGGCGACAGGGGCATCTTCGCCCGCGTCGGTCCGGCCTGCCGTCATGTCCCAAGTCCCTGTCCGGTGTGCGCGCCGCATCCTGCCTGCCCGAGCCGTCAGGACGACGGGTGCGCTTTGAAGTGTCGTGCCCACCGCATCGCGTTATCGACGGCGGACTTCGGGGCACCCGCATCCATGCCGCGCTTTGGCATGTAGCGCAGAGCACCGCCCCTGAGCGCCGCCGCCGCGACCTGTTGCCCTGTCCAGACAGAACGATGATCGGCAGGGTGGGCCAGTGCTTATGGATCTCGTCCACGAGGTCGAGGCCGTCCTCGCCGTCCAGCCGGTGATCGACCATCACGCAGTCGACCGCGGCCTTGCGGATCTCCTCGAGTGCGCCCTCTGACCCGTCCGCCTCCAGCACGGTTTCGATGCCGATGGTCCGGGCGAGATCGGCGATCAGTTCGCGATCCTCTGGAAAGTCATCCACGACCAAGAGGCGCACGGATCCGAATGCATTGGTCATCTCTCAAAGCACCTCCTTAATGCTGTCGCGCGTCCTGCCCACCGCGATTCAGAAAGCCTGATCCGCGTTCAGAGAAACCGTCACAACCATATCCGCCGGGCCCGGGTAGCTGACCGACAGCACCCCGCCGTGCAGGCAGCCACGCGCTTGCAGAACTCCAGCCCGAAGTCGGTGGCGGAGGTTCTGGCAGAGGCGCCGCTGGCCCGTCCGGATGCCCCGACGCTTTCGGGCATGACATCGTGGGCGGGGCAGCGCATCTGGATCGCCACCGCCCCGTCGCCATCTGAGGCTTTCGCCTCGGACAGCCGGATCTTCGCCGGCTTGGACGTCGCGCCTGCGTCCAAGGCAATGCGCAGCAGGGTTTCGAACATCTCCGTCAGCAGCGCGCGGCTGCCTTCGGCGGCGGGCAGTGTGCCGATGTCGAATGTCAGTTCCGTACCCTCGATCTCGGTTTCCAACGCGGCTGCTGCCGTATGGGCGAAGGCGGTGAGGTCCTGCCTTTCGATGGTCAGGTCGCCGGGTTCCACGTTCCAGAACTCGAGCGTCGCCTGCGTGTGGCGTTCCATGAGGCCGGACAGGCGTTTCAGGCGCTCGAGCGCGGCGCTGTCCTTCGTCTCGTCCAGTGTGTCTATGACCTGTCCCAGCGCATCGAGCAGGGCGTTCCATTCCAGAGTCGCCACGCGGACGAACCGGCGGATGCCCTCGTCCTGGCGCTTGACGCTGTCCTCGCGCGCGCGCAGTTCGGAAATGCCGGCAATCGCCCCCATGACACGCGCGGGACGGGCGCGGTCCGACCAGTCCATCACGCGGCCCCTGACCTGGAGAAAGGCGTAGGAGCCGTCCTTGCGGCGGCAGCGCATGTCGATGTTCAACGGCGCTTCGCGGGTGCGGGACATCAGGTGGGTTTCAATCGTTGCGCGGGCCGCGGCCAGGTCATCCGGGTGGACGAGGTCGAGCCAGGCATCCAGCCGGTCGGGCACCTCGGTCTCGCCGTCGCCCAGCATCGCCCGGGATGCCGTTGGCCGTCCGGTCGTCTTCCAGCATCATCGCGGCGGAATAGGCTTCTTCTCCGGTCGAGAACCCGACGGACCAGATCCGAAGCGGCTGCTCGGTGTTGCCGCTGGCGAACAGGTCTTCGAGGATCTTCTCTTGGAAGGCATGCCAGACCGGCAGGTCGCGGAAGAAGTTCGTGACCCCGACAAAGAATTCCCGAGACAGGACATTCACCTCGGCGGTGTCGTCCCTGAGTTCTGCCAGGTAGGCCTCCGGGCTTTCGTGTCCCTTCAGCGCCAACCGCCGGGCAATGCGGCGTTTCAGGGTCGGCTCCTTGTAGCGGGAGAAGTCGATCTCGGCCTGGTCGCTGACCAGCTTGACGATCTTGTGGTAGGTCGCCGTGTCCTTCGAGAACATTTCTCCGACGCTGATGATCCCCTTGTCGCGCATCTCGATGTTGCGCGACATCTCCTCGATCATGTCGTCGGGCGACAGCACCATGTCGACCAGCCCGGTGGCGATGGCGGTGCGGGGCATGCCGTCGAACCCGGCGGTCTTCGGTTCCTGCACGAGGACGAAGCCGTCGTTGTCCTTGACCGCGCGGATCCCCCGGCTGCCATCGAACCCCGTGCCCGACAGCACGATGGCGATGCCGCGCCCGCGCACCGCCTCTGCCAGCGAGGTAAAGAAGATGTCGATGGGCAGGTTCAGCGCCGGGCGCGGCGAGGGTTCGACGAGCGAGAATCGCAGGCCCTTGTTGCCCTGCGATTCCTCGATCGCGTCGTCGAGCCGGGGGCTACTGTCACCCCGAGTGCCCTGGATGACGATGTTGGACCGTGGCGGGATCAGATAGATGCAGCCGCGTTCGACGGGCATGTTGTCGGTGACTTCGCGCACGGGCAGCACCGTTGTGCGTCCGAGTATCTCGGTCATGAGCGACTTGTAGTCCGGCGATATGTGCTGGACGATGACGAAGCTGTGCGGAAAGTTTTCCGGGACCTGCGAAATCACCTGCTTGATGGCGTCGAGGCCACCGGCGGACGCGCCCACGCCGATCAGGTAGAATGAGTCGTCCACCTGGCCGAGATTGCGCGCCGGTTCTGGCCATCGTCAGTCTTTGTGTCGTTCATCTATGCTCCACGGTGCCACGGCAAGCCCGAGTGGCATATCCACGCCAGAACGCTTTGCTTACCGCCTAAGGTAAGGTCGGCCTTGACTTAATTGCGTGTGGCTTAAGCCGTCCCGCGGGGCGTGGCGGGGCGGGTGTGGCGGTCGGACCAGAGCGCATCGACCGCGTCATCGACACCCAGCGTCCGGAGTGCCAGCGCGGCGGTGCCCAGCACCATCTGCCGCGCAAAATCCGGCCCCTCGTCGTTGTCCCAAAGATCCAGAAGTGCGCTTGCCGGAAGGTCCAGATCCGCGAGGCGGCGGCTGTCGTCGACCAGCGCGGGCAGGTCTTCCTCCCAGCGGTGGCCGTCGCGCAGGCCAAAGCCTTCGATGACCTTGCCGGGGTGGCGCTCGAATTCTCCGCCACCGCCCTTGATGACCGTCATCTGCCGCCAGCCCATGAGGGCCGCCGCATCCTGCTGGAGCAGGCGGTAGGGCGGATGGAAGACACCCTGAACGCTGGCACCGGCCCGGCCCGGGTTGAGCATCCGGCAGACCGTGTTCACGCAGGACCGCAACCCGAACACGCGGCGCAGGTCGAGAAGCGCGAAAAGGGCAGGGTGCAGATCCTCGAGCGGCAGGTAGACGATGCAGTCCTCATCCAGTGCAACGGCGGCCTCCTGCGGTGTGCGGGCCACGGCGATCCCGAGTGTCTCCAGCCCGTCGCGCACCGCGCCGTCCGCTCCGTTCCAGCCATGCAGCATCACCCGGCGGCCCGAGGCGGCCAGAAGTTTCGCCGACAGCAGGAACCACGGCAGCCCACGCGTCCGGCCCGCGGCGTAGGATGGCCAGTCGAGATCGGTGTGGGGCAGGGGCGGCAGCGCCTCCTGCGCGGCGCGGGCAAAGCCTGCGATCTCCTCCGCCGTCTCGCCCTTCATCCGCATCAGCATCAGGCAGGCGCCCACGGCCTGCGGTTCCGCGCCCTGCAGCATCAGGGACATGGCGTCGAACGCCTCGTCCTCGGTCAGGGACCGGGACCGTCCGGGGCCGCGCCCCAATGTCCTGACGTGTTCGGACAAGCTCACTCGGCGGCTTCCTTCGACCTTGCGGCCGCCAGGAGGGTGGCCAGTTCCGGACGACAGGAGCCACAGTTCGTGCCCGCCTGCAAGGCCGCGCCGATGGCGTCGACGCTCATCAGGCCCTGTTCCTCGATCCCGCGCAGGATCGTGTTCACGCCCACGTCGAAGCAGGAACAAAGGATCGGCCCGGGGTCGGGTCGGTCCGCCGGGGCGCGCCCGCTGAGCAGGCTCAGGTCGGGCACCTCGGGCAGGGTGGCCACGTAGTCGCGCATCACGGCGACCGGCTCCGGCGAGACGAAGATCGCCGCCACCAGCCGGCCGCCTTCGCGGAAAGCCAGCCGCGCGGTGCCGCGGCCCGGATCGGCCATGACGGCGACCTCTGCATCGGGCAGACCGAAGAGGCGGCGCGCCTCCGCTTCCCAGTCGTCGGGCGCGGTGTGGCCTGCCAGTTCCGCCCGGTGCCCGGCCCGCGTGACGGACCGCGCCCAGTAGGCCGATGTGGGGCTGAAGGGCCGGGTGGAGACGGCGAAGGCGTACCAGGCGGCCTTCATCCGCGTGACCTTCACCACCGATGCCTTGCTTTCCGGCTGGCCGGAGACCGGGTCCACGACCGGGGCGACCACCGCGTCGATGCGTGCTGCCGGCGCCGTTTCACCGGTCCAGTGCATCGGGGCGAAGACCTGGCCGGGAAGGACCGCGTCGGTGAGCCGGGCGCGCAGGATGGCCCGACCGTGCGGGCTCTGGACCTCCACCAGATCGGCGCTACCGAGACCGAGGTCGCCCGCATCGTCAGGATGGATTTCGAGGAACGGCTCCGCCAGGTGGGCGGCGAGGCGAGGCGAAAGGGCCGTGCGCGTCATGGTGTGCCACTGGTCCCGCACGCGCCCGGTGTTCAGCCGGAAGGGATAGCGCGGTTCCGTCCGTGCGCCGGGCGCGCGCCATGTGACCGGCACCAGCCGCGCGCGGCCATCGGCGTGGAAGAAGCGGCCATCCGCAAAAAAGCGTCCGCCCTCGCGGCTGGCATTGACCGGCCAGCGCACCGGGGTCATCTGGTCATAGCCCTCTGCGTCCATCTCGGACAGTCCGGAGATGTCGAAGTCCTTGCCGAACCTGCCCGCGATCCCGGAGAGCGTGGCGTATTCGCGGAAGATCTCGAGCGGGCTGTCGTAGTCGAACGCGGCATGCCAGCCCATACGCTGCCCGACCTCGGCAAGGATGGCCCAGTCCGGGCGCGCCTCGCCCGGGGCAGGCAGAACCGCCCGCTGACGAGAGATCGTGCGATCGGAATTGGTGACGGTGCCGTCCTTCTCTGCCCAGGCGGTGGCGGGCAGGATCACGTCGGCGAGCCGCGCGGTGTCCGTCTCGGCGGTTATGTCGCTGACCACGGTGATGGGGCAATCGCGGATGGCGTCGCGGACCCGGTCGGCGTCCGGCATGGAGACGGCGGGGTTGGTGTGAATGATCCACAATGCCTTGATCCGTCCGTCGCCCACGGCGCGGAACATGTCGACGGCCTTCAGGCCGGGCGTGTCGGGCGCTTGCGGGGCCTCCCAGAAATCACGGACGGCGGCGCGGTGGTCGCAGTTTTCCAGGTCGAGGTGGCACGCCAGCATGTTGGCAAGCCCGCCGACCTCGCGGCCGCCCATGGCGTTGGGCTGGCCCGTCACCGACAGCGGACCGCAGCCCAGCTTGCCGATCCGCCCGGTGGCCAGGTGGCAGTTGAGGATCGCGTTGACCTTGTCGGTGCCCGAAGACGACTGGTTCACGCCCTGGCTGAAGATGGTGACGACCTTCTCGGTCCCCATCCACATGCGGCAGAAGCGGTCGATGTCACGTGGGTCCAGCCCGGTCACTGACACGTCGTCCGACGCGGCAGAGGCAAGGGTGGCGTTGAAGCCGGACGTGTTGGGCAGGTAGGCCGCGTCCAGCATGCCGTTTTCGTAGAGCGCGGCGAAGAGGTGGTTGAACAGCGCCACGTCGCTGCCCGGCGCCAGCTTGAGGTGCAGGTCGGCGCCGTCGCAGCTTGCCGTGCGGCGCGGGTCGATGACGATCAGCCGGGTGCCCTTGGCCTTCCGCGCCGCGATCAGGCGCTGGTAGAGCACCGGGTGACACCACGCGAGGTTGGAGCCGACCAGAACGACGAGGTCTGCCTCCTCGATGTCCTCGTAGGTCTGAGGAACCGTGTCGGTGCCGAAGGCGCGCTTGTGCCCGGCCACGGTCGACGCCATGCAGAGCCTTGAATTCGTGTCGATATTCGCCGAGCCGATGAAACCTTTCATCAGCTTGTTGGCGACGTAATAGTCCTCGGACAGCAACTGGCCGGAGACATAGAAGGCCACGCTGTCTGGGCCGTGCGCCTCAACCGTCTCGCGGAACCTGTCAGCGACGAGTTGCAGCGCCTCGTCCCACCCGGCATCCGCACCGTTCACCCGGGGCCTCATCAGCCGGTGGCCGAGGCCCACGGTCTCGCCCAGTGCCGATCCCTTGGAGCACAAGCGCCCCAGGTTGGCGGGGTGGTCCGGGTCGCCCTTGACCGTGACGCCGCCCGCGCCGTCCGGCGACAGCAGGACGCCGCAGCCCACACCGCAATAAGGGCAGGTGGACCGCACCTGACCCGCGGCAACGCCTTCGGCCTCCGGGAAAGGCGCGGCAGCCGTCATGCGGCAGTCCTCCGGGCGAGGGCGGTGGTGTCCATCAGGATGCGGCCGTCCTCGACGCGCAGCGGGTAGGTTGCCACCTGCTCGCTGTCGGCCCCCTGTGCCGCACCTGTGTTCAGGTCGAAGACCCGGTTGTGCAGCGGGCAGGTCACCTTCTGGCCGTGCACGATGCCCTCCGACAGCGGGCCGCCCTTGTGCGGGCAGGCATCCGCCGTCGCGAAGACGGTCGTTTCGTCGGTGCGGAAGACCGCGATGCAGCCTTCCGCCGTCCTGACCAGCCGCGCGCCGCGCACCGGCACGTCCGCGAGCGCTCCGATATCGATCCAGCTCATGTTCAGACCCCTTTCGATCAGCGTGCCCTCGGGCACATCACGCCCGGCCAAGCCGGGTCATCCCAGTCCGGCGCCCCGGCTCGACGGCCGGAGCGCACACCTCATTCGGCCGCCTTCAGCGACAGGTCTGCCAGCGGCTGGAAGGTCCGGGCCGCCTCCGGGTCCGCGCGTTCCGCCCAGGGATCGGTCTGGTAGACCGACTGGGATAGATCGAAGCGCTCGACCAGCGCCCTGCGCTCCGCCGCGTCGGAGAGAACCTCCTTCACCCAGTCCAGCCCGACCTTCGCGACCCACTTGTAGGGCCGGTCGAGGTACTTGGCGTTTTCCCGGTAAAGCTGGACAAAGGCCACGGTCCACTCGATCGCCGCCTCTTCGGAGGTCACGTCGACCAGGCGTTCGGTCTCTTTCACGTCCATGCCGGCCGCACCCGCGACGCCGACCTGGTAGCCGCTGTCCACGCAGATGATGCCCACGTCCTTGCAGGTGGCCTCCGCGCAGTTGCGCGGGCAGCCGGAGACACCCAGCTTGACCTTGTGCGGCGTCCACGACCCCCAGAGCCGCTTTTCCAGCTTGATGCCCAGCCCGGTGGAATCCTGCGTGCCGAACCGGCACCAGTCCGAGCCGACGCAGGTCTTCACCGTCCTGAGGCCCTTCGTGTAGGCGTGACCCGAGACCATGCCGGCGCCGTTCAGATCGGCCCAGATCGCGGGCAGGTCCTCCTTCTTGACGCCCAGCAAGTCGATCCGCTGGCCGCCCGTGACCTTGACCACCGCGTCGTATTTCTTGGCGGCCTCGGCGATGGCGATCAGTTCTTCCGGCGTGGTCATCCCGCCCCACATCCGCGGCATGACGGAATAGGTGCCGTCCTTCTGGATGTTGGCGTGGTTGCGCTCGTTGACGAAGCGCGACTGCGGATCGTCGCGGTAGTCCAGCGGCCAGTCCGCCAGCAGGTAGAAGTTCACCGCCGGACGGCACACGTGGCAGCCGTTGACCGTCTTCCAGCCCAGCTCCTGCCAGACCGCTTCCTGCGATTTCAGTTCCTGGCTCTTGATAAGCCGCCGCACGTCCTCGTGGCTGAGGTCGCAGCAGGTGCAGATCGGCTGCGCAGCGGGCTTCTCGAAGGCGTCGCCCAGCGAGACTTCCAGCAGTTGTTCCACCAGTCCGGTGCATGTCCCGCAGGAGGCCGACGCCTTCGTCACCGCGCGCAGGGCGCCCAGATCGGTTGCGCCGCCTTCGATGGCGTCGACGATGGTGCCCTTGCAAACGCCGTTGCAGCCACAGATTTCCGCATCAAGCGGCAAGGCTGCAACGGCTGAGAGAGGGTCCGAGGAGCCGCCTCCCTGGTAGGCCGGGCCGAAGATCAACGTGTCGCGCATGTCCGACACGTCGGTGCCGTCCCTGATCAGGCCGAAGAACCAGTTTGCGTCGCCCGTGTCGCCGTACATCACCGCGCCGATCAGGCGGTCGCCCTCGATCACCAGACGCTTGTAGATGCCCCGGGCCGGGTCGCGGTAGACGATGTCTTCGCGGCCCTCGCCCTCGGCGAAGTCGCCCGCGCTGAAGAGGTCGCAGCCGGTCACCTTGAGCTTGGTGGACAGCTCCTTCATGGCGAAGGTGGCGTCGTTACCGGTCAGCGTTGCGGCCAGCACCTTCGCCTGGTCGTAAAGCGGTGCGACGAGGCCGAAGAGGTTGCCTTCGAACTCCACGCATTCGCCCACGGCGTAGACGTCCGGGTCGGAGGTGCGCATCTGCGCGTCGACCTTGATCGCCCGTCCGCAGTCGAGGCCGGAGTCCTTGGCCAGCGTCACCGCCGGGCGGATGCCCACCGCCATGACGACGATATCGGCCTCCAGCACGGTGCCATCGGCGAGGTTCACCCGCTCCACCTTGCCGTCGCCCTCGATCTCTTGCGTGGAGGCTTCGAGGATCACGTTGATGCCACGCTTTTCCAGGTCCTTTTTCAGCAGGTAGCCCGCAGAGGCGTCGAGCTGACGTTCCATCAGGTGGGAGGCGATGTGCAGGACTGTCACCTCCATCCCGCGCAGGCGCAGGCCCGCCGCCGCTTCAAGCCCCAGCAGACCGCCACCGATGACCACGGCCTTTGCGCCGGGTCTGGCGGAAGCCTCGATCATTGCGTTGGTGTCTTCGAGATCGCGGTAGGCGACCACGCCGGGCAGGTCGTGCCCGGGCAAGGGGATGATGAACGGCGAGGACCCGGTGCCGAAGATCAGCGTGTCATAGGGCACTTCGCCCTTCTCACCGACGACGACCTTGCGGTCGCGATCCACCTTCAGGACCTTCTCGCCGAACCGGCAGCGCACCTTGTTGGTGGCGTACCAGTCGTCGTCATGGGTGACGATTTCCTCGAAGCTCTTCTCGCCCGACAGCACGGGCGACAGCATGATGCGGTTGTAGTTGCCACGCGGTTCGGCGTTGAACAGCGTGATCTCGAATGCGCCGGGGGCTGCGTCCAGCAGGTGCTCCAGCGCCCGGCCCGAGGCCATGCCGGCCCCGATGACGACCAGTTTCCGTGTCATCTCGCTTACCTCTCTTACACGTACCAGGCGACGACGTGGCTGACCTTGCCGTCCTTGTGGATCGGCAGGGCAACCATGGTGTCATAGCCCGCAGTCAGGGCGGGGGTGCCGCTTTCGACGACCGGCACGCCGGTCCCCAGTGCACGCCCGATCAGCCCGTGCCACGCCTTGACCCGCTTCTCGGGCTCGGCCTCGCCGGTCCAGAGCGCGCCTTCCCGGGCGCAGATGCCGTCCGCCAGAACCGCGGAGGGTTCGGCCCCCACACGTTCGGCGCGGGCGTCCCACATCTCGAATCGGTGGGCGATGGGCGTGCCGCGGGCGGACAGCAGCGTCAGCACGTAGGTCACGCCGCCGGGAACCGAGATCGGCAGCCCGAGGCCCGTGGTCAGGCCCGCCTTGCCCGCGCTGTCTGCACGGATGAAGCGGTAGCCCGAGCCCAGGTCGCGCAACAGCATCGGCGCCTGTGCCGACCACACCCCCCCCGGCAGGCCCTGGCCCTTGGGGAAATGCGTGTGCTGCGACACCCACTCGAAGTGCTTGGCGGCTCCGTAGTAGCCGTCGTCGAGCATCAGCAGGCCGTCCTGCTCTGCCCATATCTCGATGGCGCCGGTGCGGTTCTCATCGTCCCCGCACAGCACGACCAGAACGGCCTTCAGCTCTGTCCCGGCGAAGACCGGGATCGCCACGGCGGTGGTTAGGCCAGCTTCGGCCGCCGGTTCGATGCGCTTGAAATACGACCCGTCGAAGCCTTTCAGCACGACCGGGCGTTTCTCGGCCCATGCCTTGCCGGGCAGGCCTTCGCCCTCGGCAAAGCTGGTCCGGCGGGAGGCCTCCTCGAAGGCCGCGAGGTCGCCGTAGCTGCCCGCCGCCAGTTCGAGGGTGCCGTCCTTCGGCACCCAGACCTCGGTGACCTGTATGAACGGTTTGACGTCTGCTTCCACGATGGTGTCCATGTGACCGGCTCCTTTCCGGTTCCGGCCCGCGCGGGGCCGTGCTGTTCTGTCGGTTCAGGATCTCCCCGGGCCGTCACGTCCGGCCCGGGGCGGGCGGCCCTTTCAGGCGGCCTCCCGGTTCTTTTCCGGCTTTTCCTCGGATTTCGCTTCGGACTTGCCCTGCTTGCCGTGCTCGTATTCCTCGAGGAAATTCAGCACCTGCTCGCGGTAGAGGTAGTAGTCCGGGTGCTCCAGCAGCGCCTTGCGGGTGCGCGGCCGCGGCAGGTCCACGTCCACGATCTTGCCGATGGTCGCCTGCGGCCCGTTGGTCATCATGACCACGCGGTCGGCCAGCAGGATTGCCTCGTCAACGTCGTGCGTGACGCAGACGGCGGTGACCTTCGTGCGGTCCCAGACCTCCATCAGCACTTCCTGCAGTTCCCAGCGGGTGAGACTGTCGAGCATCCCGAAGGGCTCATCCAGCAGCAGCAGCTTGGGCGAGAGGGCAAAGGCCCGCGCGATGCCGACCCGCTGCTTCATGCCGTTCGACATGTCGGCGGTGGAGCGGTCCATGGCGTCGCCCAGCCCCACGCGTTCGAGGTAGTATTCCACCACGTCCTGCCGTTCGGCCTGCGACGCCTTGGGATAGACCTTGTCGACGCCGATGGCGCAGTTTTCGCGCGCGGTCAGCCAGGGGAAGAGGTTGGGCGACTGGAAGACCACGGCGCGTTCCGGATCGGCGCCGCGCACCTCGTAGCCGTCCAGCTTGATGACCCCCTTCGAGATGGAGTTGAGGCCGGCCGCCATGGTCAGCACCGTGGACTTGCCACAGCCCGAGTGCCCGATGAGCGAGACGAACTCACCCTTGTTGAGCTTCAGATTGAAGTCCTCCACCACGGTCAGCGGTCCCTTGGGCGTGGGGTAGATCTTGTGAAGCTGCGAGAAGTCCAGGTAACGCTCCTCGATGCCCGAAGCCGCCGCTTCCTTGACCGCCGCCGGGACCGAGTGGATCGGCGTGACGTTCGGCAGGATGCGGGTGCCTTCGGTCTTCGCCTCGATGCCCACGTCCATCAGGTAGTTGGTGACGGCAAGGCGCAGCGCCTTGAAGCCGTCGTGGTGGTTCATCTCGCCCCGGTCGCGCGGACGCGGGATGTCGACCTTGAACTCCTCGCCCAAGGTGCCGTCGGGGTTCAGCGCGATGATCCGGTCGGCCAGCAGGATCGCTTCGTCCACATCGTTGGTGATCAGGACGCAGGTCTGCTTTTCCTGCTGCCAGATCGCCTCGATCTCGTCGGCGAGGTTGGCGCGGGTCAGGGCGTCCAAAGCCGAGAGCGGTTCGTCCAGCAGCAGCACTTCGGGGTTCATCGCCAGCGCACGCGCCACGTTCACCCGCTGCCGCATCCCGCCTGACAGTTCCGCCGGGCGGCGGCTGACGGCGTGCGACAGGCCCACCATCTTGATGTAATGCGCGGCCTTCTGCGCCTTCTCGGCCTTGGGCATCGACGGGAAGACGCTGTCGAGCGCCAGCCGCACGTTGCCCTCCACCGTAAGCCACGGCATCAGCGAATAGCTCTGGAAGATAACGCCGCGCTCGGGGCCGGGGCCATCGACCGGCTTGCCCTTGAAGGTGACCTCGCCCTTCGTGGGCTTTTGCAGGCCGGCCATCAGGTTGATCAGCGTTGTCTTGCCGGAGCCGGAGAAGCCCAGCAGGACCAGGAATTCGCCTTCTTCCACCTTCAGGTCGATGCCGTTCAGGACATGCGTTGCGGCGGTGCCCTGGCCGTAGCTCTTGGAGACGTTCTTGAACTCTAGGATACCCATGTCGATCACCGCTGGTTCGTGAAGGTGAAGAGGGACTGCAGGGCGTACATCACGCGATCCAGCAGGAAGCCGATGATGCCGATCGTGAAGACCGCGACCATGATCTTGGCGAGCGAGGACGAAGACCCGTTCTGGAACTCATCCCAAACGAACTTTCCAAGGCCGGGGTTCTGGGCCAGCATTTCGGCGGCGATCAGAACCATCCAGCCCACACCGAGCGACAGGCGCAGACCGGTGAAGATCAGCGGCAGGGCAGAGGGCAGGACCAGCTTGGTGATCTTGGTCCAGGTGTTCATCTTCAGGACCTTGGAGACGTTCACCAGGTCCTTGTCGATCGACGCCACGCCCAGGCTCGTGTTGATCAGCGTCGGCCAGAGCGAACAGAGCGTCACGGTCACGGCGGAGATGATGAAGGACTTGGCGAACAGCCCGCCATCGGTCGCGGCGGCGGCGGAGACGATCATCGTCACGATGGGCAGCCAGGCCAGCGGCGAGACCGGCTTGAAGATCTGCACCAGCGGGTTGATCGCGGCATTGGCCGTGGGCGACAGACCGGCAAGGATGCCCAGCGGCACGGCGACCAGCGTCGCCAGCACGAAGCCGAAGAACACCGTCTGGATGGAGGTCCAGATCTGCTGGTAATAGGACGGCGCGCCGGTGTAGGCGACATCTTTGACCTTCTCGGGCTCGCCCGCCTCGATGAACTTCTGGTTGCGCTTCTCCACCATCGTCTCGAACTTCGCCTGCTTCTCGGCCTTGGCGATGGCGTCCTCGTGCAGGTTGACGGCCTCTTCCCAGACCTGTCCGGGTCCCGGCACGGCACCCAGAGAGGTCTGCACCTGCGGCGCCAGCATTGCCCACAGCGCGAGGAAGGCGACGATGGCGAGGATCGGCACGATCAGCAGCCGCCAGATCTCTTTCATCTGCGCCTGCGGGTTGTCGCCGGCTGCGGCCTTCAGGACGGGTGTGACCCACGACAGGCCAAGCACCTGGAACCACTTGTCGGCCTTGTTGATGCGGGTGAACAGACGGGCGCGCCGGGCTTCCCGGGCGGCGTCATCGGTGAAATTCGGATCGACGGTCGTCATGTTTTCGGGTCCTCGTTGCGCGCAGGCAAATCGGCCGCGCGGTGCTTTGGTTGGCTGCGGAAAAGGGCGGGAAGGCCGTTTCCGCGTATCCGGAGAAAGTCGGCATTCAGGGAGGGCGCACCGGGGAGGCCATGGTTTGGCTCATCCAATGCGGGAGGTGTTCTGCGCCCGTACATCGCACGGGCGCAGGGGCGTCAGATCAACCCTTGACCTCGGTCCCGACGACGGTCTGCTCGCCCTTCAGCCCAATCGGCAGGCTTTCGAGGTAGGCGTTGGGCGCTTTGCCGTCATAGGTGATACCGTCGATGATATCCTCGGCCGGGGTCGGCGCCTTGTAGCCGTCGGTGTCCCAGGGGAAGTCTTCCTCGTTGGCGAGACCCTCGTCGACCAGCAGGCGCGCCGCTTCGAGGTAGATCTCCGGCTTGTAGACCGACTTCGCCACCTCGTCGTACCAGCTGTCGGGCTTCGCCTCGGCGATCTGGCCCCAGCGGCGCATCTGGGTCAGGTACCAGACCGCGTCCGAGTAGAAGGGGTAGGTGGCGTTGTAGCGGAAGAACACGTTGAAGTCGGGGACCTCGCGCTTGTCGCCCTTCTCGTACTCGAAGGTGCCGGTCATGGAGTTCGCGATCACCTCGGCGTCGGCGCCGACGTATTCCGGCTTCGACAGCATCTCGACCGCTTCCATGCGGTTGGCGTTGTCGTTCTCGTCCAGCCAAATGGCGGCGCGGATCAGTGCCTTGACCACTGCAAGCGTGGTGTTCGGGTTTTCCTCGGCGAACTCGGCGGTGATGCCGAAGACCTTCTCGGGGTTGTTCTTCCACAGTTCGTAGTCGGTGATGACCGGCACGCCGATGCCCTTGAAGACGGCGGCCTGGTTCCACGGCTCACCCACGCTGTAGCCGTAGATGGTGCCGGCCTCGAGCGTCGCGGGCATCTGTGGCGGAGGCGTCACGGACAGCAGCACGTCGGCGCCGATCTGGCCGGTGATGTTCTCGGGCGAGTAGAAACCCGGGTGCAGGCCGCCGGCAGCCAGCCAGTAGCGCAGTTCGTAGTTGTGGGTGGAGACCGGGAACACCATGCCCATGTTGAAGGGCTTGCCCTCGGACTTGTACTTCTCGACCACGGGGGCCAGCGCCTCCGCCGAGATCGGGTGCTGCGGCAGGCCGTCGGCGTTGGTCGGGATGTTGGGCTTCATCTCGTCCCAGACGGCGTTCGACACGGTGATGCCGTTGCCGTTCAGGTCCATCGAGAAGGGGGTGATGATGTGCGCCTCGGTGCCGTAGCCGATGGTCGCCGCCAGCGGCTGACCGGCCAGCATGTGCGCGCCGTCCAGTTGCCCGCCGATGACGCCGTCCAGCAGGACCTTCCAGTTGGCCTGCGCTTCGAGCGTCACGAACAGGCCCTCGTCGAGGAAGTACCCCTGTTCATAGGCGACAGCGAGCGGCGCCATGTCGGTCAGCTTGATGAAGCCAAAGGTCAGTTCGTCTTTTTCGAGGTCCAGTTCGGCGAAGGCCGGGCTGACCAGCGCGGTCGAGGCGGCGAGAGCTGTGAGGAATGTCTTCATTGTGCTTCGTCCCTTTTGTGTTGGGTCATCCGCGCCAGGGCACGGGGCAGAAACAAAAAAACACCGCAGACACATCCGGCCTCGGGAGGAGGAGAGGCCGAAGGTGAGCTGCGGTGCTCGGTGGTTTCCCGATCATCGGGAGAGAATTTCGTGCAAGCCCGCGCCATTGCGGCCTTGCCCTTTCAGTTGTCAGATCTGCCGTGCTGCGATCAAGAGATTTTGCTGCGACGCGGCGCCCACGCTTTTATTATTCACTTCCGGCGCATGTTTGTGCCGATTTTCGCGGCACTACTCGGCCAGAGGATCAAAAATGCGTCCGTCGAAGAACGCGTCCGGCAGCAGGGTCAGGCGTCCCGACTGCGCCGCGACGGCGGTTTCGTGGCGAATCGATCCCTCCAGCTTCTCGGACGCTCCCGGCAGGTCCGCGCCGCTGTCCTTGAGCTGCGCGCGGTAGATGTCGCTGCGGAACACACGGGCAGAAGCCGCCGCCGCCGTCGCCAGGTCGAGGCCGCTGCGCAGGGCGAGGCCGCGACCGATCCACTTTGCCTGGCTGCGCCACGGGAAGGTGGCGGCGCCTTCGTGGAACTCGATGAAATGGGGCACTTCGCGCTGTTCGCCGTGGCCGGAGATCGTCAGCCGACCGGACAGCGCGCGGTCGATCAGTTCGGACGGCAGGTCAAGGTAGGCCGGGCGCGACAGAATCTCGGACGCGGACATGCGGTGTTCCGGGTCCTTAAGCCAGCGGCCCGCCTGCCACACGGCCCGCATGAGCCGCCCCAGCAGGTGCGGCTCTGTCTCTGCCCAGTCGGTCCGGACTGCCAGCACCTTCTCCGGCGCGAAGGCCCAGATGGCACTACCCGGCAGCAGGAGCGCGCCTGTGCCTTCCTCCACCGCGAGCGACCCCCAGGGTTCGCCCACGCAGAAGGCATCCACGTCGCCGTCGGCCAGGGCCTGCGCCATGAGGGGCGGCGGGACAGTGCGCACTTCGTAGTCGATGGGCGCCAGCGCGGTCGCCTCGATCCAGTAGTCCAGCAGCGAGCGGTGCATGGAGAAGGGGAAGGGCACGCCGAAGACCAGCTTGCCTTCGACGGCCCCCGCCAAAGCCTCCGCCGCGGCGGCGGGATCACGGAAGTCGAAGACATAGCCCTGCGCCCGCATCCGGTCTTCGAGCGCACGGCTGACGCCGATCACGTTGCCGTTGACCGACAGGACCGAAACCGCCGAGATATCCTGACGGACCCCGCCCAGCCCCAGCGCCATGGCTACCGGCACCGGCGACAGAAGCTGCGCCGCGTCCACCCGGCCAAAGGCCAGCATGTCCCGGACCGACGACCACGAGGGCGCGCGCACGAGGTCGAGTGCTATGCCCTCGGCATCGGCAAAGCCCATCTCGTTGGCGAGGATCAGCGGCGCCGCATCCACGAGCGGCACGTAGGCGACCGGCACGTTCACGATCTTCATCCCAGAAGCCCCGCCGTTGTCACGATGGCCTCTGCCACCTCCGCCACCCGGCGCCCCTGGTCCATCGCTGCCTTGCGCAGAAGGGCGTAGGCCTCTTCCTCGCCCAGGCCGCGCGCCTTCATCAGCAGGCCCTTGGCGCGGTCGATGACCTTGCGTTCCTCCAGTGCGCGGCGCGTCTCGACCAGTTCACGGCGCATCCGGTGCATCATCTGGAAGCGGGCGATGGCGGCGTCGAGCACCGGCTTCAGCCGTTCGGGCTGCAATCCGTCCACCACGTAGGCCGAAAGGCCCGCCTCGATGGCGGTGCGGGCCAGACCGCCCGCAGCCCCCGACACGAACATCGCCACGGGGCGCTCCAGCGGGCCGGAGGCCAGCGTCAGTTCCTCGAGCATGTCGCGCGTGGGATTGTCGACGTCGATCAGAACCACGTCCGGTGCCAGTGCCGCGATGCGGCGGGCCAGCGATGACGGGTTGCCGATCACATGCACATCGAAGTCGCCGGAGCCCTGCAGCGCATCGACGATGGCGATTGCGCGGTCCCGGTCGGCCTCGACGACGACGATGGTCAGACGATCACTCATGCGTCCTTTGTGCCCAACGCACGGCGCTGCACAAGGTACATGCCACGGCTATCTGCCGCGTCGCGCGGCAGATGCCTGCAAAATGGGCGTCAGACGGCGCGGGAGGGTCCGACGGGAACGATGTGGTTGTCCCAGGCGACCTTGTGCATGCGCAAAACCGTCGCGTCGGTTCCGACCGCGTGGAATCCGCCGGTGCCGGTCGATGCAACAAAGCCGTCGCCCAGCGGCGCCAGACCGCAGACATCCGTCAGGGCGACCTCCGTCCGGAAGGCGCCGCTGTCCGCGTCGAAGACCTGCACAAGACCGCCCCGGGGCGAGGTGATCGCAACGGAGGAGCCGTCCCCGCTGAACGACACGCTGCCCGCGTAGCCCTGCATCGCGCCATGCGACGGCTCGGGGGCCTGCGCCCAGACCGGTGCCTCGCTGCGCCGGTGGAGCATCAGCAGGGCCGGGGCGTCAGACAGTTCGCCCTGCCATTGCAAGGCCAGCGCAACCTGTCCGCCGGCATGGACTGCGAGGTGACGCATGGAGTTCTTGTTCTCGGTGGCGGGCGGCTCGACCACGTCCTGCACCGTGCCGTCGAGCGTGGTGTAGGTCAGGTTCGGCGCCATGAAGGGGATATTCAGCTTGGCGCGCCCGGCGTCCGGGTGGGTCTCGATCCCGCCATTGGCGATGACCAGCGACTTGCCATCGGGCATCAGGCGAAGCTCATGCGGCCCGGTGCCGCCGGACGGGAACTCTCCGAGGCGGCGGTAACCGCCCGCGACGTCCCAGATGCCGATGATGCCTTCCGCGTGCTCGAAATCGTTCTCGGTGGTGAACAGCAGCCCGCCGTCCGCCGAAAACGCGCCGTGGCCGTAGAAGTGCCGCCCGGCAGGGGCCGTCAGCTCGGCCTTCACCTCGCCGGTGAGGCAGTCCAGAACCACGGCGTAAGTGCCGGGGCGGCGGGCGAAAGCCACGGCCTCTGCGCGTTCGGGGTGGGCGGCGGCGGCATGGCCCCGCGCGGGAAGGGGCACATCGAACAGGCTGTCACCGCCGGCTGAGACCCCGTGCAGCGCGTAGGACCCGCCGGGCGTCTGGGCGGCAGCCAGGTAGGCGGGACCGCCCACATCGGCCCAGCTGCGCATCGGCCATAAGCCCGCGGCGGCCAGACCTCCCAACATGCCCCGGCGTGAAAGCATGGATCAGTCTCCGTCCTGGGAATTGAAGCCGGCGGCAAGGCCCAGTTCAGGGCCCAGCTCCGACGCGATGACATAGCGGATCGTGTCGATCTTCTGCTGCAGGACTTCCACCTTGAACCGGCCCATGGGCGTGTCGACGCCAGCGAAGACCGGGCTTTCCTGTGCCTCGACCTCGGCAAAGGCCGCATCGTAGGCGTCGGTGATCCCGGCGCGGACCTTTTCGGGCGCGTCCTGCGCCAGTGCCAGCGCCAGATCTTCTGTCGCCTCCAGCGACAGGCGGACATGGCGCAGCGAGCGTTCGGAGCGGTAGGCCTCTGCCCGCGTGGGGCGGGGACGCTCGAAAGTACCGAGCGGGCGGCCCAGCCGCGTGTCGGAGGTGAACTGCAACCCGCTGGTCAGCGTGGTGTAAAGCGCCTGCAAGGCCTCGTCGTTCGTGCGGTACCGCCCGTCCGGACCGATCTCTGCCTCCGTGAAGGCGTCGGAGAAATCGGTTCGCCAATCCTCGAGGATGGCGTCGGAGATGTCGGAGATGTCGCGCGTCACCGCCTGTATCAGGGCGCAGCCGTAGTCGCCCGCGTCGGTGAACTGCGGATCGAACAGCAGGAACTCCATCGCGTAGAAGCCCCGCGCGGCGATCGACACATGTGTGAAGGTCTCCGCCGTCTCCACGGCGGGGTCCTCATCCGCGATGAGCGTGGCAAGCGTTTTCGGGGTGAAGCCGCGGGTGTCGGGCCAGAACGCCAGCGCGAAGGCCCGGTCGCCGGTTTCGGTCGGGCCGAGGCGCAGGTGGCTGACCCGGACCCATGCGTCGAAGGTGTCTGCCCAAGCGTCGCGCAGCGCGGTGCTGTCCGGGGCGCAGTCCGTCCGGGCAACGGTTTCGAGCGCGTCGGCTTTTTCCGCCAATTGTTCGAAGCCGGGGATGACCTCGGTCGCGACTATCTCGGACGGGGCGGGGTTGGCCAGCGCCGCACCCGCGCAGAGGCAGAACAGGGCAGACAGGGCGGGACGAAGGGGCATCACAGGCTCTCCAGGTATGTCAGCAGGGCGGCGCGGTCCGGCGGCGGCATGTTCGCGACCGAGTCGCGCTGCGCCTGCGCCTCTCCGCCATGCCACAGCACCGCTTCGAGAAGGGAGCGCGCCCGCCCGTCATGCAGGAAGTAGGTATGCCCGGAGACCTGTTCGGTCAAACCGATCCCCCAGAGCGGCGCGGTGCGCCATTCCTGTCCGCTGGCGCGTGCTTCTGGCCGGTTGTCGGCGAGCCCCGGTCCCATGTCGTGCAGCAGCATGTCGGTGAACGGCCAGATGAGTTGGAACGACTGTTCGGGCCGGTCCTCCAGGCGGTGCGTCACGAAAGTGGGCGTGTGGCACTTGTTGCAGCCGGTTTCGAAGAACACCTGCTTGCCGCGCAGCACCTCCGGTTCGCCTTCGCCACGCCGGGCGGGCACGCCAAGGTTGCGGCTGTAGAAGGCCACGAGGTCCAGGCCTTCGGCGTCGATCTCGAACCCGCGTTCGTCCGTGTCGCCGTGGGCGGCGGCCAGGCAATCGACCTGCGCTTCGGTGCATTCGCCGGCACCCGCATCGAACAGCGGGTTGGAAATGCCGATGTCCCCCGCGAAGGCGGCGGCCGACTGTTCCCGGATCGTGGGCGCGCCCGCCTTCAGCCCGAAACGGCCAAGCATGGGCTGGTTGTATTCCGCCGACCAGACGATCTGCGCCCGGCCGGAAATGCCGTCGCCGTCGCTGTCATCGGGATCGGCGTTGGCAAGGATGTCCTCCGCCGGGATCGCTTCCAGCAGGCCAAGGCCGATCATCTGCGGCGCCACGCGCGGCGAGAGCATCGCGCCCTTTGCCAGCGGGCCGTAGCCCAGATCGGCGGCGCGGTAGGTCGGTACCCGCAGCGACGCGACTTCGCCCCCGGAGAGCTGGACCTCTTCCTCTTCGTAGGTGATGTCGAGCCGGTATTCCGCGGCGTGGCCGGGCAGGGCAAAGTCCTGAAGTTGCAGGCCGTAAACCGGGTCGGCCTTGGTCGGCAGGTATTCGGCAATCTCTTCAAAGACGTCTTCGTCGGTGCCCGGCACCGAGACGCGCAGGAACATCGACACGGCTGTGTCCTCGGGTCCTTCGGGCGGATGCCCGCGGCCGTCTTTCAGGTGACAGCGCTGGCAGGACCGGGCGTTGTAAAGCGGGCCAAGCCCGTCGGAGGCGAGGGTGGAGGAAGGGGCGGATACCCAGACCTTCTTGAACAACCCGTTGCCGACCTTGAAATCCAGTTCGCGCTCGAAGGAGATGTTGCCGGATGGCTGCGAGAAGGCGTCCGCCGTGGTCATGGCGCGGACCGTCGCCGCGCCGCCGGGGTTGGCTTCGAAGGTCTGCGGAGTCTGGAACTGCTGGGGTGCGGCCGTGGCGCCTGCAATGCGGTCACGCTCGGCTTCGGTGCGCGGCACCACATGAAGGTGAACGTCCGAAAGGTCCTGTGCCGCTGCTGCGCTTGTCAGTCCGACCAACGCGACCGTGGCCATCCACCCTGACATCGACCCGCTTCTTTTCATGCCCGTCTTCTCCGCTGGCTGGGCCGCGCAGTCGGGCCCTGGCTCTGGTCCCCGGCCCGCAGCAAGGGCGGGCCGGGGGGTATCCCGTACCGATCCGGCACCCATTCCGGACCGGCACAAGCTTCGGCGTCTTACTGGAAGACGGCCGAAGGATTGTCGAGGCTGTCGGAGCCTTCGAACTCGATGCCGTCCACCGACAGGGCAGAGACGACGCGTTCGATGCTGCGGGTCTGGTCGACCAGGGCCTCGACGCCGCCCATGATCAGCGCCTCGCCCTCGGTATTGCCGCGTTCCAGCATCATGTCGTAGGAGAAGCCGTCCTCGGCCGCCGCGACGATGGCGCCCAGCTTGTCCATGGTTGTGTCCAGCTTGGCCTTCATTTCCTCGTCGAGGGCGGGGTCTGCCTCGGCCACCATGTCGCTCAGCGAGGGGCCGGTCACCTCGGTGCCGTCGACCCGCGTGTAGCTGCCGAGATAGACGTTCTGCACGCCCTTGCCGTCGTAGAAGTGCGAGTTGTGCGTGTTGTCGGAGAAGCAGTCGTGCTCTTCCTCCGGGTCGTTCAGCATCAGGCCGAGACGCATCCGTTCGCCCGCCTGTTCGCCGTAGGACAGCGACCCCATGCCGGTCAGCATCGCCACGATCCCGGCGTCCTCGTCTTCCATCAGCGCATCGCGGGCGGCGCCGCCGTCCTGCCATTGTGCGGCCATCCATTCGAGGTCGCTGACCAGAAGCTCGGTCGCGGCCTGGAGGTACTCGGCGCGGCGGTCGCAGTTGCCGTTGGTGCACTCGTCGCCCGAGGCGTAGTCGGTATAGAGCCGGTCACCGGCACCGGCCTCGGTCCCGTTGAGGTCCTGACCCCAGAGCAGGAACTCGATTGCATGATAGCCGGAGGCCACGTTCGCCTCCACCCCGTCGGCCTCGTGCAGCGTGCCGGAGATCAGGTCGGGCGTGATCTCGGAAGCATCGACCTCTTCGCCGGAAAGCGTGAAGGTCGGGGTCGCGATGACGTTCAGACCGGCGAACTGGTTCTCGTCGGACGGCCCGCCATAGGTGGCGTCGACATAATCAATCAGCCCTTCGTCCAGCGGCCAGGCATTTACCTTGCCTTCCCAGTCGTCCACGATGGCGTTGCCGAAGCGGAAGACCTCGGTCTGCTGGTAGGGAACACGCGCGGCGAGCCATGCCTCGCGGGCGGCGTCGAGCGTTTCCTGCGAGGGATCGGCGATCAGCGCATCGACGGCCTCCTGCAGGGCCTTCGCGGTGGTCAGGCTGTCCTCGTATCCCGCCTGCGCGATGTCGGCATAGGTGTCCAGCACCTCGGCGCTATCGGCGGCAAAGAGCGGTGCAGCGCAAAGCGACATCGCGGCGGCGGTGGTCATCAAGGTCTTCATGGGTGTCCCTCCATCTGTCGTGTCTTGGACTCTTCCTGAGCGTTTGAGTCGGAAATGTCAATCCTGACGAAATGACTCGGCATATGGATTGCTAAGGGCGTGTTTGCCGTGAGGGGTGTCTGCCCGTCGGTCCGTGGGGGGCTAACCCGCACCCAAGGAGGTATTTGCACCAAGGTGAAGGGGAGGCCCTTCGCGGATCAGTGGGTGGTCCAGGTAATGCGGAAACGGGCGCCGGTGGCAGACGGCACGAGGGCGATGTCGCCGCGGTGCGCGGCGAGGATGTTGGCTGCGACGGCGAGGCCCATGCCCGTTCCGCCGGCATCGCGGCGGGTCGTGAAAAAGGGGTCGAAGATGCGCGCGGCGTTGCCGCCGGAGATGCCGGTGCCATTGTCGTGCACCTCGAGCGTGGGCTGGTCGTCGGATTGGCTGGCGACGACGGCGACCCTCGTCGCGCCGTGCTCCGCGGCGTTGTTCAGCATCTGTGCGAGGACCACCAACACACCTTCGCGGCCCATCGGCAGGGCAACGCGCTGCCCGTCGAGGTCGATCTGCAGGCCGGGGTGTGCGGCGGTCAGATCGGGCGCCAGCCGTTCCAGCGTGGTGCTGCCGAGATAGCGGACCTCGCGCGCCCGCGCCGCGCGGCGCAGGGCCGACAGCCGGGTCTCGATCTGCTGGCGGGCGGTGTCGATCCTTGTCAGAAGTTGCTGTTCCTCGTCGGAGAGGGCCGCGGTGTCCTGCATCAGTTCCACCGCCGCGCGGATCGCGGAGACCGGTGTCTTCATCTCGTGCGTGACGTGGTCGGTGTAGGCGCGGACCGTGGCTTCGCGGTCGCGCAGCGCCTCTGTCATTGCGATGACCCGCTGGGCGGTGGCGTGGAGTTCGCGGGTGCCGTAGTGGCGCGGGACCTCTGCCGTGCCTTCCGCCATGGCGTAGGCTTCGAGCGCATGGATCGGGCGCAGCAGCAGGCGGACGAGCAGCCAGCCCACGACCGCCGTCACCGCCGCGATCAGCGATCCGAGCAGCACGGCTGCCTCGCGGTAGCCGATCGCCGGGCCGAGGTAGCGGAAGACCACCAGCCCACTCAGCGAGAGCGCGAGGGTCCCGGCCAGTGCGCCACCCAGCACCAGCCCCAGCGAGGGGCGCCAGCGGCGGGTCACGCGGCGTCTGCCGTGCAGGGGCCGAGGCGCATCCCCTGGGCGTGCACCGTCTCGATGGCGTCAGGGACGCCGGCGTCGGCCAGCTTGCGGCGCAGGTTGCGCAGGTGGCTGTCCATCGTACGGTCCGATTGCTGCGCGCCCGCGCCCCAGACGGCGGAGGCCAACTCGGCACGGGTGAAGAGCCGTCCGGGCGCGGCGATCAGCGTGTCGAGCATCTGGAACTCCGTCCCCGTAAGTGCCACCGGCTGCCCGGCGGCGCGGCAGAGGCGGGCTTCCCGGTCGAGCGTGATGGCGCCGTGGCTGCGGGTGTCGTCGCGGGCGGGCGTGCCGTAGCGCCTGAGGATCGCGGCGACGCGGGCCACGACCTCGCGCGGGCTGAAGGGCTTCGTGACGTAGTCGTCGGCGCCCATCTCCAGCCCGACGATGCGGTCGACCTCGTCGTCGCGCGCGGTGAGGAACAGCACCGGCACGTCGGAACGGGCGCGCAGGCGGCGGCAGACCTCGAAGCCGTCCATTTCCGGCAGGCCGATGTCCAGCACGATCAGGTCGGGTGTCTCGCGCCCGGCATGGGTCAGGGCGAGCGCGCCGTCGGCGGCGCAGATCACCGTGTGCCCGGCGCGTTCGAGTGCAAGGCGCAGGAGGTCGCGCAGGCTGGGGTCGTCGTCGACAATCAGGATCTTCATCGGGTCGTGGGCTCCGCTTCGGCGGGACCATATCCGCCGACGCGCGCCTTGCGGAACCCCCATTCCTGCCAGTGCGCGATCCGTGGCTCGGTCAGGGCGCAGCCGTGTCGGACGAGCACGCCTTCGAGATAGGGCCTTTGGGCGACGGCCCGGGCATAGGCGTCCTGCGCCATCGGGCCGAGGCTGCAGACGTAGGCGAAATCGGTCTGACGGGTGGCCGGGGCGGACAAGTTTCCGTCGGCGATTTTCTCGGCGACGTTCACAAAGGCGGTGGCGTAGAGCGTGGCGAGACCCAGCAGCGCGCCGCGCATCAGGAGCCAGCGGTTGCGGTGAGCCCGCAGGACCTGCCAAACGGCGAGGGCCAGCATCAGCGCGACGAGTCCCATCCAGATCATCGCATGCACGCGCAGGTAGGTCAGCCCGTAGGCCGCGATGTAAAGCTCCAGCCGCAGCATGGCGGCGCCACAGAGCACCACGTTCTGCACCAGCCACAAGAGGAGGAGCGGCCGGATCGCCCGATGCTCGCCGAGGAAAGGACGCGCGGCCAGCGCGAAGGCCCCGGCAAGCAGGGCTGTGGCCAAGAGCGGGTAGGCGCCGCGATGGGCGTATTCGGCGTAGTTCATGCCTTCGGGCAAGGCCGCGCCGCCCAGCAGGATCGCCGCGTCCATCACGGTCTGAACCGCGATCAGAGCGTTGAACATGACCAGTGCCCGCAGCACAGATGTGCGGGTCAGGCCGAAGCGCGGGCCGGCCGTGGGCAGTGTTTGCGGAAGGGCGACCGGGCGCGGCAGGCTCCGGTCGAGCAGGGGCCAGACCAGCAGGGCGATGCCCGCCCAGAACAGGCCGCGTTGCAAAAGCGTGAAGACGTCGGGGCGCAGGTCGAGGGCCTGGCCGAGCACGGGGTTCGCCCCGACGAGCAGCCCGGCGAAGACCAATGCGCCGCCGACCGGAAAGGCCCAACCGGCGGCCAGGCGCCTCAACGCGCCGGTTTCGGGTGCGCGGCGAAGCGCCCGGAAGGCGTGGCCCCAGCGGTCCGGGTTGAGGGGGGCCGCCCATGCGCCTGGCAGGCGTGCCAGCCAGGCGAGGCCCGTGGCCAGCCAGGGGTCTTCTGGCCGGACGCACGCCCAGACGAGGCTTGCGGCGAGGCCGGCAAGGAGGAAGCCCACCGACAGGGCTTGCACGTATTCGACCACAGGCAGGGCGCCCAAGACCAGCAGCAGGGCCGGGCGCACCAGCCGCGCCGTCGGCCTCCCGTCCCATGTGGCGACGGCGAAGATCGCTACGGCGAAAAGCGCGAGGGATATGCCCGGGGTGCGGTGCCAGAACAAGAGGTCCGCGAGCAGCACGAGGAACGCCAGACCTCCGAAGCGTATCGCCGCACCCCGGCGCGTGTCCGAGGGGGTTGCTTCGCCATCACCGCCGTCGCCATCCAGCCACCATCCGTCCATCGCCAGTACCTGCGGCACGCCGCGCGCGAACTCCTGTCCCATGTGTGTCTCCTTCGTTGAGCCTTTGGCGCAGGCTGGCGTGCCGCGCGTGCAAGGGCGCGTCAGGAGATGTGCAGGGGTCGTGCAGGCGGGCCTAGCGGAACCAGTGGTCCCAGCCGCTCAGGTAATAATCGACCAGCCGGTGGGTTTGCAGGGTGTTGGGCTCCACCTCAACCCGGTCGGTGTCGGCGGCGAAGACCTGGGCGCCCTGCCAGACCTCGGGCGTGAGGAACCTCAGCCCCTCGGGCAGGTCGAGCGGGCGGGCGCGCCGTGCGAGCGGTTCCACGATGACGAAACCCCATTCGCCGAAGCTCGGGACGTAGGCGTGGTAGGGCAGGATGGTCAGCCCGGTGTCCGGGGCGACCGGGTTGCGCACATCCTCCCACGTCCGGACGACGGACCAGAAGGCCTCTCGTGCGTAGACAGGCGATCCGGCCTGCGTGACCAGCACGCCGGTGGTCGAGACGCGCTCCATCAGCAGGCTGTAGAACTCCCGGCTGTAGAGCTTGGAGAGGGCGATGTTCTTCGGGTCGGGCAGGTCCAGCACGATCACGTCGAAGATTGCATTGGTGTCCTCGGCAAAGCGCCATGCGTCGGCGTTGACCACATGCACGCGCGGGTCGCGCAGGGCACCGCCGTTCAGGGCGGCCAGTTCGTCGGTGTCGCGGAACAGCTCGGTCATGCGCGGGTCGAGGTCGACCAGCGTGACGCTTTCGACTCCCTCGTGGCGCAGCACCTCGCGCGCCGCCATGCCGTCGCCGCCGCCGAGGATCAGCACGTCCTTCACCCGTTCGGCCCGGGCCATAGCCGGATGGATCAGGCTTTCGTGGTAGCGGTACTCGTCGAGGCTGTCGAACTGGATGGAATGGTCGAGGTAGAGCCGCACCCGGTCGCGGAACCGCGTGACGGAGATCTGCTGGTAGGGCGTCGTCTCCGATATGATGACGTCATCCTCGAACAGCGCCGCATCGGCGACGGAGACCATCCGCTCCGACTGTATGAGGGCCGCAACCGAGGCCAGCAGCGCCACGCCGCAGCCGATCCATTGCGCCCGGCTGGCGATATCCCGGAAGATCACCAGCGACAGCGCCGCCACGGCCAGGTTCAGCGTGCCGAAGGCGAGGGAGGCGGACATCAGCCCGAGGTTGGGGATGACCAGCAGCGGGAACGCGAGGGAGGCCGCCAGCGCACCGACGTAATCGGCGGAGAGCACGTTCTCGAACCGGAAGGAGGTCGCGCCGATCGATTCCAGAACGCGGGCGATCAGCGGGATTTCCATGCCGGAGAGCACGCCGATTGCGATCAGTGCACCGTAGAGCGCCAGCCCCACCTCGCCGGTGGCGGCGTAGGTGAAGAACAGGAGCGGCGCGAGGAAGCCGCCGATGACCCCCAGCGCGATCTGCGCCCAGATGAATCCGCGCACCGCTTCTCCGACAAAGCGGGAGGCCCACGCCCCCAGACCCATGGCACTGAGGAAGACGCCGATGACAAAGCTGAACTGCCGGATCGAGTCGCCCAGCAGGTAACTCGACACCGTGCCGGCGATCAGCTCGTAGATCAGGCCCGCGACCGCGACGAGGAAGGTGGCCAGAAGCAGCCAGACCTCCTTCAGCCGCCGGTCGTCCGGGGCGGCGGCGGGCGTGTTCAAGACAGGATGACTGCCGAGATGATGATCGCCAGCGCAAGGAAGACCGATCCGATCAGCACCGCCAGCGCGGTGTTCTGGTCTTCCTCGATCTCCTTGATGACGGAGAAATGGGTGAAGCGGTTGATCGCCCACCAGCAGGCCCCCATCAGCGCCACCCCGAGAAAGGTGTAGAAGATGGTGCTGATGACTTCCGACAGCTGAATGGTGATGACCGGTTCCATGTGAGACTCCCTCAAATCCTGTTCTGCGCGCTATTTCACCCGGCCCGCAAGGCCGCCGGGTCCGGCAGAGCCCTGCCGGATCGATTTCGAGACATCCGAGCTGGCCCCGCCGTATCCGTACCACGACACGTAGGTCGTGCCCGCGACCGCCGCGAGCGAGACCATGACGAAGACGATGCGAAACAGGTTCATGTCAGTCCTCGTCCGTCCAGTCTGAGCCCGAGAAGCGGACGGTGCGGTGCCAGAGCCGGCGGCCCAGCGGGATCACGGCGACGAGGCCGAAGAGGATGCCCAGCACCCCCAGCCAGCCCGCCGACCGCACGCCTTCGCGGGCGGAGACGGTGAAGCTCGTGGGTTCCGACCCGGAGATCCAGAGCTCCGTTTCCTTCTCGTTGAAGATGATCTGGTAGGTGCCGGCGGCGGGCGGGCGGAAGCGCAGGTTGGCGGTGCGGTTGCCCTCCGTCCACGTGCCATCGGAGTCGCGGCCGGAATAGAACTCCATCGCGCGGCCGGATTCGAAGAGCGTCTCGCCCTCCGGGTCCAGGACCTCCATCCCGACCCAGAGCCAGGCGTTCGACGGGTGCGCCCCGAGGTCGATCTGCACCAGCCGGTCGGTCTGCGTGACCGGGAATTCCACGGTCTGGGGCAGGGCGGCCAGAGAGATCGCCGTCTCGCCCAGCACGTCGCGCTTGTTGGCGGTCACCGCGACAAAGAGCGACAGCACGATGCAGGCCACCGCGAAGATGGCAGCGGCGCGCGTCATGAAGCGGTCGTTGGTGCCGCCCTTGAACGGCATCAACGGGTGGCGGGACAGTGGTGGGCCCAGCGGGTCTGTCAGTTTGAAGGCGGCCGCCAGCTCTGCAGGGTCCAGCCAGATCGTGCGGTGCATTTCCCGCTCCACCCCGCTTTGGGAGAAGTCGAGCATCGCCTCGTCGGATAGCGCAGAGATCGTCTGCGTGGTGTCGTCGATCTGCGGCGCCCAGGTGAATTCGCCTTCGAGGAAGGTGATGCGCGCGTCTGACGTCTCATAGTAGCGGAAGCGTTCGCCGTTCAGCAGGACCTGCGGGCGGCTTTCTGCGGATTCGACCCAGCGGCTGTCCATCCACGAGGGGTGGCTGACCTTCCGCACGCGGCGCGAGAAGGTGTAGTTGCCCTCTTCGACGTTCAGCCAGGCATAGCCGTGGGTGGGCGAATAAAGCTGGTGCTCCACCCATCTCCACGGGCCGTCCTTCATGCCGATGGTGCCGACGATGATCCAGTCGACCCCGAACAGGGTGCCTTCCATGCCCAGCCGGAAGGGTGTGTCGGGGCGCTGCAGGTCGTCGAACTTGCGCAGGACCTTGTAGTTTTCCTGCGCGTCGAGCTCTGCCCCGCAGTAGGAGCAGACGTGCACCACCACGCGCCCGCCACCCAGCACGTTCAGTCCCGCGCCGCAGGACGTGCAGTTGATGGAAGCAAGGCCCGCGCGCGTCACGACAGCACCTTCAGCGTGCCGGAGACCTCGAAGGGATCGTGCCATTCGCCGGTGAACCACGCGGTGCCGGTGCCGTCGGTCTCGGCAGAGAGCAGCGTGCCCTCATCCCCCTGCGCGTTCGCGTAGCTGAAGGTGTCGCCCACCACGACCCGTTCGCCGAACACGCCGCGGACCGCCACGCATTCGCCGTTCCCGGTCTCCACGACGCGGAAATGCTCCCTGTGCCATTCGAACGGCATGCCGATGCGGCTGTTTGTGCGCAGTGCCGGTTGTTCGGCGCTCTCGTCCACCGGCACCTGTATGACGATGTCGCCCTCGTCGACGGAGATCCAGGCGCCTGCGCCCTTCGGGTCCTCGCACCAGTATTCGTCCCACCAGCCGCGCCCGTAGGAAAAGCGTGCGTGGCCCAGCACTTCCCACGCCTTGCGGCCCAGCTTCACGATGTCGCCGATGGAGAAGAGCTGCGGCCCGTCGTGCATCTCGCCGGAAGTTCCCGCGTTCAGCAGCTTGTCGGACTGGACATAAAGCGTGGTGTCGCAGGACGGGCAGGTCAGCATGACCGCCGTCTTCACCTTGTCCGGAATCGGATGTCCACAATTCGGGCAGTTGAAATCCATGCGATTGTCTAACCGGACCCGGGGTTTCAGATCAACGCCGAAGACGCCGCCGCAGGAGGAGGCATTCCGTACCCCGACTTGCGGCTTGGTCGGAACGCAGGCCGCGGGGTTCTGCGGGGCGCTGCAAGCCACGTGTCCGGCCCGGCAGCATGGTCCCCGCGCCGTGAGAGATTATCGTCATTCGCCGCCCTCCCGTATGATGCGATATGAGGCGAAGGCGGATGGGCGGCTTGCATCGACCCTCATCTCGGGAGAGAGCTTTGCAGCAGGAGGAGCGATATCCGGACAGGACTGCCGATGCGTCGACGCCTTGCATGACAGGGGCCGCCGATCCGCGCGCCTGTCGCAAGAGGCCGCAGCACCGAAGCCGTGCCTTGCCCGTGCCGTCACCGGCCGCCGATCCTGACCGCATGGCCGTGCCCGCCTCGGCCACCCCTGATACCGTTCCTTGCAAGGAGCCTCTCGAATGACCCTTCGCTTTGCCATTCTCGGCGCCGGCCGCATCGGGCAGGCCCATGCCCGCGCGATTTCCGCCACACCCGGCGCCTCTTTCGTCGCGCTTTACGAACCGCTGGAAGAGGCGGCGTCCTCCATGGCGCAGCGGTATGGCTGCGACTTGCGCAGCACCGACGAAATCGCCGCGTCAGAAGACATCGACGCCGTGGCGATCTGCACCCCCACGGACACCCACGCCGACCTGATCGAGAAGTTCGCCAGGGCGGGCAAGGCGATCTTCTGCGAGAAGCCCGTCGACCTGTCGGCCACCCGCGTGCGCGAGGCGCTGAAGACCGTGAACGAGACCGGCGCGACCCTGATGGTCGGCTTCAACCGCCGCTTCGATCCCGACTTCATGGCGGTGAAGCGGGCGATCGACGCGGGCACGATTGGCGACGTGGAGATGGTGAACATCATCTCCCGCGATCCGGGCGCGCCGCCGGTCTCCTACATCAAGGTCTCTGGCGGCATCTTCCGCGACATGACCATCCACGACTTCGACATGGCCCGCTGGCTCCTGGGTGAAGAGCCGGTGACCGTGATGGCGCAGGGCTCCAACCTCGTCGATCCGGAGATCGGTGCGGCGGGCGACTGGGACAGCGTCAACGTCATCCTCAAGACCGCGAGCGGCCGGCAGGCCGTCATCAGCAATTCGCGCCGCGCCACCTATGGCTACGACCAGCGGATCGAGGTGCACGGATCGAAGGGCATGGCCTCGGCCGCCAACCGCCACGAATCCACCGTGGAGGTCGCGGGCGAGGGCGGTTATGCCCGGCCGCCGCTCCTGAACTTCTTCATGGACCGCTACGCCGTGGCCTACGCCAACGAGATCGCCGCCTTCGTGAAGGCCGTGGTCGAGGGCGCACCGACGCCGACGACCGGCGAGGATGGCCTCAAGGCCCTGGAATTGGCCGACGCCGCCTTCGAATCCGCGAAGACCGGCAAGGCCGTTTCGCTGACCTGATCCGCCTTGGCGCAGCAGGGCGGACGCTGCCCTGGCGCGTATCGAATGCAAGGCCGAACCGCCGCGTGCTTGGTCGCGCGGCGGTTTTTTGTTTGACGGATCAACCCGCTTGACGCCCCATGCGACACTGGTGTCTCGTCGGCACATGGTCCGAGCGCCGGATCAAAATTTTGTTTCCTAGTGGAAGATACTGGACAAACGAGACCGACTCTGGTCCCATGCCGGTAAGATGCTTCGGTGTTGCATTATAGTGCGATGTCTGCAAGATTTTGCACACTGGTCGGGATGTAGGGGAGGACATCATGGCAGTCTCACGTTCATCGCTATTGCGGGGAAGAGCGGCGCGTCGCGTGACGTGCCGTCTGATCGCCGTGCATGGCGGTGTGCGGCACCTGTGCGGGGTGCAGGAGCCTGCGCGGATGGGCTGCGGTGCGGATCATGCAATGCGTATCGCCGCCGGAGCACAGACCCGAAACCACATGCACAGACCGACCAAGGCCTTGCCGCGGCAGACAGGCACCGCCATTGTCGCGCGGCCGGGCGCCAGGAACTAGAACGCAGCCCGCAAAAGGGCTTCCGGTCATTCAGGGAGGAACATGATGACCACTCGCAGAACTTTCATTGGTGCTGCCGCGGCCTTGACCACGGCACTGCTGACCACGACCTCGGCCATGGCGCAGGAGGTCACGCTGACCCTGCACCAATTCCTGCCCGCACAGGCGAACGTGCCGAAGGACGTCCTGGACGTCTGGGCCGACAACGTCGAGGAGGCGTCCGACGGCCGCATCGAGATCGAGCGCTACCCCTCCATGCAGCTGGGCGGCACCCCGCCGGAGCTGATGGACCAGGCCATCGACGGCATCGCCGACATCGTCTGGACCGTGGTGGGCTACACGCCGGGCCGCTACCCCTCGACCGAGGTGTTCGAGCTGCCGTTCATGGTGTCCGACGCCCGCGCGGCCTCCTACGCCTACTGGAAGATGTTCGAGGAGCACATGCAGGACGGTGAGTTCGCCGACCTCAAGATCCTCGGCACCTGGGTGCATGGTCCGGGCATGTTCCACACCAACAAGCCGGTCACCGTACCCTCCGACCTCGAGGGCATGAAGATCCGCGGCGGCTCGCGCCTCGTGAACGACCTGCTGACCCGCGTCGGCGCGGAGCCCATCGGCATGCCGGTCCCGGCCGTGTCCGAGGCGCTGTCCAAGGGTGTGATCGACGGCACCACCATCCCGTGGGAGGTGACCTCGGCCCTGAAGGTCCCGGAACTGGTGAAGAACCACACCGAGTTCGACGGCCCCGCGCTCTACAACCTGACCTTCGTCCTGGCGATGAACAAGGACGCCTACGAGGGCCTGCCGGAAGACCTGCAGCAGGTGATCGACGACAACTCCGGCTTGGCCTTCTCGATCTACGCGGGCGGCACGCAGGCCGACGCGGACGGCCCGGCCCGCCAGATCGCCGTGGACCTCGGCAACAACATCATCACCGTGTCCGAGGAGGACGCGGCGAAGTGGGATGAGCTGGTCAACCCGATCTACGAGAGCTGGGTGGCGGAGATGAAGGACAAGGGCATCGACGGTCAGGCGCTGATCGACGAGGCCAAAGCCCTGATGGAGGAATACGACCCCTCCATGGACACCTACGGCAAGTGAGCCGTGCCCGGGGCCGCGCAGACCCGCGCGGCCCCGGATTCACCCTTTGTAATCCGAAAGTTGGGGGATAGCTGCGATGGCCGGTCTGCACCGCATCGTCCTGGGCCTTGCACGCCTGATGGCGCTTCTTGGCGGGGCGCTGCTGACGCTACTGATCCTGATCACCTGCCTGTCGATCATCGGCCGGGCGGGGAACTCCCTGCTGCATGCGATGGCAAGCGCGGGCGTCCTGCCGGGGCTGGCACAGGGGCTGATCGACTGGGGCATCGGCGCGATCCCCGGCGACTTCGAACTGGTCGAGGCGGGCATGGCGTTCTGCATCTTTGCCTTCCTGCCGTTCTGCACGGTGACGGGCGGGCATGCCTCCGTCGACGTGTTCACCAACTTCCTGCCGCGCACCGCCAACCGGGTGCTTGAGGTCCTGATCTCCATCATCTTCGCCGTGGTGCTGGTGGTGATCGCCGTGCAGCTCGAACAGGGCATGGCGCGCAAGATCTCCTCCGGGCAGACCACGCTGCTGCTGCAGTTCCCGGTCTGGTGGGCCTATGCCATCAGCCTCGCCGGGGCCGTCGTGACAGCCGTGATCGGCGTCTACATGGCGTTTGTGCGCATCTACGAACTTATGACCGGGCGCGTGATCGCCCCGAACGCTGTAGGAGCGGACCATTGAGCAATCTCGAGATCGGCATCTGGTCCTTCCCGGCGCTGCTGCTTCTGATCTTCCTGCGCGTGCCGATCGGGCTGGCCATGTTCTCGGCGGGCTTCGCGGGCATGTGGCTGGTGATGGGCAACACCCGGCTGCCGATGGCGCAGCTGAAGGACCTGGCCTATTCGACCTTCTCCAACTACTCGCTGTCCATCGTGCCGATGTTCCTGCTGATGGGTTACTTCGCGACCCTCGGCGGCATGAGCCAGGCGCTGTTCAAGGCGGCGGAATCCTGGCTGGGGCACCGGCGCGGCGGGGTGGCCATGGCGGCCATCGGCGCCTGCGCGGGGTTCGGCGCGATCTGCGGATCGTCGCTGGCCACCGCCGCCACCATGAGCCGCGTCGCCCTGCCGGAGCTGAAGCGTTACGGCTACGACGGCGGCTTTTCGACCGCGACGCTGGCCGCGGGCGGCACGCTGGGCATCCTGATCCCGCCCTCGGTCGTGCTGGTGATCTACGCGATCCTGACCGAGCAGAACATCGCCAAGCTGTTCCTCGCGGCCTTCGTGCCGGGCGTGCTGGCCGCCATCGGCTACATGATCGCCGTCTCCGTCTACGTGCGCGTGAACCCCAAGAGTGCCGGCGTCCGCGAACCGCAGCCCATGTCCGATCGCATCCGCGCGATGATCGACGTCTGGCCGGTGCTGCTGGTCTTCGTCGCGGTGGTCGGCGGCATCTACGGCGGCATCTTCACCCCGACCGAAGGCGCGGCCGTCGGTGCACTTGGAACGGGTATCATTGCGCTGGTTAACAGGGGCCTGACGTGGCGCACGCTGCTGGAGAGCTTCACCGACACGGCGCGGTCCTCGGCGATGATCTTCTTCATCGTGCTGGGGGCGGCCTTCTACAACGCCTTCCTCGCCCGGACGCGCCTGCCGCAGGAGCTGTCGTCCTGGGTGGTGGAGCTGGGCCTCTCGCCCATCGCGGTGCTGGCGGTGATCCTGATCGTCTACCTGATCCTCGGCTGCTTCATGGACAGCCTGTCGATGATCCTGCTGACGATCCCGATCTTCTTCCCGGTGATCTCGGCGCTGGATTTCGGCCTGTCGCCGGAGAACACGGCGATCTGGTTCGGCATCCTCGTGCTGATCGTGGTGGAGGTCGGTCTGATCACGCCACCGGTGGGGATGAACCTCTTCGTCATCAACGCGATGAGCCCGGAAACCCCCATGGTGAAGACCTATTCGGCGGTGCTTTACTACGTGGTTTCCGACCTGGTGCGGGTGGTGCTGCTGGTGGCCTTCCCGGCAATCACGCTGTTCCTGCTGCCAGGCTGAGGAAAGGACAGGCGGAGTGAAACTCCGCCCTACGTCCTGTCGGCCCGTGCGGCTGGCGGGGCGATACGACAAAACGGTTTCGCGCGCGTCCGGCAGGCCGGGCACGCGGATGGCCATCGGGGAAGGGGCTCTGCCCCGCTCGGCCCTTGAAGCGCCTTTGCGGCGCTTCACCGCTGCGCGGGCGGTCCTCGCCCCCCGAGGTATTTGGACAAGGTGAAGCAGCGGGGCTGCGAAGGAGGATCATCCTATGAAGATTTCGGGACAGGTTGCGATCGTGACCGGCGGGGCAAGCGGGCTGGGCGCCGCCACGGCGCGGCGGCTGGCGGCAGAAGGCGCTAAGGTCGGTATCCTCGATTTCGACGGCGACGGCGCCGCGGCCATGGCGCGCGAGATCGGTGGCATGGCGGTCAAGACGGATGTCGGGCTCGAGGCGTCGGTCGCGGATGCGGTGGCGGAGGTCAAGCAGCGGCTGGGCGCGCCGCGGATCGCCGTGTCCTGCGCCGGGATCGGGCTGGCGGGCCGGGTCGTGGGCCGTGACGGCGCGCTGTCGACGGACCTGTTCGAGAAGACGATCCGGGTGAACCTGATGGGCACCTACTACGTGATGAGCCACGCGGCGCGCGAGATGATGGCGCTGGAGCCGCTGGAGAGCGGCGAGCGCGGGGTTGTGGTCAACACCGCCTCCGTCGCCTACGAGGACGGGCAGATCGGGCAGGTGGCCTATTCAGCATCGAAGGGGGCCATCGCGTCGATGTGCCTGCCGGCGGCGCGCGAGATGGCGAAGCAGGGCGTGCGCGTCATGGCCATCGCGCCGGGCCTGTTCAACACGCCGATGATGGAGGGGCTGCCGCAGGAGACGGTGGACGGGATCGTGGCGAACGTGCCCTTCCCGCACCGTCTGGGCGATCCGGCGGAATATGCGCAGCTTGTCTGTCAGATCCTCGAAAGCCCCTACCTGAACGGCTCCGTCATCCGGCTGGACGGCGCTGTGCGTTTGCCGCAGCGCTGATCTTTCCAAGGGGATAGGCCATGGACTTGACGTATCGCGCGCACAAGGTCGTGCGGGAGGACCGGGCCGACGGGTCGATCCTGCTGACCTCGGGCTACGAGATGAGCCCGGTTGCCGCAAGGACCGGCGATTGGGTGGACCGCTGGGCCCGCGAGGCCCCTGAGCGGGTGTTCATCGCGGAGCGGTCCGGCGCGGGCTGGCGCGAGGTGAGCTATGCCGAGACGCGGGAGCGGGTGCGCGCGCTGGCGGCGGCGCTTCTGGCGCGCGGCATGGGGCCTGAGACGCCGATCGTGGTGATCTCGGGCAACGGCGTGGACCACGGGTTGCTGACACTTGCAGCGCAATACGTGGGGGTGCCGACGGTGCCGCTGGCCGAGCAATACGCGCTGATCCCGGAGGCGCGGGGCCAGTTGCGCCATTGCGTCGAGGTGGTCCGGCCCGCGATGGTCTTTGCCGACGACGGGGAACGCTACGGCGATGCGCTGGCGCTGGAGATTTTCGAGGGACTCGAGAAGGTTGTGTCGCGCAATGCACGTGCCGGCATGACCGCGCTGGAGACAATGACGGGCGGTTCGGACGTGGGCGTGGACGCGGCGGCGCAGGAGGTGGGCCCGGATACCGTGGCCAAGTTCCTGATGACCTCCGGTTCGACGTCGCATCCCAAGGCGGTGGTGACGACGCAGCGGATGATGTGTGCCAACCAGGCGCAGTTGCTCGACGCCCTGCCGTTCCTTGGCGAGAAGCCGCCGCGGATCGTCGACTGGCTGCCGTGGAACCATGTCTTCGGCGGGTCGCACAACTTCAACATGATGCTGGCGAATGGCGGGGCGCTTTACGTCGATGGTGGCAAGCCGACGCCTGCGCTGATCGGAAAGAGCATCGAAAACAACCGCTTGATCGGCGGAACGCTGGCCTTCAACGTGCCGGTGGGCTTTGCGCAGATGTGCGAGGCGATGAAGGCGGACGCGGAGCTGCGGCAGAGGTATTTCGAGGAGCTGGACATGGTGTTCTATGCGGGGGCGTCGCTGCCGCAGGACGTCTGGGACGACCTCGAGACCATGGCGCGCCAGGTGCGGGGGGAAGTGCCGCTGATGATCTCCTCCTGGGGGCTGACGGAGACCGGACCGGCCTGCCTGATCCAGCATGAACCGACCGAACGCTCCGGCATTGTCGGCGTGCCTATGACCGGGGTCGAGGTGAAGCTCTTGCCGGACGCCGAGCTGCGCTGCGAGATCCGCGTGCGCGGGCCGAACATCATGCCGGGCTACCTGAACGATCCGCAGAAGACCGCGGAGGCCTTTGACGAAGAAGGGTTTTTCCTGACGGGCGACGCGATGAAGTTCGTCGATCCGGACGACCTGGACAAGGGCATGAAGTTCGACGGGCGGATCTCGGAGGACTTCAAGCTGCTGACCGGGACATGGGTGCGCGCCGCCAACCTGCGGCTGGAATTGTTGAAGGATCTCAGCCCCCTGGTGCAGGATCTTGTGGTGTGCGGTGCGGACCGCAACGAGATCGGCGTGCTGATCTTCCCGTCGCGCGCCGCGCTCGACATGGGCGTGCCCGAAGGACCGCTCGTCTGGTCTGAGCGGTTGGCGGGGGCGGTGGCGGAAAAGCTGCGGGCGCGGGGGGAGCACGGGTCGGCGACGCGGGTGACGCGGGCGCTGGTGATGAGCGAACCGCCGTCCATGGGCGACGGCGAGATCACGGCCAAGGGGAATCTCAACTTCCGCAAGGTGCAGAAGCGGAGAGAGGCTTTGGTTTCAAGGCTTTACGACAATGCCGACCGGCACGTGGTGCGGATCTGAGGCGTTAACCTGCGTTGACGAAACCTGCGGGGTTCCGGGACCGCGCGGAGCGGTTAATCCGCCGTGCGCCCGGAGGGCCACCGCATGTTGTGGGGCCACGAGCCCACGTCCACACCGGATGAACGGATCTTAACCATTGGCCCCGACGCGTTATGGGACGAACCGGCCGTTTCGACCCCCCGAAACGGCCGGTTGGTAACCTTTGGCGCCCGGCGGGCCATTTCCGGTGTTGCGCGGGACGGGCCCGTTTTAACTTCTGTGCCGAACCGCTGGCGCCGGGCAGGTGGCGGGGGGCGGGCGTCGTGAAACCTCGCCCTGCGCGGCGGCGCATATGCCCCGGCCGGACCGCGACGACAAATCCCGAAATCATGACCCTTATTGGCATTATATTGCTAAAACGTATCTGCGCGACCCATATTTGTTTGCCCACGGATAATATCTTGGCAATATAGCGCACAAGCGACTCTGGGAGGAGGACCCCGGAGGCCATCTGAGGGGAGAACCCGGGGGCATCCCCGGGCGCTGGGAGGACAACATGACAGAAAATCAGAATGCGGCGCTGCATTTCGTGGACCGCCACCTGAGCGAAGGCCGTGCCGACAAGGTCGCCTTTCGCGAGGCAGCCGGGAAGACACGCAGCCTGACCTACGGAAAACTGGCGGAACGCTCGGACCTTGTGGCCGGGGCGCTGGGCGCGGCGGGCATCCAGCCGGAGCAGCGGGTGGCCTGCCTCGTGCTGGACCAGATCGAGTACCCGGAAATCTTCTGGGGCGCGCTCAAGGCGCATGTGATCCCCATCGCGCTGAACACGCTGCTGACGCCGGAGACCTATGACTTCATCCTGCGCGACAGCCGCGCGGTCTGCCTGTTCGTCTCGCGTGAGCTTTACGACGCGGTGAAGCCGGTGCTGGCAGAAAACCCCTACCTGCGGCACGTGGTGGTGATCGGCGACGACACGCCCGAGGGGTGCCTGAACTACGAACGCTGTCTTGAGGGCGCGGAGGCCGCGCCGGTGGCGCAGGTGAGCGAGGACGAATGTGCCTTCTGGCTCTATTCCTCAGGCTCCACCGGGCAGCCGAAGGGGGTGCGCCACGTCCATGGCGCGCTGAAGGCCACGGCGGACACATATGGCGCGCAGGTGCTGGGCATCCGCGAGGACGACGTGGTGTTTTCCGTTGCGAAGATCTTCTTCGCCTACGGGCTGGGCAACGCCATGACCTTCCCGATGTCGGTGGGCGCGACGACGATCCTGTTCAACGGGCGGCCGGTGCCGGACGTGGCGGCGCAGATCATCCGCGACGAGAAGCCCACGATCTTCTGCGGGGTGCCGACGCTTTATGCCGCGACGGTGCACTGGCTGGAAAAGCACGGCGTGCCGGAGCACCGGCTGCGCGCCTGCATCTCGGCGGGCGAGGCGCTGCCGACGGAAGTGGGCAACGCCTGGCTGCGGCTGTGGGGGGTGGATATCCTCGACGGTGTGGGGTCGACCGAGATGCTGCACATCTTCCTGTCGAACCGGCCCGGCGACGTGGTCTACGGCACCTCCGGCATGGCGGTTCCGGGGTACGAATTGCGCTGCGTCGACGAGGACGGCAACCAGATCCTGCCCGGCGGCGTGGGCGAGCTGCTGGTGCGCGGCGCCTCTGCGGCGGAGGGCTACTGGAACAAGCGGTCGAAAAGCCGCGCGACCTTCGAGGGCGAGTGGACGCGCACCGGCGACAAGTACGAGATCACCGAGGAGGGGCGCTTTGTCTACTGCGGGCGCACCGACGACATGTTCAAGGTCTCGGGCATCTGGGTCTCGCCCTTCGAGGTGGAGCAGGCGCTGGTGGCGCACCCCGGCGTGCTGGAGGCGGCGGTCGTGCCGTGGCGGGACGAGGACGACCTGGAAAAGCCCAAGGCCTTCGTGGTGCTGAAGGAGGGCGCGGATGCGGCCGAGGTCACCGGCGCGCTGAAGGAGTTCGTCAAGGCGCGGGTCGGCGCGTGGAAGTATCCGCGCTGGGTGGAGGTGGTGGAGGATCTGCCGAAGACCGCCACCGGCAAGATCCAGCGCTTCAAACTCAGGGCGCAGGCGGCGCCAAAGAAGGACATGGAGGGCGTGGCATGACTTGGCCGGTTGAGATCAGGGCAGGCGGCAAGCGGCTGGAATGTGCGGGCTTCGGGCCGGGGCCGGATGAGGCGCCGACGCTGGTGCTGCTGCACGAGGGGCTGGGTTCGCTGGCGCTGTGGCGGGATTTCCCGGAGCGGCTGGCCAAGGCCACCGGCTGGGGCGTCTTCGCCTGGTCGCGCGCGGGCTATGGCCGTTCCGATGCGGCGGAGCTGCCGCGCCCGCTCGATTACATGACGCGCGAGGCGGTGGACGTGCTGCCGGAGGTGCTGGAGGCCATCGGTTTCCGGCGCGGCGTGCTGATGGGCCATTCCGACGGCGCGACGATCGCAGCGGAATACGCGGGCTCGGTCGAGGATTTCCGGGTGCGCGGGCTGGTGCTTTTGGCGCCGCATTTCTTCACCGAACCCGGGGGGCTGGCGTCCATCGCGGAGGCGAGGGAGGCGTTCGCCTCGGGCGGGTTGCGCGAGAAGATGGCGAAGTACCACGACGATCCGGAGGCCACCTTCCGCGGCTGGAACGACGCCTGGCTGGCGCCGGGGTTCCGCGCCTGGCACGTGGGCGAGGTGATCGACTACTGGCGGGTGCCCTGCCTGGCGATCCAGGGGGCAGATGACCAGTACGGCACGCTGGCGCAGATCCGCGAGATCGAGAGCCGGTCCTATGCGCCGGTGGACACGGTGATCCTGCCGGGGGTGAAGCACGCCCCGCAGGCGGAGGCGCCGGAGGCGGTGCTGGAGGCTGTGGCCGAGTTCTGCGCGCGGCTTGCGCGGATCGAGGCGGCGGAGCCGGAGCTGGCGTGAGCTTCACGCCCTATGTGCCGGGCCTTACGCCTCGGCCTCCGGACGGTGCCTATGACGCCTTTAAGGAGGTCTCGGTCCCCCTGGCGGACTGCCGGGCCTGGCGTGAGGGGCTGCGGTTCTACCGGGAGGGGGCCTTCTGGGAGGCGCATGAGGTCTGGGAGGCGGTCTGGATGGCCGCGCCCGAGAAGTCGGCGGAGAAGCTGATGGTGCAGGGGGTCATCCAGCTGGCCAACGCGCGGCTGAAGCGCCGGATGGGGCGCGACGCGGCGGCAGAGCGGCTGGAGGGCATGGCGCGGGACCTGATGCGCGAAGCCTGGGCGCGGGCCGGCGGGGTGGTGATGGGCTTGGCGCCGGGTGACGGCGGGATTTGTGAACTATAGTGCATCAATTGCGTGAAGACCGTCATATTTTTGGTACTATAGTGCGAAAACAGCATTGAGGGCACAGGTTTTTGCGGTATAGTGCCAGCAAGCGCGGGAGGAGAATGCGGCGATGACGAAGCGAATCGATTTCCAGGTCGATCCCACGGCCTACAAGCACTGGAAGGTGCATTACGACGGTCCGGTGGCGCACCTGCACATGGATGTCGACGAGAACGGCGGGCTGTTCGACGGCTACCAGCTTAAGATGAACTCCTACGACCTGGGCGTCGACATCGAGCTCGCGGACATCGTGCAGCGGATGCGGTTCGAGCACCCGGAGGTCAAGGTCGTGGTGATGAAGTCCGACAAGGACCGGATCTTCTGCGCGGGCGCCAATATCCGCATGTTGGGCGGGGCCAAGCATTCGCACAAGGTGAACTTCTGCAAGTTCACGAACGAGACGCGCAACACCTTCGAGGCGGCGGAAGAGGACAGCGGCCAGAAGTACATCGCGGCGGTCAAGGGCGCCTGCGCGGGCGGCGGCTACGAGCTGGCGCTGGCCTGCAACCACATCATGCTGACCGACGATTCCTCGTCTTCCGTGTCGCTGCCGGAGGTGCCGCTGCTGGCGGTGCTGCCGGGGACGGGCGGGCTGACCCGGGTGACCGACAAGCGCAAGGTGCGCCGCGACCGGGCGGACGTGTTCTGCTCGACCGAGGAGGGGGTGCGCGGCAAGCGGGCGCAGGAATGGAAGCTGGTCGACGAGGTGATCCCCAACTCGAAGTTCGACGCGACGGTGGAGGTGCGGGCGAAGGAATTCGCGGTGGCCTCGAAGAAGGCGGATGTCGGGAAGGGCATCGTGCTGACGCCGCTGGACCGGACCTTCCACGAGGACGGCTCCGTCACCTATTCGACCGTGGAAGTGCAGACCAACCGTGCGGGCCGCACGGTGACGATCACGGTGAAGGGGCCGGAGGGCGAGGCGCCCGCCGACATGGCGGCGTTCGAGGCCGAGGGCGACCAGTCCTGGATGCTGCGGGCGGCGCGCGAACTCGACGACGCGATCCTGCACCTGCGGCTGAACGAGCCGGAGCTGGGCCTGATGGTCTTCAAGACGCAGGGCGATCCGGAGAAGCTCTTGGCGCATGAGGCGCTGCTGATGTCCGACAAGGCGCACTGGCTGGCCAACGAGGTGCTGCAGTACTGGAAGCGGGTGCTGAAGCGGGTCGACGTGACCTCGCGCTCGATGGTGGCGCTGGTGGAGCACGGGTCGTGCTTTGCGGGTGTGCTGGCCGAACTGCTCTGGGCCGTGGACCGCAGCTACATGATGGAAGACGAGTTCGAGGGCGACAACCGGCCCATCGCGACCATCACGCTGTCGGACGCGAACTTCGGCCCGATGCCGATGGCGAACGGGCTGACGCGGCTGCAGACCCGGTTCCTCGACGACGATGATGCGCTGGGCGTCTGCGCTGAAGCGAAGGGCGAGGCGCTGGAGGCCGAGGCGGCGGAGGAAGCCGGCCTTGTCACCATGATCCTCGACGACATCGACTGGGAGGACGAGATCCGCATCTTCCTCGAGGAGCGGGCGTCCTTCAGCCCCGACGCGATGACGGGGATGGAGGCGAACCTGCGCTTCGCAGGACCGGAGACCATGGAGACCCGGATCTTCGGCCGCCTGACCGCCTGGCAGAACTGGATCTTCATCCGCCCGAACGCCGTGGGCGAAAACGGGGCGCTGCAGCGCTACGGCACCGGCGTGCGGGGCGAATACAACATGGAGCGCGTGTAACGGCGCGAGGCAGAAGACTTTTCGGACGAAAAGTCTTTGAGGGGCAGAGTTTTCGACGAAAACTCTGCATCACCGAGGAGGACTTGGAATGCTTGACCTGATCAACGTGAGCTACGACACCCAGATTCCGAACAACGTCGGGCTCTCCGGTGACAAGAAGGTGCTGAAAGCGCTGGAGCGCTGGCACCCGGGTTACATCAACTGGTGGAACGACCTGATCCCGCAGAATTTCCAGGAATCGATGGTCTACCTGCGGACCGCCGTTTCGGTCGATCCCAAGGGCTGGGCGAAGTTCGATTACGTGAAGATGCCGGAGTACCGCTGGGGCGTCCTTCTGGCGCCGCAGGTCGAGGACCGGCGCATTCCCTGCGGCGAGCATGCGGGCCAGCCCGCGTGGCAGGAGGTGCCGGGCGAGTACCGCAACATGCTCAAGCGCCTGATCGTGATCCAGGGCGACACGGAGCCGGGCTCGGTCGAGCAGCAGCGCTTCCTCGGGCTCACCGCGCCGTCGCTTTACGACATGCGCAACCTCTTCCAGGTGAACGTGGAGGAGGGCCGTCACCTCTGGGCGATGGTCTACCTGCTGTTCAAGTATTTCGGCAAGGACGGCCGCGAGGAGGCGGACGACCTGCTGCGCCGCTCTTCGGGGTCGGACGAGGCGCCGCGGATGCTGGGCGCCTTCAACGAGGAGACGCCGGACTGGCTGTCGTTCTTCATGTTCACCTACTTCACCGACCGCGACGGCAAGATGCAGCTTGAATCGCTGGCGCAGTCGGGCTTCGACCCGCTGTCGCGCACCTGCCGCTTCATGCTGACCGAGGAAGCGCACCACATGTTCGTGGGCGAGACCGGCGTGGGCCGCACGATCCAGGCGACCTGCGAGGCGATGAACAAGGCGGGGATCACGGATCCCTACGACATCCACAAGATCCGCGAGATGGGCGTGATCGACCTGCCGACGATCCAGAAGAAGCTGAACCTGCATTACACGCTGTCGCTGGACCTCTTCGGGCAGGAGGTGTCGACCAACGCCGCCAATGCCTTCAACGCAGGGATCAAGGGCCGCTACATGGAGACCCGGATCGACGACGACCACCAGCTGAAGGGCGACACCTACGTGGTGCGCACCGTCAAGGACGGTCTGATCGTCGCGGAGGAGGTGCCGGCGCTGACGGCGATCAACATGCGCCTGCGCGACGATTACGTGCGCGATGCGGCGGGCGGCGTGGGCCGCTGGAACAAGGCGATGGAGAAGGCCGGGATCGATTTCCAACTGACCCTGCCGCACGAGGCGTTCCACCGCCAGATCGGCATCTTCTCGGCGATCAAGGCCGATCCGGAGGGCAACATCCTGTCCGAGGACGACTGGGCGAAGCGCCGCGACGAATGGCTGCCGTCGAAGGCCGACGGCGATTTCATCCAGTCGCTGATGAAGCCGTGTTACGAGCCGGGGCAGTTCGCCTCGTGGATCGCGCCGCCGAAGGTCGGGATCGACAACAAGCCGGGCGACTTCGAGTACGTCAAGCTGCACATGGCCTGAGGCCGCGGGCCGGGTCCGGGGGCGCGCGCGGCGTGGTCCCGGACCTTCGGAAGGACAGGAGAGGGCTGCGATGAGCGACCCGGCGACCAACACGGCCAGCGCCAAGGCCTTCTACGACATGATGTTCAACCAGTGTCGTCCGAGGGAGGCCGTCGCGGCCTACGTGGGCGCCGAGTACATCCAGCACAACCCGCATGTCGCCTCCGGCAAGGAGGGGTTCATCGCCTACTTCGAGCGGATGGCCCGGGAGTATCCCGGCAAGCGGGTGGAATTCGTGCGCACGGTGGCGGAGGGGGACCTGGTGGTCCTGCACTGTCACCAGGTCTGGCCCGACGAAGAATACGCGGGCATCGACATCTTCCGTTTCGACGCGGCGGGCCGGATCGTGGAGCACTGGGATGTGCTGCAGGTGCTGCCCGAGACATCCGCGCACGGCAACGGGATGTTCTGAGAGACAATGAAACGGGTCGGGAGGGCCTTGGGATGCAGATGGAACGCAAGATCGGCCACGCACCGCGCGTGGCGGCACTGGGCGAGGAGTTCCTTGCCGGACAGGGGGGATGCCCGGGGTGCATCGGCTGCACGGGCTGCCGCGGGCTTTGCGCGCAGCTGATCGAGATGCTCTCGGTCCCCGAGGCGGTGCTGCGCCGCGACTGAGCGCGGCCCTGGCCCCTTGCCCACCCAGACAGTCACAGAGGTGTCCCCGGCGCGGGACCCCGTGGGAGGATTGATGAACAAGCCGCTGAAACAGCACCTGATCGACCCGGAGATCTGCATCCGCTGCTACACCTGCGAGATGACCTGTCCGGTCGAGGCGATTACCCACAACGACGAGAACGTCGTGGTGGACCCGGACAAGTGCAACTTCTGCATGGACTGCATCCCGGTTTGCCCCACGGGGTCCATCGACGAGTGGCGCGTGGTGCGCGAGCCCTATTCGCTGGACGCGCAGTTCGGCTGGATGGAACTGCCGGAGCAGGAGGACCTGGGCGCCGACGAGGCGGAAACCGGCCTCGAGGCGCTGGACGAGGCGATGGCGGCGCTTCTGGCGGAGGCGCATTCGGGGGCGGGCGGCAAGGCGAAGGCGCCGGCCTCGGCGGCGAAGGCGACGGTGAACCTCTATACGCTGGGCAAGCCCGCGACCGCGAAGGTGACGGGCATCGTGCCGCTGACCAAGGACCCGGAGCACGACGTGCGCCACATCATCCTCGACTTCGGCGGCCAGCCCATGCCGGTGCTGGAAGGCCAGTCCATCGGGATCGTCCCGCCGGGCGCGGATGCGGAGGGCAAGCCCTTCCTGCCGCGGCTTTACTCGGTGTCGAGCCCGCGCGACGGCGAGCGGCCGAACTACAACAACGTCTCGCTGACGGTGAAGCGGGAGAAGGGCGGGCTCTGCTCGAACTACCTGTGCGACCTGAAGGTCGGCGACGAGGTGCGGGTCACCGGCCCCTTCGGCGCGACCTTCCTGATGCCCGACGACCCGGAGGCGCGGCTTCTGATGATCTGCACCGGCACCGGCTCGGCGCCGATGCGGGCCTTCACCATGCGGCGCCAGCGCACGGTGGGCGGCAGGTCGGGGGGCATGGTGATGTTCTTCGGCGCGCGCACGCCCGACGCGCTGCCCTACTTCGGCCCGCTGAAGAAGGTGCCGGAGGCGCTGCTGGAGCAGCACCTCGTCTATTCGCGCCAGGGGGAGGCGAAGGAATACGTGCAGGACCGGATGCGGGCCGAGGAGGACCGGGTGGCGGAGCTGCTGGGCGATCCGAAGACCCACGTCTACATCTGCGGCCTGCGCGGCATGGAGGAAGGGGTCGAGAAGGCGCTGACCAACATCGCCGAAAGCATCGGTCAGCAATGGACGGCGCTGCGCGACGGGATGCGCGACGAGGGGCGCTATCACGTGGAGACGTACTGAGCGGGCGGGGGCCGTGCGTGGGGGCCAGCCCCCACACCCCCGGAGTATTTCGGAAGCAAAGAAGCAGGGGCGGGGTCGCGGTTTTTCCGGCCTTTGGCCGATGATCGCAGGAGTGGTGTATGGGGCAGCCGTTCGAGCATGAGATCCGGGTGACATGGGGGGACTGCGATCCGGCGCGTATCGCCTATACCGCGCGCATCCCCTGGTTCGCGCTGGATGCGATCAATGCCTGGTGGGAGGAGAAGCTGGGGGACGGCTGGTTCCAGATGGAACTGGACCGCGGCGTCGGCACGCCGTTCGTCAACATGACCATCGATTTCCGCAGCCCGGTCACGCCGCGCCACCGGCTGATCTGTGCCGTGCGCCCGGTGCGGCTGGGCGAGACCTCGGTGAGTTTCGAGGTGCTGGGGCGGCAGGACGGGGTCCTGTGTTTCGAGGGGCGCTTTACCTGCGTGTTCATCGATGCGCCCACTTTCCGCAAGGCGCCGCCGCCGGAGGATATCCGAGCGGTGGTGGAGGCGCATCTGGACTGAGGGGCGTGTGTGATGTGGGGGCCGGTTTGGCGTTGCCACCGCGGGCGAAGCAGCTAGTGTGTGCACTATAATTCATAACGGTGCGAACGGGATGAGCAAGGCTGGGCCGCTGACACAGGACATGGCGACGCGCGGGGCGGAGGCGGACCGGGCCGTGGAGGCCCTGCTGGCGCGCGTGGGCGAGCGCGTGCGCCGCGCCCGCGAGGCCCGTCACATCCCGCGCCGCGTGTTGTCGGAGATGTCGGGTGTCTCGCCGCGCTACCTCGCGCAGCTGGAGACCGGCGAGGGCAACATCTCCATCGGGCTTCTGACCAAGGTGGCCTGCGCGCTCGACCTGTCGGTGGAGCGGCTGGTGGGCGAGGACGATCCGTGGTCGTCCGAGGTGCTGCGCATGTCCGAGATGTTCCGCCGCGCCGACCGGGGGATGCAGGCCCGCGTGCTGGCGATGCTGGAGGCGCAGGCGCCGGAGGGTGCGCGGGCGCAGCGGGTGTGCCTTGTGGGCCTGCGCGGCGCGGGCAAGTCGACGCTGGGGCGGCTGGCAGGTGAGGCGCTGGGCGTGCCGTTCCTGGAACTGAACGCGGAGATCGCGCGGATCGGCGGGATGCCGGTGGCGGAGATCATGGCGCTTTATGGGGCCGAAGGCTACCGGGAGATGGAGGCGGAGGCGCTGGAAGGCGTGATCTCGGCCCACGAGCGGATCATCCTGGCGGTCGGCGGCGGGCTGGTGGCGGAAAGCGTCACCTACGAGCGGGTGCTGGAGCGGTTCCACACGGTCTGGGTCAAGGCCTCGCCGGAGGAGCACATGGCGCGGGTGCGCGCGCAGGGCGACCTGCGGCCGATGGCCGGCCAGCCCGAGGCGATGCAGCAGCTGCGCACCATCCTGCGGGCGCGCGAGGTGCTGTACGAGCGGGCGCATGCGCAGCTCGACACCAGCGGCGCCGGCCTTGACGAGAGCCTGGAGGCGATGAAGACGCTGCTGGCGGACGAGGGATTTCTGGACTGACAGGCGGCAGGGGCTGCCGCGGAAGGAGTGACGGATGGCTGTGAGCTGCCGCAGAGAGGGCACGGCCCTGATCGTGACATTGGACAACCCGCCGGTGAACGCCATCGGCCTCGCGGTGCGCGAGGGGCTGGCCGCGGCGCTGGAGCGGGCCGGGACGGAAGAGGCGCTGAGCCGCGTGGTGCTGACCGGCGCGGGCCGGGCCTTTGCCGCGGGCGGCGACGCGCGGGAGTTCGACGCGCCCGCCGTGGCGCCGCACCTCAACGACATCGTGGCGGGCATCGAGGCCTGCGATGTGCCCTGGGTGGCGGCGATCAACGGCGTGGCGCTGGGGGGCGGCTGCGAGCTGGCGCTGGCCTGCCGCTACCGGATCGCGGCGCCGGGGGTGCAGATCGGCCTGCCGGAGGTCACGCTCGGCGTGGTGCCGGGGTCGGGCGGGACGCAGCGGCTGCCGCGGTTGATCGGCATGGCGGCGGCGCTGGACATGATCCCCACGGGCAAGCCGGTCAGCGCGGAGAAGGCGGAGGCGCTTGGGCTGGTCGACGGGCTGGCGGAGGACCCGCTGGCGGTGGCCCTGGGGCTGGACGTGGGGACGCTGGCGCTGGCCACGCCGGTCTGCGACCTGCCCGCGCCTGAGATGGACGCAGAGGCGGTGGAGGCGGCGCAGGCGCTGGCGGCGCGGAAGATGCCGCAGCAGGTGGCGCCGCTGACGGCCATCGCGCTGATCGCCTCGACCCCGGCGGTGACGCTGGCGGCGGGGCTGGCGGAGGAGCGCACCGCCTTCCTTACGCTCCGCGCGGACAGCCAGGCGCGGGCGCTGCGGCATGTCTTCTTTGCCGAACGGGGGGCGAAGGCGCCGGCGGGGCTGGAGGCCGCGCCGGGCGACACCGGCCACGTGGCGGTTGTCGGCGGCGGCACGATGGGGGCGGGGATCGCCTACGCCTGTATGAACGCCGGGCTGCGGGTCACCCTGCTGGAGACCGACGCCGACGGGGTGGCGCGGGCGGAGGCGAACGTCGGGAAAATCGTCGAGGCCTCGCTGAAGCGCGGCCTGATCTCGGCGGCGGGCGGGGAGGAGCGCCGCGCGCGGCTGGCGGTGACATCGGATTACGCTGCGGCGGCGGGCGCGGGGCTGGCGATCGAGGCGGCCTTCGAGTCGATGGAGGTGAAACGCGAGGTCTTCGGCCGGTTGCAGGCGGCGCTGGCGACTGACGCGGTGCTGGCGAGCAACACCTCCTACCTCGACCTGAACGAGATCGCGCGGTCGGTGGACGATCCGTCGCGGGTGGTGGGGCTGCACTTCTTCGCGCCCGCGCACATCATGAAGCTGCTGGAGATCGTGAAGGGGGAGGCGACATCGGACCGGGCGCTGGCGACGGGCTTTGCGCTGGCGAAGACGCTGAGGAAGGTGCCGGTGCTGGCCGGGGTCTGCGACGGGTTCATCGGCAACCGCATCCTCGCACGCTACCGCGAGGCGGCGGACACGGTGTTGATGGACGGCTCCACGCCCTGGGAGATCGACGAGGCGATGGTGGATTTCGGTTACGCCATGGGCCCTTACGAGGCGCAGGACCTGTCGGGGCTGGACATCGCCCACGCCAACCGGCGACGGCAGGACGCGACGCGCGACCCGGCGCGGCGCTACATTCCCATCGCCGACCGGATGGTGGAACTGGGCAAGCTGGGGCGCAAGACCGGGGCGGGCTGGTATCGCTACCCGGGCGGCGGCGGCAAGGTGGAGGACCCGATCGTGGCGGACCTCGCGCTGGAAGAGGCGCATTTCGCCGGGATCGCGCGCGTCGACTACGCACCGGACGAGATCCGCGAGCGGCTGCTGCTGGCGATGATCAACGAGGCGGCGGACATCCTGGGCGAGGGGATCGCGGCCTCGGCGCGCGACATCGACCTGGTGACGGTCTTCGGCTACGGCTTCCCGCGCTGGCGCGGCGGGCTGATGTGGTACGCGGACGAATGGGGCGTGCCGGAGATCGTGGCGAAGCTGAAGGCGCTGGCGGAGGAAGACCCGGTCGTCTGGAAGATTTCGCCGGTGCTGCAGGACTGCGCGGCCACCGGAACGCCGCTGGCGGAGTGGCGGCGCGCCTGAGGGGTTTCGCCTCGCTGGCGCGAGGCGACCGGCGCGCCCTTCGGGCGCGATGGGGGCTTTGGCTCTGAAGCGTTGGCTTGCCGGAGGGGGCGCGAGGGCGTGGAGGCCCCGCCTTTTCAGGTATTTATGACCAAGATGAAGGGGAGCGCGTGCCTTGTCCTTCATCTTGGCAAAAATACCTGACTTCGCCGAGATTGTCAGTCCGCGTGCCGTTCGGGCAAGGGGGCGGCGGTGGCCACTCAGTTCATGTCTTCGATCAGGCGGCCGTGGCGTTTCGTTTCCGCGAGGACGTCCGAGAGCGTCGCCATGCCGCGCGCCTCCAGCATGGGGAGCATGCGGCTGAAGACCTCTGCCGTGGCGTGGGCGTCGCCCAGTGCGGTGTGGCGCAGGTCCGGCGGGATGGTCACGGCCAGGCGGTCGCAGAGCGCGTCGAGCGTGTGGGTCTGCGACGCGCCGAAGAGGATCGCCGACAGCAGCACCGTGTCGAGGATCGGGTGGGTCCATTCCACGCCCATGCGTGCCTTGTGGCGGTGCAGGAAGGCCATGTCGAACGGCGCGTTGTGTGCCACGATCACGCTGTCCCGGGCGAAGGTGTGGAAGCGGCGCCCGGCCTCGGCGATGCCCGGGGCCGTGGCGACCATCGCATCGGTCACGCCGTGCACCTTCGAGGAGGCGGGCGGGATCGGGCGGCCCGGGTTGACGAGCTGGTCCATGCGCTCGCCCGGCACGATGCGTCCGTTGACGATGCGCACCGCACCGATCTGCACGATCTCGTCCTTGTGGGGAAGGAGGCCCGTCGTCTCGGTGTCGAACACCGTGTAGGTCAGCCGTCCGAGCGGCATGGCGTCGAGCGCGCCGGGCGCCTGGTCGAGCAGGGCGAAGTCGTAGGTCAGGGGGCGGGCGGCCTCGGGCGGGAGGTCGAGGTGCGAGGCATCCACGAGGATGATGTAGCCGCCGCCGTCCATCGGGCGCAGCCTTGCGTCGTAGCTTTGCGCACCGTCGTGGCCGGGCAGGGTGGCCGTGACCTCGCGCCCGGTCCTGTTCATCTGCTTGCGCAGTCCCTTGAGCGCCGCGCCGTCGAAATAGTCGGTCACGGGCGCGTTCAGCCGGGGGATGCCCTGCGAGGCCAGCACCTCGGCGGCCTGCCCGTCGTAGAGCACGATCTGGTCGGCGTTGCCCACGAGGATCGTGGCGACGGGGATCTCGGTCAGCAGCGCGGTCAGGCGGGCCTTCTCGGATTCGAGGCGCGCGGTTTCGGCTGCGATGCGGTCGGCGCTGGCCAGCGTGCTGGCGGAGAGCTGCGAACTGAGCGCCGAGGCGGCGGGGCCGAGGTCGCCCAGGTAGCGCGCGGCATCGGCGTCGACGCGGGTGGCGATCCCGGCATGTGCCCTGGCGCGGAGTTCGGCAGAGAGGCGTTCGATGGGTTTGGCCACGTTCTCGTCGAACAGCAGCCAGATCCCGGCGCAGAGCGCGGTGAAGCCGAAGGCGATGAGGATCGCGGCGAGGGTGAAGCCGTTGGCGTCATCCGTCCTCAGCGCCCGTGTGTAGCCGAACCACAGCGCCGCGCCCGCCAGCGCCGTGCCGCCGAGCGCGATCACGCAGAAGAACAGGAAGATCCGCAGTCGGAGGCTGAGGCCGGAGAACATGTCACGCCGCCTCGCAGACGGTCTGCACGATCGGGTCGTCGGCGCCCACGTCGCGCCAGACCGGGGGCGAGTCGTCGCCGAGGGCCGGGTCGGCGCGGCGCCCGGCGTCGCAGTCGATCATGATGTCGACGATGGTGACGGGTTTCCAGCGGCCGAAGAAGTAGAGCTTTGTCAGGAAGGTCTGCGGGGTTTCCATGTTGGGCCTCAGGCGCCCGGTCTCGACCGCGACGAAGCGGTCGGTCATCGGCACGACGTAGGTCCATGGCCGCCACGGCGCGCTGGAGGTGACGGATTGCGCCACGGTCAGCCCCTCGGGGAGGTTGTCCGCCATACGCCCGTACCAGCTGTATTCGGAGGAGATCGTCGCCGCCAGCATCGCCGCGCCCGCGCCCACCGGTATCAGCCATTTCGGCAGCCGCGTGACCCGCGTCAGCAGCAGCATGGCACCGGCCCCGGCGAAGCCCGCGAAGATCACGGCCAGTAATTCCAGGAACATCGTCTCTCCTCCTTCACGGGGTGTGCGCCGGACGGGTCCGGGCCTTGCCCCTTGTCCTTCAGCCCCGCGGGGCCGCCTTGGGGCGCCGCGCGGGGGGCGACGGACGCGCCCATGCCGTCGCCTGTCCCTGCCTGTCCGCGGCCTGCGTGGCCACCGGATCTTTCATCTTTTGCGCCGCACCGCCGCCTGCCCGGGGCTTCGCCGGTTCGCGGCTTGAAAGGTCCCCCGGACCTTTCATCGGCTGGGCCGCACCGCCGCTCACCCCAGCATACCCTTACCGTGTCCCAGTGCCGATTGCAGCGACTTCACCACGACGAAGGCGTTGCGCAAATGACTTCGCTCAAAGTCGGAGAGGCTGGAGGGCGCGAGGTAGTTGTCCGGGGCCTCGCCGGCCTTGGCCTGCCGGGCCTGATGTTCCAGCCGCGTCTCGGCGATCAGGTCGTAGGCGTCGATCAGGTCCTGTCCGCCGCTCTGGCTGAGGACGCCCGCGGCGACCGCCGCCTCCAGCCGCGCGCGGGTGTTGGCCATGGCCAGCCGTCCCTGCAGGGCGTAGACGCGGCCGAGGTCCACCACCGGCACGACGCCGGAATGCTTCAGGTCGATGCGGTTCTTGTATTCGCCCGAGCGGATCGTGGCGAAGCCGCGCAGGAGGCCCAGCGGCGGCGTGTGTTTGAGGGAGTTCGACACCATGTGGGCCACGAAGATCGAGTTCTTCGAGGCTTCGCGCAGGGTGTCGTGCTGCAGCGCGTCGAGCAGGGCGGGGTCGCCGCCGATGGCGCGCAGGTCGAACATGACGGAGGCGAGCATCTGCGCCTCGGGGCTGGGCTTGCCGATCCAGTTGCGGAAATAGCCGCGCCAGGTGGCGAGCGGCTGGCACCAGCGCGGGGCAGAGGCCATCATCTCGCCCGGGCAGAAGACGTAGCCGCAGGCGTCGAGGCCGGTGGTGACCTCCTGTGCCAGCGCGGTGAAATAGGGGCGCATGTCCTCGGTGAAGTCGTCCGAGAGGATCAGCACGTTGTCCTGGTCCGAGACGCCGGTCTGCTCCTGCCGGCCCTGGCTGCCGCAGGCGGCCCAGAGGTAGGGGACCGGGGGGCGGCCCAGCCTGGCCTCTGCCAGCGTCAGGAGCCGCCGGGTGGCGGTGTCGGCAATGTCGGTGATCAGCCGGGTCGTGACCTCGTGCCGGTTGCCGCCCGCGACGAGCTGCACCAGCAGTTGCGGGATGCGGGCAGTGACGCGGGCCATGGCCTGCACGTCACCGGCCTGCGCGATCTCGGACACCAGCTCGGCCGAGGTCATCGCCTGGAAGCGGGTCAGGTCGGTCTGGGTGACCATGCCGACGAGGCGCGGCCCCTCGGTGATCGGCACGTGGCCGATGCGCCGCTCCATCATCATGTGCAGCACGTCGGAGCCGATGGCCGAGGGCGGCAGCGTCACGGGTGCTGCGGTCATCACCCGGGTCACGGGCGTGTCGAGCGGCAGGCCGCCGCCCACCACCTTGCCCGAGAGGTCGCGGACGGTGGCGATGCCGCGCAGCATGCCGTCCTCGGTGATGCAGATCGAGGAGACGTGGCGCTCGTCCATCATGCGCGCTGCCTCGCGGACGGTCGTTTCGGGCGGGCAGGTGAGGGTGCGGGTGGCCATCAGCGTCTCGACCCGGCTGGTGGCGAGGTCGGCGCGCCGGGGCTTGGCGGCGCGGCCCCGGTCGAAGAACTTCGCCACGGCGGGCTGGGTCTCGACGAGGCGCAGGAAGTCGGGGCGGGGCAGGACCAGCAGGAGCGAGTCCTCGGTCGTGCGGGCGGAGGTCACGGCGCGGCCGTCGCGGGTCAGGCCGCGTTCGCCGAAGGAGTTGCGCGGTCCCAGCGCGGAGATCTGCACGTCGTTGCGGTCGCGCACGGCGACGCCGCCGGAATGGATCAGGTAGAGCCCCTCGAGCGGGGCGTCGAGTTCGTAGACCGGCTGGTCCGCGGCGATGCTCTGCGGACGGAAGGCGGGCAGCAGCTCCTCGAGCACCTCGGGCGCAAGCGCGTCGTAGGGGTGGACCGAGGTCAGGAACCTGCGCAGGGCGTCTTTGTCGATCGGCATCACGGGTCCTTTGCCAAGAACGTGTGCCCGGCATAACGCGGGGCCTTGCGGAAAGGGAAGGGACGTCGCGCCCGGTCGGGTCTTTTCGGGGCCGCCGCGGCCCGGCCTGCGCGCTGCGTGGTCAGCAAGGCGGGGCAGGGCGGTCGAAAAAGGCCGGACCCGCGGGGGCGGATCCGGCCGTTGCCTGTCGGTCTGGTCGCTGGCCTCAGTGGCCGTCGACCGCGGTACCTGCACCGCGCGGGATGCGGACCGATTCAACCAGTTCCTCGATCTCGCGCGGGATCGGCTTGGTCATCGACGACACGGTGAAGGCCACCGCGAAGTTGATGAGCGCGCCCACCGCACCGAAGGAGGTGGACTTGATCCCGATGAACAGCGGCGCCGCGTCGGTGTAGCTGTTGGTGTCGGGGATGAAGAACCAACCCTTGTGCAGGAAGATGTAGACGAGGGTCACGATCAGGCCCGCAAGCATGCCGGCCACCGCGCCCTTGTTGTTCACCTTCGAGAAGATGCCCATCATCAGGACCGGGAAGATCGACGCCGCGGCGAGGCCGAAGGCAAGCGCCACCGTCTGTGCCGCGAAGCCCGGGGGGTTGAGACCGAGCCAGGTGGCGACGGCGATGGATACGGCCATGGCGACGCGGGCCGCCATCAGTTCGCCCTTCTCCGAGATGTTCGGGGTCAGCTGGCCCTTCATGAGGTCGTGGCTGACGGCCGAGGAGATGGCGAGCAGGAGACCGGCCGCGGTCGAGAGCGCGGCGGCGAGACCGCCGGCGGCGATGAGGCCGATGACCCAGCCGGGCAGGTTGGCGATTTCCGGGTTCGCGAGAACCAGGATGTCGTTGTTGAAGTTGGTCAGCTCGTTGCCGGTCCAGCCTTCTGCGGTGGCCCGTTCCTGCATGTCGGGCGACTTGTCGTTGTAGTACTGGATGCGGCCGTCGCCGTTCTTGTCTTCCCAGCCGAGCATGCCGGTCTGCTGCCAGGTTGCCATCCAGTCGTACTCGGGGTCGTTCTCGATCTGCTCGATGCTCACGGCCTGCGCCGCGGTGCCTTCGGGCCAGAACTGCTGGGTGATGTTCAGGCGGGCCATTGCGCCCACGGCCGGGGCCGTCAGGTACAGCAGCGCGATGAAGACCAGGGCCCAGCCCGCCGACCAGCGTGCGTCAGAGACCTTCGGCACGGTGAAGAACCGCATGATGACGTGCGGCAGACCGGCGGTGCCGATCATCAGCGACAGGGTGAAGAGCACCATGTTGAGCGTGTCGCCGTTGTGCGCCGTGTACTGGTTGAAGCCCAGGTCGGTGACGATCTGGTCCAGCGTCGTCAGCAGCGGCGTGCCGTCCGCGGTCGAGCCGAAGAGGCCGAGCGCCGGGATCGGGTTGCCGGTCAACTGCAGCGAGATGAAGATCGCCGGGATGGTGTAGGCGAGGATCAGCACGACGTACTGCGCGACCTGCGTGTAGGTCACGCCCTTCATGCCGCCGAACACCGCGTAGGCGAACACGATCACCGCGCCGATCAAGAGGCCGGTGGTGGTGTCGACCTCGAGGAAGCGGCCGAAGGCCACGCCGACGCCGGTCATCTGGCCGATCACGTAGGTGATGGAGGCGATGATCAGGCAGAGCACCGCGACAAGGCGCGCGGTCGGCGAGTAGAAGCGGTCGCCGATGAACTCGGATACGGTGAACTTGCCGAACTTGCGCAGGTAGGGCGCGAGCAGCAGGGCAAGCAGCACGTAGCCGCCGGTCCAGCCCATCAGGAAGGCGGAGTTGTCGTAGCCGGTGAAGGCGATGAGGCCCGCCATCGACAGGAACGACGCCGCGGACATCCAGTCCGCCGCGGTGGCCATGCCGTTGGTGACCGGGTGAACGCCGCGGCCTGCGGCGTAGAATTCCGATGTGGAACCCGCACGGGCCCAGATCGCGATGCCGATGTAGAGCGCGAAGGACGCGCCCACGAACAGCAGGTTGATGGTAAACTGATCCATGGCTCTTATTCCTCGTCCACGCCGAATTCTTTATCGAGCTTGTTCATCCGCCAGGCGTAGAAGAAGATCAGCGCCAGGAAGACCAGGATCGACCCCTGCTGGGCAAACCAGAAGCCCAGGTCGGTGCCGCCCACGGCGATGCCGGACAGCAGCGGGCGCAGCAGGATGCCGAAACCGAAGCTGCACAGCGCCCAGATGACGAGGCAGATGATGATGAGGCGCAGGTTGGCTTGCCAGTAGCTCTTGCCAGCCTCAGCCTGCGCGGCCGAATTTGTGGTATGGTCCGCCATGTTGCGGGTCCTCCTTCCCAGTTGTCCTCGCCCGCGGGGCCTGACGGCCCCTTGGACGCTCCTCTCTTCTTGCGCGTGTCTGCGCGTCCCCGCGGCCGCCCGGGCCGCAGGGCTGGCCGTGGCTGTCAGGCCGTGGCCGTCTTCACGATCGCGGTCATCTTGCGCGCGATGTCGTCGATTTCGCCCATGGCATCGATGCCGATCAGCGCGCCCTGGGCCTTGTAGTAGGCAATGAGCGGCGCGGTCTGGGCGTGGTAGGCGTCCAGACGGCTGGCCACCGTCTCGGCGTTGTCGTCGGCGCGGCGCCTGAACTCCGTCCCGCCGCACTTGTCGCAGGTGCCCGTCGCCTTCGGCTGCTTGAAGCTGTCGTGGTAGCCCTCGCCGCAGGTGCCGCAGGTGTAGCGGCCGGAGATGCGGGTCACCATCGCGGCGTCGTCGACCTCGAGGCTGACGGCGGCGTCGATCTTCTGGCCGGTCTCCTCAAGCAGCCGGTCGAGCGCCTCCGCCTGCACCGCGGTGCGCGGGAAGCCGTCGAGGATGACGCCCTTCGCGCAGTCGGGCTGGGCCATGCGGTCGCGCAGGATGGCGATGACGATCTCGTCCGAGACAAGCTCGCCCGCTTCCATCACCGACTTGGCGCGCTGGCCGGCCTCGGTGCCCGCGGCGACTGCTGCGCGCAGGAGGTCGCCGGTGCTGAGCTGGACGAAGCCGAACTGCTCTTCGAGCATCCGGGCCTGCGTGCCCTTGCCGGCCCCCGGGGGGCCGAGCAGGATCAGAACGGGGGAGGTGTTCGGGGTCTGTGCGCCGTCCATCGGTCAGGCCCCCCTGTTCATTCTGTTTTCGATGAGGTCGTCGACGACGGCTGGTTCTGCGAGTGTGGATGTGTCGCCGAGTGCGCCGTAGTCGTTTTCGGCGATCTTGCGCAGGATGCGGCGCATGATCTTGCCGGAGCGGGTCTTGGGCAGGCCGGGGGCCCACTGGATGAGGTCGGGCGAGGCGATCGGGCCGATCTCCTGGCGGACCCAGGTGCGCAGCTCCTTGCGGAGTTCGTCCGAGGGTTCGACGCCGTTCATCAGGGTCACGTAGCAGTAGATGCCCTGGCCCTTGATCTCGTGCGGGTAGCCGACGACCGCGGCCTCCGCGACCTTCTCATGCGCCACGAGGGCCGATTCGACCTCTGCCGTGCCCATGCGGTGGCCCGAGACGTTGATCACGTCGTCGACCCGGCCGGTGATCCAGTAGTCGCCGTCGGCGTCCCGGCGGCAGCCGTCGCCGGAGAAGTAATAGCCCTTGTAGTCCGAGAAGTAGGTCTTCTCGAACCGCTCGTGATCGCCCCAGACGGTGCGCATCTGGCCGGGCCAGCTGTCCTTGATGGCCAGCACGCCCTCCGTCGGGACGGCGTCGATCTCTGCCCCGGACTGCGGGTCCAGCACCACGGGCTGCACGCCGAAGAACGGGCGCATCGCCGCGCCGGGTTTCGTGGCATGCGCGCCCGGCAGCGGGGTCATCATGTGCCCGCCGGTTTCGGTCTGCCACCAAGTGTCGACGATCGGACAGCGCCCCTGGCCGATGACGTCGTTGTACCAGTTCCACGCCTCCGGGTTGATCGGTTCGCCCACCGTGCCCAGAAGCCGCAGCGAGGATAGATCGCATTTCGTTGCGAATTCGTTACCCTGGCCCATCAGCGCGCGGATCGCGGTCGGCGCGGTGTAGAACTGGTTTACCTTGTGTTTTTCACAAACCTGCCAGAAGCGGCTGGCGTCGGGGTAGGTCGGCACGCCCTCGAACATCAGCGTGGTCGCGCCGTTCGCCAGGGGCCCGTAAACGATGTAGGAATGCCCGGTGACCCAGCCCACGTCGGCGGTGCACCAGTAGACGTCGCCGTCGTGGTAATCGAAGGTGACCTCGTGGGTGAGGGCGGCGTAAACCAGATATCCACCTGTCGAGTGTACGACACCTTTCGGCTGACCCGTCGAACCGGAGGTGTACAGGATGAACAGCGGGTCTTCGGCATTCATTTCAACGGGTTGGGAGTAGTCGGAGACTTCCAGCGCCATCTCGTTGTAGTCGAAATCGCGGCCCTCGACCCAGGTGGTCTGGCCGCCGGTGCGCTTGACCACGAGGCACTTGACGCTGTCCTTGCAGTGCAGAAGCGCCTTGTCGGCATTGGTCTTCAGCGGGGTCTTGCGGCCGCCGCGCGGTGCCTCGTCGGCGGTGATCACCACCTTTGCGTCGCAGCCGTTGATGCGGGCGGCCAGCGCGTCCGGAGAGAAGCCGGCGAAAACGATGGAGTGGATCGCGCCGATGCGGGCGCAGGCGAGCATGGCGTAGGCGGCCTCGGGGATCATCGGCAGGTAGATGACCACGCGGTCGCCCTTGCGGACACCCAGCGATTCCAGCACGTTGGCCATGCGGCAGACGCGGCGGTGCAGGTCGTTGTAGGAGATCGACTGCGCCTGTTCGTTCGGGTCGTCGGGCTCGAAGATGATGGCGGTCTGGTTGCCGCGGGTCTCGAGATGGCGGTCGACGCAGTTGGCCGCGACGTTCAGCGTGCCGTCCCGGAACCACTCGATCGAGACCTGGCCCAGGGTGAAGTCGACGTTGCGGATCTCGGTCGGCCGCTTCATCCACTCCAGGCGCTCTGCCTGCTCCGCCCAGAACGCATCCGGATCGGAAACGGAGGCCGCATACATCGCCTCGTACTTCGACGCATCCACATGCGCGCGCGAAACCACCTCGGACGACGGCGGATACGTGGCGGCGGATGGTTGAGCGTGGTCGTTCATGGATGTCCTCCCCTCCAAAAGAAGCATTTCAGACACGGCATTCCGTTGGGTCACCGCGAATGAAGGCACAATACCGCGAACCGAAAATTTTTCCATAACATCAGTTTAAATAAAGATTTTTGTGTAAAGCCTGTAGAAAATGGCATGACAATCTGTAAATAATTTTGCCGTCAGGGCGCTAATACCCCTGATTTATCTGGATGAGCCCTCATTCGCGGCAGGCGGGTGTTGCAGGCGGCGATACCCGGCATGGCCGTGCGCGGGCCCAGGGGGCGGGTGTGACAAAACGATGCGGTATGCGGATGTATACCGCTAACGGGCGTCAGGGGCGATTCTCTCCCGATGGGACTTTCGCGGCAGCTAGAGGGTTGCGCCCTGTCCCTGTTTCACTAGGCTCGGGGTCAGAGCGGACCAAACCGCCATCACATAAGGGGAGGATGACATGTCCAACATGATGACGAAGATCTGCGTCTCGGCGCTGGCGCTGAGCATTGCCAGCGAGGCTGCGGCGACCGAATGGAACGTCTCGGTCTGGGGCAAACGGCGCGCGTTCACCGAGCACATCCACAAGCTGGCCGAGCTGGTCGAGGAGAAGACCGGCGGCGAATTCACCATGAACATCAGCTACGGCGGCCTGTCGAAGAACACCGAGAATCTCGACGGGATCAGCATCGGCGCCTTCGAGATGGCGCAGTTCTGCGCGGGCTACCACCCGGACAAGAACCGCGCGATCACCGTGCTGGAGCTGCCGTTCCTCGGTGTGTCGAACCTCGACGAGGAGGTGGCGGTCAGCCACGCGGTCTATGACCACCCCGCGGTCGCGGAGGAAATGGCGCAGTGGAACGCGAAGATGCTGATGACCTCGCCGATGCCGCAGTACAACCTCGTCGGCACCGGAGAACCGCGCGACGAGGTGGCGGAATTCGACGGCATGCGTGTGCGCGCGACCGGCGGCCTGGGCAAGGCGTTCACGGCGGTGGGCGGCGTTCCGACCTCCGTGACCTCGTCGGAGGCGTACCAGGCGATGGAATCCGGCGTGGTCGACACGGTGGCCTTTGCCCAGCACGCACACCTGAGCTTCGGCACGATCAACCAGGCGGACTGGTGGACGGCCAACCTGAATCCCGGCACCGTCAACTGCCCCGTGGTGGTCAACATCGACGCCTACGAGTCGCTGAGCGATGCGGAGCGCGAGGCGCTCGACAGCTCCGTCGAGGAGGCGATCGCCTATTACCTCGAGAACTACGGCGAACTGCTGAAGCAGTGGGACGCGGTTCTGGAAGAGAAGGGCGTCGAGAAGGTGATGATCTCGGACGAGGAGCTGGCAAAGTTCCGCGAGGTCGGCGGCGCACCGATCCGCGACGCCTGGATCGAGGAGATGTCCGCGCAGGGCCTTCCGGCGCAGGAGCTCTATGACCTCGTCGGCACGGCCCTCGAAGAGGCGCGCGCCAGCAATTGACGTTTCGGGTCCGGGCGCAGGGGTGCCCGGACCCTTTTCCGTTTCCTGAAACAGCACCCCGTTTCCCGAGGGAGGGCGCATGGCCGGCAGTGCATCGGTCCTTGAAGACGGCAGTCTCCTGTCCCGGCTCGACCGGGCCTTGCTGAAGCTCGAATGGGGCATGGCCTTTATCTCGGGCCTCGGCGCCTTTTCCCTGATGCTGCTGGCGGTCTGGTCCGTCGGCGGGCGCAACCTGTTCAACGAACCGCTCCGCGGCTACGTCGACTGGATCCAGGCGGCGATGCCGGTGATCGCGATCTTCGGCATCTCTTACGTGCAGCGGCAGGGCGGGCACATCCGGATGGACATCCTCGTCGGCGCGCTCGGCGGGCGGGCGCTGTGGCTGGCGGAGTTCCTGACGACGCTGCTCGTGCTGGTCCTGATGGTGCTGCTGGTCTGGGGGACATGGGCGCATTTCGACCGCTCCTTCGACATGACGAAGCCGAACTGGAGCCGGGATTCCTCCATCGACATCGGGCTGCCGATCTGGCCGGCCAAGCTGGTGGTGCCGGTGGCCTTCTCGGTCATCAGCCTGCGGTTGCTGCTGCAGCTCTGGGGCTTCGGGCGGGCCTTCGTCCTGGGGATCGAGCGGCCGGTGGCGGTGCCGCTGGTCCAGACCGCCGCGGAACAGGCGCGGGCAGAGGCCGACCACATGCAGGGGCACGACGCATGACGCGCCGCACGCGCCGCCCTGACGGGCGCCTTCCAACGATCCGAGGGGCCTTGAACGCATGGAAATGACCTCAATCGAAATCGGGCTGTGGGTGACCGGCGGGATGCTGGTTCTGGTCGTCCTGGGCATGCGCGTGGCCTTTGCCGCGGCCATGGCCGGGCTTGTCGGGCTGATCTGGATCTTCTGGTCGAAGAAGGGCTACGACCCGGAGGAATTCGGCTGGGCGCTGGGGGTGGCGGTAAAGACCGCGGGGCAGGTGCCGCACGGCAAGGTGGCCAGCCAGGCGCTGAGCCTGATCCCGACCTTCATCCTGATCGGCTACCTCGCTTACTACGCTGGGCTGACCCGCGCGCTTTTCGAGGCGGCGAAACGCTGGATCGCCTGGGTGCCGGGCGGGCTGGCCGTCTCCACCGTCTTCGCGACGGCGGGCTTCGCGGCGGTGTCGGGGGCCTCGGTCGCGACGGCGGCGGTCTTTGCCCGCATCGCCATCCCCGAGATGCTGAAGATCGGCTACGACAAGCGCTTTGCGGCGGGTGTCGTGGCGGCGGGCGGCACGCTGGCCTCGCTGATCCCGCCCTCGGCGATCCTCGTGATCTACGCCATCATCGTCGAGCAGGACGTGGGCAAGCTGCTGCTGGCGGGGTTCATTCCCGGTGTCTTCTCGGCGATCATCTACGGGCTGCTGATCGTCGGCATGGCGCTGGTGATCAAGGGCTTCGGGCCGCCGGTGGGCGGCTTCACATGGCGCCAGCGCTTCGCCAGCCTGCCGCCGGCGCTGCCCATCGTGGCGGTGGTCGTGATCATCATCTTCTTCGTCTACAACCCCTTCGGCGGCGACGCCTGGGGCACGCCGACCGAGGGCGGCGCCATCGGGGCCTTCATCGTCTTCCTCATGGCGGTCTGGCGCGGCATGCGCCTGCCCGAGCTGATGGACGCGCTGGTCGAGACGGCGAAGCTGTCGATCATGATCTTCACCATCATCTGGGGCGTGCTGATCTACGTGCGGTTCCTTGGCTTCGCCGATCTGCCTTCGGCCTTCGCCGACTGGATCTCGTCGCTGCAGTACCCGCCGCTCCTGATCCTGGTGTGCATCCTTCTGGCCTACGCGGTGCTGGGCATGTTCATGGACGCCATCGGCATGCTGCTCCTGACCCTGCCGGTGGTCTACCCGGCGGTCATGGCGCTGAACGGCGGCGAAACCGTCTCTGCCGCCGACAGCGCCTTTGGCATGAACGGCACGATGTGCGCGATCTGGTTCGGCATCCTCGTGGTCAAGATGGCGGAGTTCTGCCTGATCACGCCGCCCATCGGGCTGAACTGCTTCGTGGTGGCGGGCGTGCGGCCGGAGCTTTCCGTGCAGGACGTGTTCCGCGGGGTGACGCCGTTCTTCGTGGCCGACGCCATCACCATCGCGCTCTTGGTCACCTTCCCGTGGATCGTGCTCTGGCTGCCATCGCTGGCCTGAGCGCCCGGACCCCACCGCAAGGCACCGGCCCCCACCTTCATCTTGGCAAAAATACCTTTTCAAAGCCTGTCGCCCGTGCTGCCGGCAAGGCAGGGGCGGCAGGCCCGGATCCGGTAACACCAGCGCGCGAGACGCGCGCGCTGGCGCCTCAGGTCAGCCGAACCGCGCCGTGGGCAAAGGCCAGCTTGTCGCGCACCGCGGGCGTCAGCACGAAGGGGTAGAGGTCCGGCAGGTCCAGCGCCCGGTTCACGTGGTTCATGGCGATGGTCAGGTCCACGGCGAGCGTCAGCAGCACCTCCGTGTCCGTTTCGAGATAGGCGTCGTACCCCTGCGGCGGTCCGCTCGGAAGGGACAGGCCGGTCGAGGCCGCGCTGTCCAGAAGGTCGGTGAGGTGCAGGAGATGCGCGATCGTCTCGGCCCAGTCCTCGTGCGGATGGGCGGTGGCGTAGGCGGTGATATGCGTGCCGTCGGGCGACTTGGGATTGGCGTAATGCTCTTTCAGCGCTTCGCCGTAGTCCGCCCGTTCGTCGCCGAACCGCGCGCGGAAACTGTCGGCGAAGGCCGGATCCTCGGACAGCCGCAGGAACAGGAAATGCGCGATCTCGTGGCGCATGTGTCCGATCATCGTGCGGTAGAGCTCGCCGAAGCGTTCCTGACGGTCGGCCAGCACGGCGTCGGAGGCCTCCGTCACGTTGATGGTGATCTCGCCGTCGGCATGGCCCATGATGACATCCGCCTCGCCGGTGGCGGTCTGCTCGGACAGCATCTTGAAGACTGGCCGCGCGCCGGTGTCCTGCGGCGTGAACCAGCCCCAGCGGACGAGGTTGGCAATCACCCAGCGCTTGGCATGTTCGCTGCGCTCCCAGAGCGGCAGGTTGTCGGGTTCGCGCAGGTCGGGCACCGTCTCCGTCATGGCGCAGGCGCGGCAGAGCGGGCCGTCCTCCGCCTTCCAGTTGCAGGCGATCTCTTCGCGGTTCGCGCAGAACGCCGCGTCGGCCAGCATGGTCTGCGTGTCCGGGTCGAAGGTGACGGTCTGGCCACAGCCGCAGGCGGTGTTGTGGAAGAAGACGTCGGCCCCGCAGTTGGGGCAATGGAAAACGCGCATCGCGGACTCTCTGATTGCTTGGCGCCGCTCAACGCGCGGTTCCGACCCCGGTTCCATAGGCGCTGCACATCGTTCGGGCCAGAGGTTTCGGTTCCGGCGTTTTGCCGACGGAGCGGCGAAACGGGCACAAAGGCACTTGCCGAACGCTACTAATTCCAATATTCCGGAAATATGGAATCAACCGACCACATCCACCTCGCGCAACTCACCGCGCTCGCCCATCCGAAGCGGCTGTCGCTGTTTCGGCTGCTGATGCGGCGTTACCCGGACCGGGTGCCGGCGGGCGACCTGGCAGAGGCGCTCGGGATGCCGCCGTCTTCCTTGTCGGCGGCCCTGGCGCAGCTTCGGCAGGCGGGGCTCGTGACGCAGGATCGGCAGGGCACATCGCTCCTTTATGCCGCGGACACCGGCGGATCGGGGCGGCTGGTGAACTTTCTGGTCGCCGACTGCTGCCGCGGACGTGGCGACATCTGTTTCAACCTGTCGGGGGAGGACCCGCTCATGACGGACCATAAGACGCGCAAGTGGAACGTGCTGTTCATATGCACCGGCAACTCGGCCCGGTCTATCTTTGCCGAGACGCTGCTGCGCGAGATGGCGGGCGACCGGTTCGAGGTCTTCTCGGCCGGGACCCGCCCGCAGTCGGAACTGAACCCCCACGCCGTGGCGCTGCTGGCGGCGAAGGGGCATGACATCTCGCCGCTGCGTTCCAAGCATGTCTCGGAGTTCCAGGGTGAGGGTGCGCCGAAGATGGATTTCGTGTTCACGGTCTGCGACACGGCCGCGAACGAGGAATGTCCGCCGTGGCCCGGTCAGCCGATGTCCGGTCACTGGGGGCAGCCCGACCCGGTGAAGGCCACGGGCACGGAGGCAGAGCGCAGGCTGGCCTTCCAGCAGGTCTACGGTGCGCTGAAGAACCGGATCGCCGCCTTCGCCGCCCTGCCGATGGGCACGCTGGACCGGGTCGCGCTGCAGGCGCGGATCGACGACATCGGACGCACCATGGAAGAGACGACATGACCGTATACGCGCTGAACGGCCTCGGCCGGATGGGAAAACTGGTGCTGAAGCCGCTGCTGGAGGCGGGTGCGCAGATCGCCTGGATCAACGATGCCGTGGGGGACCCGGCGATGCACGCGCATCTGCTGGAGTTCGACACCGTGCACGGGCGCTGGGATGCCCGTATCTCTTCCGACGCGGACAGCATCACCGTCGACGGGGTGCGCCTGCCGGTCCATGCGACGAAGACGCTGGAGGACCTGCCGCTCGACGGCGTGGACGTGGTCATCGACTGCACGGGGTATTTCAAGACCGAGGCCCGGATCGCCCCCTATTTCGAGCGCGGGGTGAAGAAGGTCGTGGTCTCCGCCCCGGTGAAGGACGGCAACGCCGCCAACATCGTCATGGGCGTGAACGATGCGACCTACGACCCGGAGGTGCACCGCATCGTCACGGCGGCCTCCTGCACGACGAACTGCCTCGCCCCTGTGGTGAAGGTGATCCACGAGGGGCTGGGCATCCGCCACGGCTCCATGACCACCATCCACGACGTGACCAACACCCAGACCATCGTGGACCGCCCGGCCAAGGACCTGCGCCGCGCGCGTTCGGCCCTGAACTCGCTGATCCCCACCTCCACCGGCTCGGCCACCGCGATCACTCTGATCTACCCGGAGCTGAAGGGCCGCCTGAACGGCCATGCGGTGCGCGTGCCGCTGCTCAACGCCTCGCTGACCGACTGCGTGTTCGAGGTGGAGCGCGCCACCACGGTCGAGGAGGTCAACGCCCTCTTCAAGGCCGCGGCGGAGGGGCCGCTGAAGGGCATCCTCGGCTACGAGGAGCGTCCGCTGGTGAGCTGCGACTACGTGAACGACGCGCGGTCCTCCATCGTGGATGCGCCGTCGACCATGGTGGTGAACGGCACGCAGGTGAAGATCTACGCGTGGTACGACAACGAATGGGGCTACGCACACCGGCTGGCGGATGTGGCGATGATGGTGGGCAAAAGCCTGTGATCGCGCGCTTGCCCGTCTGAAAGGATCCTCATGCCTGCTCTCCTTCCCCTTGCCGTGCCTGTCGCGCGACAGATGGCCCGCGACACCGGCGGCGCCCGTCTGCGGCGCCACGTCATTCGTCGTGCCGTCGCAGGCGTTGCCCTCCACATCAGATACGCGGACCCAGCGGCGGACCCGAGGCCATGAGCACAGCCATCGCAGCGCCGCAGGGCCTTGCCGCCTATATCGCCGTCACGGCGGCCTACTGGGCCTTCATGCTCACCGATGGCGCGCTCAGGATGCTGGTGCTCCTGCACTTCCACACGCTGGGCTTCAGCGCGGTGCAACTGGCCTACCTGTTCCTGCTCTACGAGGTGGCGGGCATCGTGACGAACCTCTCGGCCGGCTGGATCGCCGCGCGCTTCGGCCTGACCTCGACGCTCTACGCGGGGCTCGGCCTGCAGGTCGTGGCCCTTGTGGCGCTGGCGCAGCTCGATCCCGCATGGGGTCTCGGCGCCTCGGTCGCCTACGTGATGGCGGTGCAGGGCCTCTCGGGGGTGGCGAAGGACCTGTCCAAGATGTCGGCGAAATCGGCGGTCAAGGTGCTGGCACCCAAGGGGCAGGGCGGCCTCTTCCGCTGGGTCGCGGTGCTGACCGGCTCGAAGAACGCGGTCAAGGGGCTGGGCTTCCTGCTGGGGGCGGCGCTTCTGGCACTGGCGGGTTTCAAGGCATCGGTCTGGGGCATGGCGGCGGTGCTGGCCCTGATCCTCGCCGCCGTGGCGCTGAGGATGCCACCGGGCCTGCCCGCGGGCAGGAAGGGCGCGAAGTTCCGCGAGGTCTTCTCGAAGGATCGCAACGTGAACCGGCTCTCGGCGGCGCGGGTCTTCCTGTTCGGCGCGCGCGACGTGTGGTTCGTGGTGGGCATCCCGGTCTACTTCTACGCCGTCCTGTCGGACGGGACGGAGGCCGGCAACCGCGCCGCCTTCTTCACCATCGGCAGCTTCATGGCGGTCTGGACCATCCTCTACGGCGCGGTGCAGGCCTGGGCGCCGAAGGCCCTGCGCGCGGCCTCCCGTCCCGAGGCCGAGATCGTCACGGCAGCCCGGGGCTGGGCGCTGGCGCTGGTGCCCGTGCCGCTGTCCCTGGCGCTCCTCGTGGCGCTCGCCGGGGCGCCCGCACCCTGGCTGACGGCAACCCTGATCGCGGGCCTCTTGGTGTTTGGTGCCATCTTCGCCGTCAATTCCGCGCTGCACAGCTACCTGATCCTCGCCTTCTCTAAGGGCGAGCGGGTGACCATGGACGTGGGCTTCTACTACATGGCAAACGCCGCCGGGCGCCTCCTCGGAACGCTCCTGTCGGGGCTCAGCTACCAGTGGGGCGGCCTGCCTGCCTGCCTCGGCACGGCGGCGGTCATGGTGGCGCTCAGCGCGTTCGGCGCGTCAAGACTCAGGGCGCCCTGAGTGCACGGCGGCCTCCGCCGCCGGCCGGCTTCGCCCGAAAGTCGGAAGCCGCAGGGCAAGGCCATCCCTTCATCTTGGCCCAAATACCTCGGGGGTCCGGGGGCAGAGCCCCCGCGCGAAGCGTCTATGCAGGCAAGGCGCGCAAAACATTTGCTGCGCCCATGCAAGACGCGCCCCTGCGCGAGCAAAGCGAGCGCCGGTCGGATCGCGTCAGCGATCCGAAACCTCGTTTAGCAGCGCCTCCAGCCCCGCCTCGAGCCCAGCGAAGGCCTCCGCCAGCCGGGCCTCGATCTCCTGCTGGTAGGCCAGCGCCAGCGGCAGCAGTTCGGCCATCATCGCGCGGCCCTTGTCGGTCAGGGCCAGTCGGACCAGCCTCCGGTCGCTGGCGTCCTGCGCCTTCTCGATCAGGCCGGAGGTTTCCAGCCGGGTCGCCGCGCGGCTGACCTTGGACTTCTCCATCGCCACGCGCGCCTCGATGTCGCGGACAGACACGGTTTCGGCCCCGTCGAGCGGCTGGGCGAGGTGGACCAGCACCCGCCATTCCGGGATCGAGATGCCGAAGCGGGTCCGGTACTGGCGGGCCAGTTCCTCCGACGTGCGCTCCGCCGCCACCGCCAGCCGGTAGGGGGTGAAGCGCGCGAGGTCGAAATCGGGCAGGGCTGCGGCCTGCGGCGCACCGGGGTTGGGTCTGTCTTTCATCGGCCTCTCCCGCAAAGGTGGGTCTTCCCCACAACAATAGGGTTGACTTCATTGCAAATGCAACGATTATGTCGCCAACCGCTACATGGTCACCGGGGAGGAGAGTCATGACACGTTTCGAACTGCCCAAGGGGATGGTCCGCGCGCCGCAGGGCGTCGGCACGCACGAAGGCTACATGCCGGGCTTCGGCAACGATTTCGAGACGGAGGCGCTGCCCGACGCGCTGCCGCAGGGCATGAACAGCCCGCAGAAGTGCAACTACGGCCTTTATGGCGAGCAGCTCTCCGGCACCGCCTTCACCGCGAACCCGCCGGAGCGGACCTGGACTTACCGCATCCGGCCCTCGGTCAAGCATTCCACCCGCTACGCGAAGATCGACCTGCCGTACTGGAAGAGCGCGCCGAACGTGGTGGAGGATGTCACCAGCCTCGGCCAGTACCGCTGGGACCCGGTGCCCTACAGCCAGGAGGGCTACACCTGGCTCACCGGCATGCGGACGATGACGACGGCGGGCGACGTGAACACCCAGGTCGGCATGGCGGCCCATATCTACCTCGTGACCGAGTCGATGGTGGACGCGTATTTCTACAGCGCGGACAGCGAATTGCTGGTCGTCCCGCAGGAGGGGCGTCTGCGCTTCTGCACGGAGCTCGGCATCATCGACATCGCGCCGCAGGAGATCGCGATCCTTCCTCGCGGGCTCGTCTACCGTGTCGAGGTGCTCGAAGGGCCGTGCCGCGGGTTCGTCTGCGAGAATTACGGCCAGAAGTTCGAGCTGCCCGGGCGCGGCCCGATCGGCGCCAACTGCCTTGCCAACCCGCGCGACTTCAAGGCGCCGGTGGCGGCCTTCGAGGACCGCGATGTGCCCTCGACCCTGACGATCAAGTGGTGCGGCCAGTTCCACGAGACACAGATCGCGCAGTCGCCGCTGGACGTGGTGGCGTGGCACGGCAACTACGCGCCCTACAAGTACGACCTCAGCACCTACTGCCCGGTCGGCGCGATTCTCTTCGACCATCCCGACCCGTCGATCTTCACCGTGCTGACCGCGCCCTCCGGCGTGCCGGGGACGGCAAACATCGACTTCGTCCTGTTCCGCGAGCGCTGGATGGTGGCCGAGAACACCTTCCGCCCGCCGTGGTACCACAAGAACATCATGTCCGAGCTCATGGGCAATATCTACGGCCAGTACGATGCCAAGCCGCAGGGCTTCGTCCCCGGCGGCATGTCGCTGCACAACATGATGCTGCCGCACGGCCCGGACCGGAACGCTTTCGAGGGCGCGTCGAATGCCGAGCTGAAGGCGGAGAAGCTGGACAACACCATGTCCTTCATGTTCGAGACCCGTTTCCCGCAACACCTCACCGCCTTCGCCGGGCAGGAGGCACCGCTGCAGGACGACTACATCGACTGCTGGGAAAGCCTCGAGAAGAAGTTCGACGGCACGCCCGGGAAGAAATAGGTGAGGGTGGGGGCGCTGCCCCGGCCGCGCCTTCTCGGCGCGGCACCCCCGGATCACCTCCGGTCCAAGGCAACACCAAGCGAATGGAGACGGCATGCCGTTGAAGCGAAGCTGGGTCGAGGCGGCGAACGCCCCCGACTGCGAATTTCCCCTGAACAACCTGCCGTACGGCAGCTTCCGCTCGGACGAGGGGGAGCCGCACTGCGGGGTCGGGATCGGCGATATGATCCTCGACGTCACCCGGATGGAGCAGGACGGCCTCGTCCAGATGGAGGACGAGGAAGAGATATTCTTTTACGGCGACTGGACGGAGTTCATGACGCTGGGCCCCGCCGCATGGGCGGCGTTCCGGGCGCGCATCACCGACCTGCTGGCAGAGGATGCACCGGATGCGGAGGCGCTTGTCGACTACATGGTTCCGATGGCCGGGACCGAGATGCTGATGCCCTTCACCGTCGCCGAATACACCGATTTCTACGCCGGCAAGCATCACGCCACCAATGTCGGCACGATGTTCCGCGGGCCGGAGAACGCGCTGCCGCCGAACTGGCTGTCGATCCCCATCGGCTACAACGGGCGGGCGTCCTCGGTCGTGGTGTCGGGCACCGACGTGCGCCGTCCCTGGGGACAGCTCAAGGCGCCGGATGCGGATCTGCCGGTCTTTGCGCCCTGCAAGCGCTTCGACATCGAGCTTGAGATGGGCGCCATCGTCGGCACCCCGTCCGACCGCCCGGTGACGGTGGCGGAGGCTGACGCGATGATCTTTGGCTACGTGCTGCTGAACGACTGGTCGGCGCGCGACATTCAGGCGTGGGAATACCAGCCGCTGGGTCCGTTCCAGGCCAAGGCCACGGCCACGTCGATCTCGCCGTGGATCGTCCCCAAGGCCGCGCTGGAGCCGTTCCGCTGTTCCACGCCGGAGCGGGAGCGCCCGCTGCTCGACTACCTGGAGGAGCCGGGGCCGATGCTTTACGACATCGCGCTGGAGGTGGGGCTTGCACCCGAGGGGAAGGCCGAGACAGTGATCGCCCGCACGAACTACAACGTGATGTACTATTCGTCCGCGCAGCAGCTTGCGCATCACACCACCTCCGGCTGCCCGATGAACACCGGCGACCTTCTGGGTTCGGGCACGATTTCCGGGCCGGAGAAGGGCGCACGCGGGGCGCTGCTGGAGCTGAGCTGGGGCGGCAAGGAGCCTGTCACGCTCGACACCGGCGAGACGCGCAGCTTCATCGAGGACGGCGACACGCTGACCCTGCGCGGTCACGCGCAGGGCGACGGCTACCGCGTCGGGTTCGGCGCCTGCACCGGCAAGGTGCTGCCCGCGCTCGACGATCCCTACGCGCGGTAAGTCGAAATGGCGGCGCTCGACCATATCCAGCTTGCCATGCCCGAGGGCGGGGAGGCGGAGGCGCGCGCCTTCTGGAGCGGGCTGATCGGGCTGGCCGAGCTGGAGAAGCCCGAGGCGCTGAGGGCGCGGGGCGGGGTCTGGTTCGCACTCGACGGGGCAGAGCTGCACCTGGGCGTGGAGCCCGGCTTCGCCCCGGCCCGAAAGGCACACCCCGGCCTGCGGGTGCCCGGCATCGACAGGCTGGCAACGGGGCTGTCCGAGGCGGGGCGCCCGGTGAAATGGGACGACGACATCGCGGGACGCCGGAGGTTCTTTACCGAGGACCCCTTCGGCAACCGCCTGGAATTTCTGGAAGAGGACTGAGATATGGCCAAGGCATTCGCCTCCGCAGGCGACATGGCGGAAAAGAAGACGAGCTTCACGCAGGTGGGCGAGGGGCTTTATGCCTTCACCGCCGAGGGCGACCCCAACACCGGCGTGATCATCGGCGACGACAGCGTGATGATCGTCGAGGCACAGGCAACGCCGCGCCTCGCCCGGAAGGTGATAGAGCACGTCCGCGAGGTCACCGACAAGCCGATCAGCCACCTCGTGCTGACGCATTACCACGCGGTGCGCGTGCTGGGCGCCTCGGCCTATGGCGCGCGGGAGATCATCATGTCCGACACTGCGCGCGCCATGGTGGCGGAGCGCGGGCAGGAGGACTGGGACAGCGAGTTCGATCGCTTCCCGCGCCTGTTCCAGGGACACGAGGAAATCCCGGGGCTCACCTGGCCGACGACGACGTTTTCCGAGGCGATGACCGTCTACCTGGGCAACCGCCGGGTCGACATCATGCACCTGGGCCGCGCGCATACCGCGGGGGACGCGGTGATCTGGGTGCCGGATCAGGAAGTCATGTTCACCGGCGACATCGTGGAATACCACTCCGCCTGCTACTGCGGCGACGGGCACTACGGCGACTGGGAAGACACGCTGATGAACATCGCCGCCTACGAGCCCAAGGCGATCGCTCCGGGCCGTGGCGACGCGCTGGTCGGCGAGGAGATGGTGGCGACCGCCATCGAGAACACCGCCGACTTCGTCCGCTCGACCTACAAGCCGGTGCAGAAGGTGGTGGGCCGGGGCGGCTCGCTGAAAGAGGCCTGGGACGCGGTGCGCGAAGCCTGCGATCCGAAGTTCTCGGACTACGCGATCTACGAGCACTGCCTGCCGTTCAACGTGGCGCGTGCCTATGACGAGGCCCGAGGCATCGACACGCCGCGCGTCTGGACTGCCGAGCGCGACAAGGAAATGTGGAACGCCCTTCAGGGGTGAGCGCCGATCCGGCGCAGCCGGTGGACCGTCCGGTGGACGGTCCATTGCGCGAACGGGCGAAGCCCCGGCAAGGCGCCGGTTCGGCGCAGCCGGGCAGAGTGTTCGCGGGGTGCCGGTAACGGCGCGGGCGGTCTTGTAAGCAGTCCCGGTGCGGGTTGCGGTCCTTCGGAGCGCAGCGCCCGGGCCGGAGCGGTCAGGGAGAGGGCGTGGCATGTCGGATGCGGGCGTGAACCTATCGGCAGAGAACCCGTGGCGCGTGATGGCGCTGAACAACGCATGGGCCAACGAGGTGCTGCTGGAGGCCATCTCGGGCCTTTCGGACGAGGCGTTCGCCGCGCCGCGCCCCGGCTTCTTTCCCTCGCTCAAGGCCACGCTGAACCACATCCTGCTGGTCGACCTGTTCTACCTTGACGCGATGCAGGAGGGCGGGCTGGGCTACAGCCTGCGCGACCGTCCCGAGGTGTCCTCGGTTCCCGCGCTGGCACAGGAACAGGCGGCGGCGGACCTGCGGCTGATCGGGTTCTGCGAGGGGCTGACCGGCGACGATCTCGGGCGCACCATCACCATGGAGCGCCCGGGCGGCCCGGTGCAGGAGACCATCGCCGCGCTGCTGCTGCACCTGTTCCAGCATCAGGTTCACCACCGGGGGCAGGCGCACACGATGATACTGGCGGCGGGGATCGCTCCGCCGCAGCTTGACGATTTCCACCTTGATTATGGCCGTGTGCCTTCGGCGCAGGCGTGGTGGGACAGGGCTTGGGGGACAGGCGCGGCTGAGGCCCGCCAAGGGGAGGAGAGACGATGATACATGACCGCTACCAGCTTGCGTTCAGGCTGTATCCCTACGAACGGTCAGCCGATCAGGACGCCGACGCGCCGGTGCGCCATCCGGTGGTCATCATGGGCGGCGGTCCTATCGGGGTGGCCACGGCGCTCGACCTCGGGCTGCAGGGCATCCAGGTGGTGGTGCTGGACGACCACGAGGGGATCGGGCAAGGGTCGCGCGCCATCTGCTTTGCCAAACGCTGCCTCGAGATCGCGGACCGCTACGGCTGCGCGCAGCCGATGCTCGACAAGGGCGTGGTCTGGAACCTCGGCAAGGTGTTCCACGAGGACCGCAAGGTGTTCGAGTTCAACCTCCTGCCGGAGGAAGGCCACCGCTTCCCCGCCTTCATCAACCTCCAGCAGCCCTATTTCGAGAAGTTCCTTGTCGAACGCGTGCGCGAGGCGCAGGCGGCGGGCGCGCCCATCGAGCTGCGCGGCCGCAACCGCGTCGACAGCGTCGAGGTGAAGGAGGATCACACGGTGCTGCAGATCACCACGCCCGACGGTCCCTACACCATCGAGGCGGACTGGCTGATCGGCTGCGACGGCGCGGGCTCGCCCTTGCGGAGCATGATGGGTCTGGATTTCGAGGGGCGCGTCTTCGAAGACAGCTTCCTGATCGCCGATATCCGCATGCTGGGCGAGGCCTTCCCGACCGAACGCTGGTTCTGGTTCGAGCCGACGCACGGGGCGGGGGCCTCGACGCTTCTGCACAAGCAGCCGGACGACGTGTGGCGGGTGGACTTCCAGATTGGCTGGGACGTGGACCGCAAGGAGGAGCTGAAGGAAGAGAACGTCCGCCGCAGGCTGGATGCCTTCCTTGGCGGCGTGGAGTACGAGATCGTCTGGACCTCGATCTACACCTTCCAGTGCCGCCGGATGAAGCAGTTCCGCCACGGGCGGGTGCTGTTCGCCGGGGACTCGGCGCACCAGGTGTCGCCCTTCGGCGCGCGCGGCGCCAATTCCGGGATGCAGGACGCCGACAACCTAGGCTGGAAGCTGGGCATGGTGATCCGGGGCGAGGCACCGGACCGGCTGCTGGACAGCTACGACGAGGAGCGCCGCTTCGGGGCGGACGAGAACATCCTGAACTCGACCCGCGCGACGGATTTCATCACGCCGAAGACCAAGACCTCGCACCTGTTCCGCAATGCCGTGCTGTCGCTGGCGGAGCATCACGCCTTTGCCCGGCCGCTGGTCAACTCCGGGCGGCTGTCGGTGCCCTGCACCTATGACGGGCTGTCGCTGACCGGCGAGGACGGGCTGGCGGGCGGACCGCAGAGGACGCGCCCCGGCAGCCCCTGTCCCGATGCGCCGATGGGCAACGGCTATCTGCTGGGCGCATTGGGCGGACGGTTCGTGCTGCTGACGCTGGATGCGGAGGCGCCGGAGACCCTGACCGAGGATGGCGTGGAGGTCGCGCGCGTTGCGCTCTCGGCGGCGGACGATCCCAGCGGCGCGCTGGCAGAGCGGTACATCGGCACGGCAGGGAGCGCGGTCTACCTGATCCGCCCGGACCAGCACGTGGTGGCGCGCTGGGACAGCTATGACGAGGCACGGGTGCGCGCGGCGCTGCGCCGCGCCTGCGGGAAGGAGTGAGGGCGATGCTGAACACCAGTCCGAACATCGAGGCGCCGGACGAGTTCTACGCCGAGCTGATCCAGATCCACGAGGGCCTGTCCGACGAGGAGAGCGCGGCGCTGAACGCGCGGCTGATCCTGCTGCTGGCCAACCACGTGGGCGACCGCGCTGTCCTTCGCGAGGCCCTGCAGGCGGCCCGCGCGGCGGGTTGACCCGCAAACCGTGCTGCTGTCCGGCGTGGATGGACCGCGCCGGACATCCTTCCGGGGCCGTGACCGGAAACGACCGGCACAGGCCCCGAAAAGGGGCTTTTACACCCTGGCCGCCCCGGCGGCCGGGGCAGATAATTCCCGTTCAAACCCCGTCAAGCACATAGTTTTCCCGGAGTTCGGTTGTCCGTGGGTGCCGATTGCGACATGATAGTGCCGCAAACAGATGCGGCCGCGTGTCGCAAACCGACCGGAAACGGCGCGCCTGTGCGCTTGCTTGGCGAAACAGGCGGCCAGACTGGCAGACACCCGGCACTTTACGCAGCGTCGGGTTCGCGCTTCGGCGCCAAGAAACAATCGGATCGACGAGAGGGGTGACGACATGTTCCGACACATCATGATTCCGGTGGACCTGGGGCACCTGGACAAGCTGCAAAAGGCGCTCGACGTCGCTGCGGCAGAGGCCAAGCACCACGGCTGCCCGGTGACCTACGTCTCGGTGACGGGCAATACCCCCGGGCCGCAGGGACACACGCCGGAAGAGTTCAAGAGCAAGCTCGCCGACTTTGCCGCGGCACAGGCCGAGACGCATGGGATTTCTGCCCATGCGCATACCGTCGTCGCCCACGACCCGTCCGTCGATGTGGACGACAAGCTTCTGGCGGCGGTCGAAGAGATCGGCGCCGACCTCGTGATCATGGCGTCGCATCCGCCGAACGTGGCGGACTACTTCTGGCCGTCGCATGGCGGCAGCCTTGCCAGCCACGCCTCCGTCAGCGTGTTGCTGGTGCGCGACAACTGACCTCTGGCCGCCGGGCGTGACTTGCAACCTGCCCGGACGGACTACCTGCCAGAACTACAAAAGCAACAGAAAAGGACAAAGGGGAACGCGAGATGACAGAAAATTCAGTCGACCCGGAGACGGGCATACCGGTGCCGGAGGGCGCTGCAAATCTCATCGACACGGAATACACGATCGGCCAGGACAACATCCAGACGCAGGTCGGGCCGTTCGGCATGGACATCCACAACCCGGTCTTCCTGATCTCGGGTCTCAGCATCATGGCCTTCGTGTTCTACGCGCTGGCGCTGCCCGAGCAGGCGGGCGAGTTCTTTGGCTGGCTGCGCCCGGCGCTGACCTCGTCGTTTGACTGGTTCTTCCTGAGCGCGGCGAACATCTTCGTGCTGTTCTGCCTTGCGCTGATCGTGCTGCCGGTGGGCTCTGTCCGGCTGGGCGGTGCGGATGCGACACCGGATTACACCTACCTCGGCTGGTTCGCGATGCTCTTTGCCGCCGGCATGGGCATCGGCCTGATGTTTTTCGGGGTGCTCGAGCCGGTCTATCACATGGCGATCTCGCAACCGCTGGGCACGCCGTCGCCCATCGCCGAGGACGGCAGCATCATCGCCGCCAACGTCGACGCGGCGCGCGAGATGGGCCTTGCCGCCACGATCTACCACTGGGGCCTGCACCCCTGGGCGATCTACGCGGTCGTGGCGCTGGCGCTTGCGCTCTTCAGCTACAACAAGGGCCTGCCGCTGACGATCCGCTCCGCCTTCTACCCGATTTTCGGCGAGAAGGTCTGGGGCTGGTGGGGTCACGTCATCGACACGCTGGCGGTCTTCGCGACGCTCTTCGGCCTTGCCACCTCGCTGGGCTTCGGTGCGCAGCAGGCCAATGCCGGTCTTGAGCACGTCTTCGGTATCCCGAACAACACCACGGTCCAGATCCTGCTCATCACCTTCATCACGGCCATCGCGCTGGTGTCGGTGCTGCGCGGTCTCGACGGCGGTGTGAAGCTGCTGTCCGAAATCAACATGGGCATCGCCGCCGTGCTGCTGGTCTTCGTGTTCTTTGCCGCCGGCGCCATGGCGATCCTGACAGAGTTCGGTCAGGGCATGGTGGCCTACGCCAAGGACCTCATCCCGCTGTCGAACCCGTTCGGCCGTGAGGACGATGCCTACCGTCAGGGTTGGACCGCGTTCTACTGGGCGTGGTGGATCTCCTGGTCGCCGTTCGTGGGCATGTTCATCGCCCGTGTCAGCCGTGGCCGTACCGTGCGCGAGTTCATCATCTGCGTGCTGCTGATCCCCTCGCTGGTCTGCATCCTGTGGATGGCGACTTTCGGCGGCGCGGCGATCGAGCAGGTGCTGGCCGATCCGGTGAATTCGCCGGTGAAAGCTCAGGTGATCGACAGCTACAACCCGCCGATCTCGCTGTTTGCGATGCTCGAAGGGCTGCCGCTGGCAAGCCTGACCTCGGTCATCGCCATTGTGCTGGTGATCGTGTTCTTCGTGACCTCCTCCGACTCCGGGTCGCTCGTGATCGACACGATCACCGCGGGCGGCAAGGTCGATGCGCCGGTCCCGCAGCGGGTCTTCTGGTGTGTCTTCGAAGGCGCGGTGGCCATCGTGCTGCTGCTGGGCGGTGGCCTTGCGGCCTTGCAGGCCATGGTCATCTCGACCGGTCTGCCGTTCACTCTGGTGCTGCTCGCGATGTGCTGGGCGATCTACCAGGGTCTCAGGACAGAACGCCGGGCCTGAAGCGCCTGACATGACGGGAAAGGCGGGCCTTAGGGTCCGCCTTTTTTCGTTCTTGAAGGGTGGTCTTCAAAGGGCGGAGATGCCCCCGTCGAGCGTGATCGCCTGCCCGTTCATGAAGCTGTTCTGCGGCGAGGTGATCCAGAGCGCAGCATCCGCCATCTCCTGCGCGGTGCCGAACCGGCCGAGGGCGTTGAGCGGCGTTTCGAACCGCGTCTTCTCCGTCCCCATGGCGTCCAGCATCGGCGTATCGGTGAAGCTGGGGCAGAGCGCGTTGACCCGTATGCGCTGCTTGCGCAATTCGTGGGCGAGGGATCGGGTCAGGCCTACCACACCGTGTTTCGTGGCGGCATAGGCGGCAAGGCCGGGCGCGCCCGCCACACCGGCCAGCGAAGCCACGTTGAGGATGCGCCCGCCGTCGCGCATCGCCGGGATCTCTGCCTGAAGCGCGTTGAAGGTGCCGGTCAGGTTGACGGCGATCAGGCGGGCCCAGTCGTCCTGAGAGAGCTTCGCCAGCGGTCCGAAGGGGCCGGAGATCCCCGCGTTGTTGATCGCGATGTCGAGGGGACCGAACCGTTCCTGCGCCTCGGCGACCATCGCGCGGACGGTTGCGGCGTCGGTCACGTCGCAGGGCAGGGGAAGGATGTCTTCGCCCGAGGGCAGATTTGCAATGTCGAGGTCCGACAGGATCAGCTTTGCCCCGGCGCGCGCAAAACTGTCAGTCATGGCGCGCCCGATGCCGCCCGCCGCGCCGGTGATCAGGACGGTCTGTCCGGTCAGGTCGATGTGCATGTCGTGCTCCCCCTTTGGCTCAGGGGATCACGTTTGCACGGTGCGGGGAAGAGGTCAGTCGACGGGTTCGAAATAGTCGCCATGTTCCGCGCGCACCCGGGCCAGAACGTGCCGGATGTCGGCCAGGTGGTTGCGCAGCTGCGCCTCGGCACTGGCGGTATCGCCGCGCGTCAGCGCGTCGACGATGCCCTGGTGTTCCGCGTGGACCTGGCGCTGGCGTTTGCCGGACAGGGTCAGGAAGCGCACGCGGTCCATGTGGGCCTTCTGTTCCTGTATCAGCTCCCACGCGTGCGGATGCCCGGCGATCTCGCTGATCAGCAGGTGGAAGGCGTCGTCGAGCGCGTGGAAGACGGCGCGGTCCGATTCCTCCAGCGCCGCCTCCTGCCGGTCAAGGCTGGCGCGCAGGCGGGCTGCGGCCTCGGGCGTCATTTGCCGGGCCGCCTCGCGCAGGCATTCGCATTCGATGGCCGTGCGGATGAAGGCCGCGTTCAGCACGGCCTTGGGCGAAATCTTCGAGATCAGCGTGGCGCGCTGCGGGCGGATCAGCAGGAAGCCCAGCTTCGACAGGCGGAAGAAGGCGTCGCGCACGGGCTGCCGGGACACGTCGAGCTGCTGGGCGATCTCGGCCTCCGACACCCGCGTGCCGGGCGGGAGCTGAAGGGAGATCACCGCCTCGTAAAGCGTGTCGAAGACCATGTCCGTGGCGGACTTCTGGGTCAGGGGGGCAAGGGGCGTAATGGTGATCTCTGACATCTGGTCTCCGCCGGATTGGTTTGCGCAGATTAGCGGGCGGGCCGCGTTGACACAATTGGACAACTAGCATATTAGCAGATCAAGTTGGAAATTTGGAGTGTAAGATGCCTCTGACCGATCCCGATCGCCTTTTTCCGGTAGAACCGGGTCTGCGTGGGCTGGCACGGGATCTCTATGGCAGCGTCAGGGACATGCCGATCGTCAGCCCGCACGGGCATTGCGATCCGCGCTGGTTCGCCGAGAACGAGCGATTCCCGAACCCCGCAGAATTGTTCGTGATTCCCGACCATTACGTGTTCCGAATGCTGGTCTCGCAGGGGGTGGCGCTGAGCGATCTGGGCGTGCCGCGCGTCGACGGCGGCGCGACGGAGGCGGATCCGCGCGCCATCTGGCGGCAGTTCGCAGAGAACTATCACCTGTTCCGGGGCACGCCGTCGTCGATGTGGCTCGACCACTCCTTCGAGCATGTCTTCGGCCTTGACGAGGTGCTGTCGGCGGCCAATGCCGATGCGATTTACGATTTCATCGATGCGAAGCTGGGGCAGGACGACTTCCGCCCGCGCGCGCTGTTCGAACGCTTCGGAATCGAGGTCCTGGCCACCACCGAGGGGGCGCTGGACGACCTGAAATGGCACCAGATGATCCGCGAGAGCGGGTGGGGCGGACGGGTTGTCACCACGTATCGCCCCGACGCCGTTGTCGATCCGGAGTTCGAGGGATTCGCCGCCAATGTCGAGGCCTTCGGCGCCGTGACCGGCGAGAACACCGCGACCTGGGACGGTTACCTGAACGCGCACCGCATACGGCGGCTGTTCTTCAAGACCTTCGGTGCCACCGCTTCGGACCACGGTCATGCCACCGCCCGGACAGAGAACCTGCCTAAGGCAGAGGCCTCGGCCCTGTTCCAGAAGGCGCTGAAGGGCGATTGCACCCCGGAGGAGGCCGACGCCTTCCGCGGCCAGATGCTGACCGAGATGGCGCGGATGTCGCTCGACGACAAGCTGACGCTGCAGATTCACCCCGGCAGCCGCCGCAACCACTCGGCCGGCGTCTACGCGATGCACGGGCGCGACAAGGGGTTCGATATTCCCGGACGCACGGACTACGTCGGCGCGCTGAAGCCGCTGCTGGATGCCGTGGGGATGGAGCCGAAGCTGAAGGTCATCCTCTTTACGCTGGACGAAACCACCTACGGGCGCGAACTGGCGCCGCTGGCCGGGGCCTATCCCTGCCTGCGCCTCGGCCCGCCGTGGTGGTTCTTCGACAGTTACGAGGGCATCCGGAAGTTCCGTGAGGCCACGACCGAGACCTGCGGCTTCTACAACACCGCCGGGTTCAACGACGACACACGGGCGTTCTGTTCGATCCCCGCGCGCCACGACGTCGCGCGCCGGTCGGACTGCGCCTATCTCGCGGGGCTCGTCGGAACGGGCCGCCTGCGGGAGAGCGAGGCGTACGAGGTCGCGGCCGACCTCACGTACAATCTGGCGAAGGATGCCTACGGGCTCTGATGCCGTTTCATCCAGGGAGGAGACTGACATGAAAATGAAGACAACCCTAGCGGCGCTCTTGGCGTCCGCGGCCATGGTGAGCGCGGCCAGCGCCTGCGAGATCACCCTGCGCTCGTCCGACACCCACCCCGAGGGCTACCCGACCGTGGTCGCCGTCGAGAAGATGGGCGAGATGCTGGAAGAGCGCTCTGACGGGCGCATCTGCGTCGAGGTGTTCCACTCCGCCCAGCTTGGCGAGGAAAAGGACACCATCGAGCAGACCCAGCTGGGCGTGATCGACCTGAACCGCGTCTCGCTCGGACCGTTCAACAACATCATCGAGGAAACCAAGGTCTTCTCGCTGCCCTACATCTTCCGCGGCACGGACCACATGCACGCGGTGGTCGACGGCGAAGTGGGTGAGAAGATCCTGAACGAGTTCCAGAACCACCAGCTTGTTGGCCTGGCCTATTACGACGGCGGCTCGCGGTCGTTCTACAACAGCCAGAAGCCGATCACCTCGATCGAGGACATGGAAGGGCTGAAGTTCCGTGTCATGCAGTCCGACGTCTTCGTCGACATGGTGGATGCGCTCGGGGCAAACGCCACGCCGCTGCCCTATGGCGAGGTCTACTCCTCGATCCAGACCGGCGTGATCGACGGGGCCGAGAACAACTGGCCGTCCTTCGAATCCTCGGGCCACTACGAGGTCGCGGGCTACTACACGCTCGACCAGCACCTGATCGTGCCGGAAGTTCTGGTCATGTCGCAGGCGTCGTGGAACAAGCTGTCGCCGGAAGACCAGGAACTGGTGCGCCAGGCCGCCAAGGACAGCGTGCCGATCATGCGCGAGCTCTGGGCCGAGCGAGAGAAGGCCTCCGAAGAGAAGGTCCGCGCCGCCGGTGTCGAGATCATCGAGGACATCGACAAGCAGCCGTTCATGGACGCCATGAACGCGGTCTACGACAAGCACGTGACCTCCGAAAAGCTGAAGTCGCTGGTCGATGAGATCCGCGCTGTCGAATAACTGACATCCCGGCGGGCCTGCCTTTGTGCAGGCCCGCCTTTTTTCCGGGGCGGGGCGGACCCGCGGGGGACCCATCATGCAAGAGACTGTGCTGAAACTGTCGGCGGTCGTTGCTCGGGCGACGAAGGTCTTCCTGTGGCTGGCGGGCGCCGGGCTGGTGGGCATGACGGCGCTGATCGGCTGGCAGGTCTGGGGCCGTTTCGTACTGAACGACACGCCTACATGGACCGAGACGACCTCCATCCTGCTGATGGGCTGGTTCATCTTCCTCGGCGCCGCGGTGGGCGTGCGCGAAGGCAACCATCTGTCGTTCGACGTGCTGCTCTACATCCTGCCGGAGCGTGTGCAGAGGTTCTTTCACACCGTCTCGGACCTCGTGGTCATCGCCTTCGGTGGCGGCATGGTCTGGTACGGCTGGCAACTGGCCGAGACGACATGGGCCACCACGATCCCGAACCTCGGGATCACCGGCGCGACCTCGTTCCTAAGCCTGATCGTCGGTGGCATCCTGATGATCCTGCTGTCGCTGGAGCGGCTGCTGAGACGCTCGGTCGGGCTGGCCACGTCGCGGTTCGGTGACGACGCCATAGAGGAATGAGCCGGCATCGGCCGGACGAACTGGCCCCGCGCGGGCATGGGATTTCGCCCTGAACGGGCAGGGGGCCGCGGCCCCGGCGAGGGAAACTGCATGGAACTGATCGTCCTTTTCGGCACCTTCACGGTGCTCCTGCTGATCGGCACGCCGGTCGCGTTCTGCCTCGGTGTGTCGTCCTTCGCGACCATCGCCTACATCGGCCTGCCGCCGGTGGTGGTGTTCCAGCGGCTGAACTCCGGCATCTCGGTCTTCGCGTTGCTGGCCATCCCGTTCTTCATCTACGCGGGCGAACTGATGGTGCGCGGCGACATCGCGCGAAGGCTGGTGGCGCTGGCAGGGGCCGCGGTCGGGCACATGCGCGGCGGGCTGGGGCAGGTGAACATCGCCGCATCGGTCCTGTTCGGCGGCATCTCGGGCTCGGCGGCGGCTGACGCCTCCGCCATCGGCGGCCTGATGATCCCGCAGATGGAGGAACGCGGCTACGGCAAGGACTACGCGGTGAACGTGACGGTGACCTCCTCGATCATCGCGCTGATGCTGCCGCCCTCGCACAACCTCATCATCTATTCGATCTCGGCGGGCGGGCGGCTGTCCATCGCCGACCTATTCACCGCCGGCATCATCCCCGGGCTGCTGCTGGCCTTTGCGCTCATGGTGGCGGCATGGGCCGTCGCAAGGAAGCGCGGCTACCCGACAGAGCCGTTCCCCGGCGCCCGCGCCATGCTGGGCCTGCTACTGAGCGCGGTCCCCGGTCTGATCCTCGTGGCGATCATCTTCGGAGGCGTGCGCTCGGGCGTTTTCACCGCATCGGAATCGTCGTGCATCGCGGTGATCTACGCGCTGGCGGTGACGTGGTTCGTCTACCGCTCCCTGCCGTGGGGAGAATTCGTTGCGGCGACCATGTCGGCGGTCCGGACGTCTTCGATGGTGCTGCTGGTCATCGGATCGGCGGCGGCCTTCGGCTGGCTCCTTGCCTACCTGCGCGTGCCCGCCGACCTCGTGTCCTGGATGAAGGGGCTCAGCGACAACCCGATCCTCATCATGCTGCTCCTGAACGTGGCGCTGCTGTTCCTCGGCACCTTCATGGACATGTCGCCGCTGATCGTCATCACCACGCCGATCTTCCTGCCGGTCGCCACGGCCTATGGCGTCGACCCGGTGCAGTTCGGCATCATCCTGATCCTCAACCTGGGCATCGGGCTCTGCACGCCGCCGGTGGGGGCGGTGCTGTTCGTCGGCTGTGCCGTGGGCCGCATCCGCATCGGCGAGGTGATCCGCACGATCTGGCCGTTCTACCTCGCCTCGCTCGCCGTGCTGATGCTGGTGACCTATGTCCCGGCGCTGTCGCTCTGGCTGCCCGCCGTCTTCCGATAGGAGAACCCCAATGCTGAAGACCTATCCGCGCGCTTTTCCCGATCCCGGCGTCACCCGACAGGTCCTGTCGGAGCGCCCCGAACTGATGGTCGTGTCCTTCTGCTTCGAGGAAGGCGCCGAGGGCAAGCTGCACGACCATCCCCACATCCAGTCCACCTACGTGAAGTCAGGCAAGTTCCGGTTCCAGGTCGCGGACGAGGTGTTCGACGTCCGGCCCGGGGACAGCTTCGTGATCCCCTCCGGCGCGCGCCACGGCTGCATCTGCCTCGAGCAGGGCGAGCTGATCGACACCTTCACACCCCGACGCGACGATTTCCTGTAAGGAGAAGACATGACGACCAACGCCGAAACCCGCTATGCCATCGACCCGGCCACCACCAAGGGGCTGGACACGCAAGGCCTGCGCGATCATTTCCACGTCGGCGGCCTGTTCGCGGAAGGCGAGATCAAGCTGGTCTATTCGCATTACGACCGCCTCATCCTCGGCTCTGCCGTGCCGGCGTCTGGCCCGCTGGTGCTCGACCACGTGCCGGAGACCGGGACGGCCACGATCCTCGAACGCCGCGAGATGGGCATCCTGAACATCGGTGAGGCCGGGTCCGTCGAGGTCGGCGGCGAAAGCTACACCATCGGTAAGGGAGAGGTCCTTTACGTCGGCATGGGCTCCGGCGCCGTGACGTTCAATGCGCCCGGGCGGTACTACGTGCTGTCCGCACCCGCGCACCGTGCCTGCCCGACCAAGCTCGTGACCTTCGAGATGGCCCGCCACGTCGAGCTGGGCGCGCAGGAGACCAGCAACGAACGGACGATCCACCAGTTCGTGCACCCCGAGGTGGTCGAAAGCTGCCAGCTTGTGATGGGGTACACCCAGTTCAAGCCCGGCTCGATCTGGAACACCATGCCCTGCCACCTGCACGACCGCCGGATGGAAGCGTATCTCTACTTCGACATTCCCGAAGGGCAGCGCGTCTTCCACTTCATGGGCAAGCCCGAAGAGACCCGCCACATGGTCATCGCCAACGAAGAGGCGATCATCTCTCCGCCGTGGTCGATCCACGCCGGTGCGGGCACCTCGGCCTACACCTTCTGCTGGGCGATGGCAGGCGACAACGTCGACTTCACCGACATGGACATGGTGGCGATGGAGGACCTGCGTTGAGTTTCCGGATCGACGGCAAGCGGGCGCTGGTCACCGGCGCCAACACCGGCATCGGCCAGGCCATCGCGGTGGGACTGGCAGAGGCGGGCGCGCACGTGATCGCCGCCGGCCGCCGCTCCTGCGCGGAGACGGTCGCGGCCTGTGAGGCTGTGGGCGGCACGGCGGAGGAGCTGATGCTGGACCTCGCCGACATCGACGCCTGTGTGGCGGCCCTGCCGGACGACCTCGACATCCTCGTGAACAATGCGGGCATCATCCGCCGCGAGGACACGGTCGACTTCTCGGAGGCGGACTGGGACGACGTGATGGACGTGAACCTCAAGGCCGTCTTCATGCTGTGCCAGCGGTTCGCGAAGAACGCCCTAGCGCGCGACGCGGGCGGGCGGATCGTCAACATCGCCTCGCTCCTGTCCTTCCAGGGCGGCATCCGCGTGCCGTCCTACACCGCCTCCAAACATGGTGTCGCGGGCCTGACGAAGATCTTCGCCAACGAATGGGCCGCGAAGGGCATCAACGTCAACGCCGTGGCCCCGGGCTACATCGCGACCAACAACACCGAGGCGCTGCGCAACGATCCCGACCGCAGCAAGGCGATCCTCGACCGCATCCCGGCGGGCCGGTGGGGCGATCCGGAGGATATCGCCGGGGCAGTGGTCTTTCTCTGCACGCCCGCGGCGAAGTACGTGACCGGCGCGGTCCTGAACGTGGATGGAGGCTGGCTTGCCCGATAGGCTGAAGCGGACGGGCGACGCGCCCGAGGTCGGCATCGTGCATCTTGGCCCGGGGGCGTTCTTCCGCGCCTTTAACGCGATCTACACCGACGAGGTGCGCGGCGACGCGCCCTGGGGGATCTGCGCCGTCTCGCTGAAGTCGCCGACCGCGCGCGACCAGCTCATGCCGCAGGGCGGCGCCTACACGGCGGTCGAACTGGGGCCCGAGGGCGAGGTGCGCCGCGTGATCGGCTCCATCGCCCGCGTGCTGGTGGCACCGGAGGACCCGGCGGCGGTGGTCGACGCCATGGCCGATCCGGCGGTCAGGGTCGTGTCACTGACGATCACCGAGAAGGGCTATTGCCACAATCCCTCCACCGGGGCGCTGGACCCTGCGCATCCCGACATCGTGCACGACCTCGAAAACTCAGGCGCGCCGCGGTCCGCTGTGGGCTTCATCTGCGCCGCGCTGGACCGCCGCCGCACGCAAGGCGAGGCACCCTTCACCGTGCTGAGCTGCGACAACCTGCCGTCGAACGGCGTGCTGGCGAAAGGTGTCGTGCTGGACTTCGCCCGCCGCGTCTCGCCGGAACTGGCCGACTGGATCGCTGCCGAGGTGCCGTTCCCGGCGACCATGGTGGACCGCATCACGCCCGCCACGACGGAGGCTGACGTGTCCCGGCTGGCCGAGGCGGAGGGCTATGAAGACCCCGCCATGGTGGTGCACGAACCCTTCCGGCAATGGGTGATCGAGGACCGTTTTGCCTCTGGCCGCCCGGACTGGGACAAGGCCGGCGCGCAATTCGTGGAAAGCGTCGAGGCGCACGAGCTGATGAAGCTGCGCTGCCTGAACGGCACGCATTCGACGCTGGCCTATCTGGGTTACCTCGCCGGACACGAAACGATCTCGGACGCGGTGGCCGACCCGGTCTTTGCCGCGCTGTGCGAACGGCTTTGGGCGGAGGAGATCCTGCCGACCGTGCCGCAGCCCGAGGGCGAGGACCTGCCGGCCTATGCCGCAGCACTGCTGGAGCGGTATCGCAACCCCGCGATCCGTCACCGCACGTGGCAGATCGCGATGGACGGCTCGCAGAAGTTGCCGCAGCGGCTGCTCGGCACCATCCGCGATAATCTGCAGGACGGCCGGGTCCCGACAGGCCTGTGCCTCGCCGTGGCGGGATGGATGCGCTACGTGGGCGGCGTGGACGAGAAGGGCGCGACCATCGACGTGCGCGATCCGCTGGCAGACCGGCTCAAGGCCGCCTCCGACGGCGCGGAGACCCCGGAAGAGAAGGTCGCGGCACTTCTGGAGATCCGCGATGTCATTGACGAGGGGCTGGCCGGGAACGCGGCGTTTCGCGATGCGGTGACGGCGGCCTACGTGTCGCTGGCCGGGAAGGGCGCGCGCGCCTCGGTCGCGGACTACCTCGACGGCAAGTGAGCAGGGCGGGCTTCGGCCCGTCCCTTCCTCAGTCGGGGCGGCGTCTACGGCCTGCGCCCGGTTTCGCGGTAGACGGAGGGGCTGGCGCCGAGGTGGCGCTTGAACATCCGGCTGAAGAAATACGGATCCGTATATCCCAGTTCCGCCGCCACCGCCTTTACCGACAGGCCCTGGCCCAGGCGGTTGGCGGCGAATTCCATCCGTTTGCGTTCCCGGAACTTCTGCGGCGTCAGGCCCATCCGGTCGCGAAAGGCACGGCGGAAGTAATCCTCGTTGTAGCCGAGGCTCTGCATGGCTTCCTCAAGGGCGGCCCCCAGCGGGTCGGAGGACAGGCGCGTGGCCACCCGCATGATCTGGATCGACAGGTGATCCTGCGAATCCGGTGCGGCATCCTCCACCTTCCAGCCGAGAAACGCGTCCTCCAGCACCGCCAGCAGGAGCACCATGAACTGGTGGTGCTGAATGAGCGTGGTGCTGCCGTGGGGCACCGTGGCGTGGTAGTCGGTCGCGGTGTGGCAGAGGCTGTCCCAGCGGCTGAGCCGCACGGACGGTGCAAGGTCGAGCTGCCCGATCAGGTCACCGCGCCCGAAGAGATCCAGCGAGAAGTGCTGCGCGATGCCGGTGAAGGTCTCCTCTCCCCCTCCATGGCGCCCGCGGAACCTTGTCCACGCCGGGATCAGCATGGCATGGCCGGGGGTCAGCGTGACCTCCGTCCCGTAGTCGCCCAGCACGTACTTTCCCGCGCCCGACAGGCAGATCACGAGGTCATGGACCGGGTTCACCTTGTCGATGGACCAGCGCGGGCCGTGGCGCATGCGGATCGTCGAGCGGGCCAGCGTCAGGGACAGGGACCGCATCGGAATGTGCTGAAGTGGCGAATGTTCGATTTCGTCCATCATTTTCTCGGAATACCAGCATTCCGAACGGCTGACTAGCATATTACTGTGATTCAACGGCGGCGAAAATCCAGAGGAGTGGGTGAAACGGTGCCTTTCCAGAGGAGGAGTTGCGAGTGTGCACGTAACGCGTGTGACCTTGCAGAGACGACATGCACAAATCCGGAGACACACTTCCCGTCAGGATCGCCTTCGTGGGCGGAGGGTCGCTGAACTGGGCGCTGACGCTCATGGCCGATCTGGCAGAGGACACGCGGCTGGCGGCAGAGGTCAGGCTTTTTGACATCGACCCGACGGCCGCCGAACGCAACGCCCGGATCGGCGCCCGCTACGCGGAGGTGTCGAAGGGCACGCCCGCGACCTACCGTGCCTGCCGCTCCCTGCCGGAGGCTCTGGAGGGGGCCGACGTGGTGGTGATATCGATCCTGCCGGGCCGGTTCGAGGACATGGGCCACGACATCGCCATCCCTGCGGAATACGGGATCGCGCAGGCCGTGGGCGACACGGTGGGGCCGGGCGGGTTTGTCCGGGCGATCCGATCGGTACCGATGCTGGCCGAGATCGGACGGGCCGTCCGCGACCATGCGCCCGAGGCCTGGGTCTGCAACCTGACCAATCCGATGAGTTGCCTGACCGGCGCGCTCTACGCAGCCTTCCCGGGCATCAAGGCCTGGGGCGAATGCCACGAGGTGACAAAGATCCGCCGGCAGGTGGCGGCGCTGGCCGGGGAGGGTGCCTCGCATCGCGATGTCGAGGTCTCGGTCGCCGGGATCAACCATTTCACCTTCGTCACCCGCATCGCCCTGCACGGGCGCGACATGCTGCCGGACTACCGCGCCTGGGCAGAGGCGCACCGTGAAGACGGTTCCTTCCTGACCGAACCCGGCAAGGACGAAGAGCATGCCCGCTACTTCGGCAGCCGTTGCCGGGTTGCATTCGACCTTGGCGCGCGCTTCGGCGTGCCCGCCGCGGCAGGCGACCGGCACTTGGCGGAGTTCCTGCCCGGCTATCTCGACGACCCGGAGCGCTGGGGCTTTGCCCTCACGCCGGTAGACTACCGCATCCGCGACCGCGCCGCGAAACAGGCGCGGGCGGAGGCCTTGGCGGAGGGGCAGGGGACGCCCGCCGCCAGACGCTCGGACGAGGCGATGGTCGATCAGATTGTCGCCCTGAAGAGCGGCGCGCCCTTCGTCAGCAACGTCAACCTGCCCAACACCGGGCAGATGCCCGGCCTGCCGCTTGACGCGGTGGTGGAAACCAACGCCATGTTCTCCGGCCTCGGCATCGTGCCGATGGTGGCCGATCCCTTGCCCGCACCACTCACGGACATACTGCGGGACCATGCGGACCGGCAGACGGCGCTTGTCGGCGCGGTCATGGAAGGGGACGGCGGAGCGCTTTTCCCGCTGTTCCATTCCGACCCGCTGGTGCGCCACCTCGACACCGCCACGGCCCGCGCGATGTTCGCCGAGATGCTGGCGGCGACGGCACAGTGGTTGCCGGACAACCTGCGGGGTGCGGCCTGATGGGCGGAGACAGCAAGTTCCTCGGGCTGTGGTTCGTCGCGCCCTACATCATCGGGCTGGCGCTGTTCACCGCCTTCCCCTTCGTCGCGTCCTTCTATTTGAGTTTCACCGACTATGACCTGCTGAGCAGTCCGGAGTGGGTGGGCACGAAGAACTACGAGAAGCTGTTCACCCGCGACCGGACCTTCGACAAGTCGCTGAGCGTGACGTTGACCTATGTCGCGATGACCGTGCCGCTGAAGCTGATCTTCGCGCTGTTCATCGCGGTGGTGCTGAACTACCGGCTGCGCGGTATCAACCTGTTCCGCACGGCCTATTACGTGCCGTCGATCCTTGGCGGCTCCATCGCGATTGCCGTGCTGTGGCGCTACATGTTCGCCAACACCGGGCTCGTCAATATGGTCCTCACGGGCCTTGGGTTCGAAGCGGTCAACTGGTTCGGCGATCCCGACAACGCACTGATCACGCTGACCCTTCTGCGCTGCTGGCAGTTCGGGTCGGCCATGGTGATCTTCCTCGCCGCGCTGCAATCGGTGGACAGGTCGCTCTACGAGGCGGCGGCCATCGACGGGGCGAACCCCTGGCACATCTTCCGCTACATCACCCTGCCGCTCATCACGCCGGTGATCTTCTTCAACCTCATCATGCAGACCGTGCAGGCGTTCCAGGAGTTCAACGGACCCTACATCATCACCCAGGGTGGACCGCTGAAGTCCACCTACCTGCTGCCCCTCTACATCTACGACGAGGCCTTCAAGAGCTTCGACATGGGGTATGCGTCGGCCATCGCCTGGGTGCTGTTCGCGATCATCATGGTGCTGACCCTCCTGGCCTTCTGGTCCTCGAAGAAGTGGGTCTACTACGCCGGCGACAAGAGGAGCTGAGCACATGGTTTCCCTCTCGGACCTGCCCGACACCACCCGCGACGACGCGCCGACCCAGCTGGAGATCCGGCTGCGCCGCAAGGCCCGGATCAACTCCGCCATCCGCTACGGGCTGCTGATCCTCGTGGGGCTGGTGATGATCTACCCGCTGATCTGGCTGATCGGCGCCTCGTTCAAGACCAACTCCGAGATGTTCTCCTCGGCGTGGTTCTGGCCGAAGGAGCCGACGCTCGACGGCTATGTCAAAGGCTGGCAGACCTCGACGCCCTACACCTTCGCCACGTTCTTCATCAACTCGATGCAGATCGTGATTCCGAAGGTGATCGGCACGGCGGTCTCCTGCACGCTGGTGGCTTACGGCTTTGCCCGTTTCGAGTTCCCGGGCAAGAAGGTGCTCTTCACCATCCTGATCGCCACGCTGCTGCTGCCCGACGTGGTGACGCGCATCCCGCAGTATCTGCTGTTCCGCGAATTGGGCTGGCTCGACACCTACCTGCCGCTGTTCGCGCCCTCGTGGCTGGCTGGCGATGCGTTCTTCGTCTTCATGGTGATCCAGTTCCTCCGCGCCATCCCGCGCGAGATGGAGGAGGCGGCGCGCTGCGACGGGGCGAACGTGGTGCAGACGCTGGTCTTCATCGTGGTGCCGATGCTGATGCCCGCGATCATCTCTGTCTGCCTGTTCCAGTTCATGTGGACAATGAACGATTTCCTCGGCCCGCTGATCTACGTCTCGACCGTCGAGAAATACCCTATCTCGCTGGCGCTCAAGCTGTCCATCGACGCGACCGAGGCCTTCGACTGGAACCAGATCCTCGCCATGACGGTGCTGGCGCTGACGCCCTCGCTGGTCGTGTTCTTCCTCGCTCAGAAGTCCTTCATCGAAGGCATATCCACGGGAGGTGTGAAAGGCTGATGGCCGAGTTGCATCTGAAGGGGGTCGAAAAGACCTACGGCAATGGCTTCAAGGCGGTGCACGGGATCGACCTGCACGTCAAGGAGGGCGAGTTCATGGTGCTGGTCGGCCCGTCCGGCTGCGCCAAGTCCACGACGCTCAGGATGATCGCGGGGCTGGAGACGGTGACCGGCGGCGAGATCGTGATCGGCGACCGGGTGGTCAACGATCTGGTGCCCGGCAAGCGCGGCATCGCGATGGTCTTCCAGAACTACGCGCTTTATCCGCACATGAAGGTGCACCGGAACCTGTCCTTCGGGCTTCGGCTGAAACGCGAACCGAAGGCGCAGATCGAGGCGAAGACGGCGGGTGTTTCCACGATCCTCGAGATCGGGGAGCTTCTGGACCGGCTGCCCAAGCAGCTCTCCGGCGGGCAGGCGCAGCGGGTGGCGCTGGGGCGCGCGCTTATCAAGCAGCCCGAGGTCTTCCTGTTCGATGAACCGCTGTCCAACCTCGACGCCAAGCTGCGCGCCTCCATGCGGGTGCGGATCACCGACCTGCACAAGCGCCTGAAGGACGAGGGCAGCCCGGCCACCGTCATCTACGTGACCCACGACCAGGTGGAGGCGATGACCATGGGCGACCGCATCTGCGTCATGAAGGACGGCCATATCATGCAGGTGGCCACCCCCGAGGAACTGTACGAACGTCCGGCGAACGCCTTCGTCGGCGGGTTCATCGGGATGCCGGAGATGAACCTGGTGGACGCCGTGCTGACGCGCGAGAACGGGCTGCCGGTGCTCACGGCAGGCGGGCAGAGCGTGGCCGTCCCGCAGGGGCTGGACGACCGGCTGGAGGTGGCGAACGGCCCCGCTACGCTGGGCATCCGCCCGCAGCACCTTGAGGTCGTGCCCGAGGGCGCGGCGGGCGCCTTCACCGGCGAGGTCAGGAACCTCGAATTCATGGGGCACGAGGTGAACCTCTTTGCCGACATCGGCGGAGCGATCTTCACCTGCGTGGTGCCCTCGCACCTCTTCGACAAGGGGCTGAAACGCGGCGACCGCGTCGGCCTGCGCCCGAAGGGGCACCGCATCCACGTCTTCGACAAGACCACCGGCGGGAACGTCTCGCTGGCAAGACCAACACCGGAGTTTCAAGGGAGGAGAACCGCATGAAACGACATATTCTGACGATCGCGCTTGCGACGACGGCACTTTGCACGACTGCCAATGCCGCAGAGCTGCGCATGAGCTGGTGGGGCGGCGACAGCCGTCACGCCGCCACGCAGGCGGCCCTGAAGGCCTGCGGCGAAAAGCACGGCCATACCATCAACCCGGAGTACACCGGCTGGGATGGCCATTTCGAGAAGCTGACCACGCAGATCGCCGGCAAGACAGAGGCCGACATCATGCAGGTCAACTGGCCGTGGCTGCCGATCTACTCGAAGAACGGCGACGGTTTCGCCGATCTCAACGCGTTTTCCGACACCATCGACCTGTCGAACTGGGACGCCTCGCAGCTTGAGGACGGCACCCGCAACGGCAAGTTGAACGGCCTGTCCGTTTCCACCACCGCGCGGCTTTTCGTGTTCAACACCACCACGTGGGAGAAGGCGGGGCTGGAGCTGCCGAAGACCTGGGACGACCTTGTCGCCGCTGGTCCGGTCTTTGCCGAGAAGCTGGGCGAGGACTATTACCCGTTCGAGGCCACGGCGCTCGACGCGGCGCTGATCGTCACGCTTTACGGCACGCAGATGACCGGCAAGCCGCTGATCGACCCGGCCACGAACGAGGTCATGTGGACAGAGGAAGAGCTGACGAAGGCCATCGAGTTCTATGGCACGCTGGTGGAGAACCACGTCGTGCCCAAGTGGCAGGACGTGGCGGCGGCGGGCAACGTGCCGCTCCACGAGAACGCGAACTGGACCGCTGGCAAGATCGGCGGCACCTACCAGTGGGATTCCACCTTCTTCAAGATCTCCGATCCGCTCGAAGACGGGCAGGAGATCGTCTACACCGACCTGCTGACCATGGACGGCCAGAAGACGGCGGGCGTCTACCGTAAGTCGTCGATGGTCTTCTCGATCTCGGCCAATTCGGACAACCAGCAGGCGGCGGCAGAGATCGTCAACTGCCTGCTGAACGAACCCGAAGGCGTCGAGGCGCTTGGCTCCACCCGTGGTGTCCCGGCGTCGAAGGCGGCGATCAAGCAGCTTTCCGACGCGGGCGCCATCGCGCCGATGCAGGTCGAGGCGCAGGACCGTGTCATGGCCGCCGAAGGCCCGGCGATCCACCCGATGATGGAGTTCCCGGACGTCCGCTCGGCCATGGAGGACAACCTCGAACTCTACGCCTACGGCGAGATCGACGCGGCCACAGCGGCGGACGAGATGATCTACGCCATCAAGGAAGCGCTGGAGGACATGGGCTCCTGACCCCTGGCTTTCGACGACAGGGCTGGCCGGGGCGCGTGTCCCGGCCAGCCGCCAACAGGATGGACATCGACATGACCGACATACAGGTCCTCGCCCTCAGCGCGCGGACGGTCTCTCTTCTATTGTGCCCGCCGGGGACGCGGTTCGCCTTGCCGGATCCCGTCCGCTGGACGCTGCTAGACGAACGGGGCGTACCGCTCGGGTCCGGGACGCAGACGGTCTGCGCACTGTTCCTAGACGGCCTGTCGCCGGACAGCGGCTACCGGCTGGAGACCTCCATCGGCACGCTGGACTTCGTAACCGAAGCCTGCGCGGGGCTGGTGGACGCCGGTGACCATGGTGTTTCGACCGATGCGTCGGACAACGCGCAGGCCTTTGCCCGCGCCGTGGCCGCCGTGCCGGATGGAGGCACGCTCAGGGTAGGGCCGGGGCGCTACCCGACCGGGCCGGTGTTCCTGAAGCCGCGCATGACGCTGCTTCTGGAAGACGGCGCGGAACTCTACGGCATCGCGGACCGCAGCGGCTGGCCGAAACTCGACGCCCTTGACCCAGAGGGCCGCGTCCTCGGCACGTGGGAAGGCGTGCCGGAACGATGCTTCGCGGCGCTGGTGACGGCGGTGGAGTGCGACGGGCTGACGATCACCGGCCGCGGCACCATCGACGGCGGCGGCGACCGGGGCGACTGGTGGACGTGGCCGAAGGAGACGCGGGATGGCGCGCGGCGCCCGAGGGCGCTGCAACTGATCCGCTGCCATGAGGCGCGGCTGACCGGCCTCACGGTGCGCAATGCGCCGTCTTGGACCGTGCACCCGGTGTTCTGCCGGAGCCTGCATGTCTCGAACCTGCGGATCGAGAACCCGCCCGACAGCCCCAACACCGACGGCCTCAACCCCGAAAGCTGCGAGGGGGTGGAGATTGCCTGCGTCGACTTTTCCGTCGGTGACGACTGCATCGCGGTCAAGGCAGGCAAGCGCGTGCCCGGGGGCGACAACAGCCACCTCGCGCCGTGCAGGGACCTGAACATTCATCATTGCCGCATGGCGCGCGGCCATGGGGCGGTGGTGCTGGGGTCGGAGATGTCCGGCGGGATCGAGGACGTGACCGTGCACGCCTGCGCCTTCGACGCCACCGACCGTGGGCTGCGCATCAAGACGCGACGGGGCCGGGGCGGGTTTGTCCGGCGGGTCCGCTTCTCGGACGTGGCGATGACGGACGTGCCGACACCGCTCGCGGTCAACGCCTTCTATTTCTGCGACGCGGACGGCAAGGACGACCGCGTCCAATCCCGCGCACCGGCCCCGCGCGACGCGGGCACGCCCGAGATATCGGACATAACCTTCACCGATGTGACGGCGACGGGGGTGACGGTTGCCGCCGCCGCGGTGCTTGGCCTGCCGGAGGCCCCGGTGCGCGGCCTCACGCTGACACGCTACCGGGTATCCTTTGACACCAACGCCGCGCCGGATGTGCCGCTGATGGCGCTGCACGTCCCGGAACTGCGCAACGCGGCCCTCTGGTCGGACTTCGCCGAGGTCGCGGGCGCGCCGGAGATCATGAACGAGAGGGAAGAGGCGCCATGCTGATGGAGTATTTCGACGCGTTCGCCCGCGACTACCGCGCCTACAAGGGCGGCGCGTGGTGTTACGAGGACGGCTGCGTCTATCGCGGGCTGGAGCTTCTGCACCGTGCCACGTGTGATCGCGTCTGGCTGGACCACCTGCTGCGGCTGATCTCGCCGCAGGTCGGGCCGGGGCCGTCGCTCGCCGGATACAGCCAGAGCGAGTACAACATCGACCACGTCATGGCAGGGCGCGCGCTTCTGTATCTCGACGAGGTGACGGGCGATCCGCGCTGGCTCGACGCGGCGGGGCTGCTGGTAGGGCAGCTCGAAACCCACCCGAGGACACGCTCCGGCGTGTGGTGGCACAAGCTGCGCTACCCCTGGCAGGTCTGGCTCGACGGTCTCTACATGGGCGCGCCCTTCGCCGTGGGATACGGGCTGCGCACCGGCGACGCCGCCATGGTGGAGGACGCCCTGAAACAGGTGGATACCGCGCTGGAAATGACGTGGGTGCCGGAGACCGGGCTTTACGCCCATGCCGTCGACGAGGTGCGCAAGCAGCCCTGGGCCGACGCGGTGACCGGCCACAACCCGGCACATTGGGCGCGGGCATTGGGGTGGCTGGCCATGGCGCTTGTCGATCTGCGCGACCTTGCCGGACCGGCACGCTTTGCCCCGCTCGAAGCACGGGCCACGGATCTTCTTTCGCGGATCGCGGCGCTTCGGCAGGAGGGCGGGCTTTGGCTGCAGGTCGTGGATCGACCGGACCTGCCGGGCAATTACGAGGAGGCCTCGGCCTCTGCCATGTTCACCTACGCGCTCTTGCGGGCGCGGGCGCTTGGCCTTTGGACAGGCGATGCGGAGGGCCTTGCCGATCTGCTGGTCCGGCGTGTCCTGCGCGACGGGCCGGACGGTCCCCGCATGGAGGACATCTGCCAGGTTGCGGGGCTGGGGATGTTCGAGGGACGGTTCCGCGACGGGTCCGCCGAATACTACCTGACCGAAGCGCGGGTTCCGGACGACGCCAAGGGGGTCGGGCCGCTCATGATGGCGGTGGCGGAAAACCTACTGGCGGAAGAGGCGGGTGCCCGGGAGCGCGTGCGCGCATGATCCCTGACCGCCTGGCAAAGGCGCGGGTCTTGGGCGACTGGCCAGAGGAGGCCGTCGAAGGTCCGGTGATCGAGGTGTCTCCGGACGGGCCGGTCAGCGACATACAGACCGCCATCGACCTCTGCCTGACCGGACGGACAGAGTTCGGCACGGCCCGGCGTGAGATCCGCATCGTGGCGGGCTTCTACCCAGGGCCGGTTGTGATCCCCGAGGGCGCGCCGCCGCTGACCCTGCGGGGCGATGGCCCGCGGGAGGTGATCGTCGCCGCACGTATAGATGCGCAGATGCCGGGCGAGGAATACGCGCGCCGTTTCGTTCCGCGGATCAGCACGATGCACCGCGACAGCCGCGCGCACTTCGACCGGATCGCCGCGCGGGAGGTCATCTCGACCGGCAACAGCGGTGTGCTGACCGTATTGGCCGAGGGCTGCCGCATCGAAGGCATGACCCTGCGCAACGATTATGCCTGCGACCGCGCGGCGGCCGCGCCTGAGGGCGCCTCACATGATATGGACGGGCGTTTTGCCGAAGGGCAGCACCAGGCCGTCGCCCTGCACGTGGCGGCGGACCGGGTCGCCCTTCACAACGTGCACCTGTCGTCCTTTCAGGACACGCTCTACCTTCAGGCGCCGCAAGGCAGCCCGGTGCCGCGTATCCATGTCTCGGACAGCCTGATCGAGGGGGATGTCGATTTCATCTTTGGCGGCGCGACGGCCTTTTTCGAGGGTTGCGAGGTCCGGTCAAGGGGCGCACGTGGCGCATCGAACTGGGCCACGGCCCCGTCCACCGCGCTGTCTTCGCCTTATGGGTTCGTCTTTCACCGCTGCGCGTTCCGCCATGACGGTACGGAGGCGGGCGCGAACGGGGGATGCCGCCTTGGCCGGCAATGGTTCGAAGGGGTGCGCGCCTCTCCCTACACCGATCCGGAGGTCCGGCTGACTGACAGGTCCTTCGCCGAAGGGGGCGAGAAGGGCATCAGCCGCCGCACGCTGGAGGCGGTGGGCAAATGCGCGCTGGTCGCGTGCGAGATCGGGCGACACATAAACCGGGAGGCGCCGTGGGACGACTGGGGCGCGCCTGGCACAGCGCGCCACCGACCGGTGCAGCCCGGCAGCGATGCGTTTCTTGAGCACCTTCAGGACTGGCTGCGCGACCGGGCGCCGGGGTTCGAGAGGCCGGAACCGTCCGAACCCTGGCTGGAGATCATCGACTGCCGCTGGCTCTAGGCGTCAGGGCAGGGGGATGTGTTCATCCCTGTCGGCGGGCGGCAGGTCGAACATGCCCTTGCCCCAATGCGCCGCGCGCCACTCTTCCTTGGCGGCCTCGATCCTGTCGCGGGAGGAGGCCACGAAGTTCCACCAGATGTAGCGCGGGCCGTTTAGGGTTTCTCCGCCCAGGGCCATCAGGCGCGCCCCTTCGGGACCGGCCTCGACAGTGATCGCGTCGCCCGGGCGGAAGACCATCATGCGGCCAGCCTCGAAAACCTGGCCTGCCACGCGGACCGATCCGGTCGAGACATAGATGCCCCGGTCCTCGTGATCGTCGGGCAGGGGAAAGCGGGCGCCGGCCTCCAGCGTCACGTCCAGATAGAAGGTGTCGGAATAGAGCGTGGCGGGCGCCGTGGCGCCGTAGGCCCTGCCAAGGATCAGCCGGGCCGAGACACCGCCGTCGTTGAACTCCGGCAGGCTGGCCTTGCCGTGGTGCTCGAACACCGGGTCGCTGTCTTCGCGATCCTCGGGCAGGGCGATCCACGTCTGGATGCCGAACAGGCTGTTGGGACCGGATCGGCCCTCGGCGGAGGTCCGTTCGGAATGCGTGACGCCCTTGCCTGCGATCATCCAGTTCAGCTCGCCCGGGCGGATGACCTGGTCGGCGCCGGTGGAATCGCGGTGATGGAAGTCGCCGCGGTAAAGGTAGGTGACGGTGCCGAGTCCGATGTGGGGGTGGGGCCGGACGTCGACGCCTTGCCCGGTCAGAAACTCCGCCGGGCCGGCCTGGTCGAAGAAGATGAACGGGCCGACCATCTGGCGCTGTGGGGCGGGCAGGGCGCGCCGCACCTCGAAATCGCCGAGGTCGCGTGCCCGGGGCACGATGACCGTTTCGATTGCGTCGGGGCCCGCGTCGTCGGGATGGCCCGGGGTCAGATTCGGATTCCAGCTCATGTCGGTGGCTCCTGTGGGACTGTCGACCGTGGGAAGATGATAAGCGCGCCGAGGGCGCGAGGCGACTCACGGATGCTGCGCGGGAACAAACACTTGACCCCCGCTCGACGCGAACAATACAATCTTTTGAAAACATATCGCGCGTAAAGAAATATGTGCGAATTCGCGGCGGGTCCGGGTGACGGGGTGCGGTTGCGACGGGACGAGGGGATCAGCAATGTCGGACCAGAGAATTCGGAACATGGAGCAATTCGCCACGGTCTGCGGCATCTCCCGTCCCACGTTGTCGAAGTACTTCCACGACCCGTCGAGCGTGCGCAAGTCGACCCGCCAGAGGATCGAGGATGCGCTCGAGGAATTCGACTACCGGCCCAATATCTTCGCGATCAACCAGAACCGGAAGCTGACGAAGAACGTGGGCATTGTGGTGCCCTATCTCGCCGACCCTTTCTTTGCGGAGATCGCACGCAATATCGAGACCATGGTGATCGAGGCGGGCTTCCGTCCGATCCTGCTGTCGTCGCACGGCAGCACCAGCCAGGAGATCGAGAATCTCGACAGCCTCCGGTCGATCAAGCCCGCCGGGGTGCTGATGGCGCCGCTTGGCCGGGCATCGGACCGCGACGCGGTGGAGGCCTTTTGCAGGGATGTGCCATCCGTCCTGTTCGACAGCAATATCAGTGGTTTGGGTGATGCTTTTGTGGGTCACGACAATCTGCAGGCCACCACATTGATCTGCGACTACCTGTGCCGTACCGGGAGTTCGCCGGCATTCTTCGAGATGCGCACCCCGACCAACCCGAACGCCTACCGGAGGCGCAAGGCCTACTCCGAAGCGATGGAGCGCGAGGGGCATCCCGTGCACCTTCTGCAGGTCGAGGGCGAGGACTGGGAGTTCGAGCGGATCGGCTACGAAGGCGGGCTGAAGCTGATCGAAGAGCGCGCTCTGCCCTCGGACACCATCCTGTGTTCGAACGACCGTCTCGCCATCGGGCTGCTGGCGGCCGCCTACGAGAAGGGCCTGCGCGTGGGGCGTGGATTCGGCACCTCGTTGCGCATTGCCGGACACGACGATCACCCGTTTTCGCGCTACACCTGCCCGTCGCTCACCACCGTCAGTCAGGACTACACCGCAATCGCAGAACGCAGCGTCGACCTGCTGTTCAAGCTGATAGACGGCGGCGAACGCACTGAAATCCGCCGGGAAATCCTGTTCGAGGGCAAACTTGTCATGCGAAACTCTGCGTAAAGTTTCTGCGTTGCGGCAAGAAAGAAATTTACGGGAGTAAAGAAATGGATTGACGGAGTGCGACACTTGGTCTTAGCTGTTGCCAGTTCGATCCAAGAGACCAAGGGAGGAAATTGGATGAAACTGAAGAGCGCACTGTTCGCAGTGAGCGCGCTCGTTTCTGTTGCCGCCACCGCGGCCACGGCCGAGACGCTGACCATCGCGACCGTCAACAACGGCGACATGATCCGGATGCAGGGTCTGACGAGCGATTTCACCGAAAAGACCGGTCATGAAGTGGAGTGGGTCACCCTCGAGGAAAACGTGCTGCGTCAGCGCGTGACCCAGGACATCGCCACCAAGGGCGGCCAGTTCGACATCATGACCATCGGCATGTACGAGACGCCGATCTGGGCCAAGAACGGCTGGCTCGTGGCGCTGGACGACCTCAGCGACAGCTATGACGCCGACGACATCCTTCCCGCCATGCGCGACGGCCTGTCCTACGACGGCACGCTCTACGCGGCACCGTTCTACGGTGAATCGTCGATGATCATGTACCGCACCGACCTGATGGAAGAGGCCGGGCTGGAAATGCCCGACGCCCCGACCTGGGACTTCGTGAAGGAAGCGGCCGAGGCGATGACCGACAAGGACGCCGAGATCTACGGCGTCTGCCTGCGCGGCAAGGCCGGCTGGGGCGAGAACATGGCCTTCCTGACCGCCATGTCCAACTCCTTCGGCGCGCGCTGGTTCGACGAGGACTGGACCCCGCAGTTCGACAGCGAGGCATGGTCCCAGACCCTGAACTTCTACCTCGACCTGATGAACAACTACGGTCCTCCGGGCGCGTCCACCAACGGCTTCAACGAGAACCTCGCGCTGTTCCAGCAGGGCAAGTGCGGCATGTGGATCGACGCCACCGTGGCGGCCTCCTTCGTGACCAACCCCAACGACTCCACCGTGGCGGACAAGGTCGGCTTCGCGCTGGCACCGGACGCCGGCAACGGCAAGCGGGGCAACTGGCTCTGGGCATGGGCACTGGGCATCCCGGCAGGCACCGCCAAGGAAGCCGCAGCCAAGGAGTTCATCGAGTGGGCGACCTCGAAGGATTACATCGAGCTCGTGGCCGAAAACGAAGGCTGGGCCAACGTTCCCCCGGGCGCGCGTACCTCGCTCTACGAGAACCCGGAGTACCAGAAGGTGCCGTTCGCCAAGATGACCCTCGAGAGCATCAACTCCGCCGACCCGCTTGAGCCGACCGTGGACCCGGTTCCGTACCAGGGCGTACAGTTTGTCGCGATCCCCGAGTTCGCCGGTATCGCAACCCAGGTTGGACAGGAATTCTCGGCAGCGCTGGCAGGCCAGCAGTCGGCAGAAGAAGCGCTGGAAAAGGCGCAGTCGATCACTGCCGAGGAAATGGAAGCCGCAGGCTACTAAGGCCTCCTCCCCGGTCCGGGGGCGACCGCTGCAGGTTGTCCCCGGGCCAATTGGTACAACACATATTCCATTCATGAACGTTCCGCGCGGCTGCCGTGCCGCCGGTGAGGGAGGACGTCACATGGCAACGCAACATTCGCGATCCGCCGCGCGGCTGATGATGGCACCCGCCGTCGTGCTGCTTCTGGGCTGGATGCTCGTACCCCTGCTGATGACGCTGTATTTCTCGTTCAAGACGTACCTGCCGCTGCGCGGTGGCGATCTTGGCTGGGCCGGTTTCGAGAACTACGTGCGTTTCGTGACGTCCAGCGCCTTCTGGCCCTCGGTCCTCACCACTCTGATCATCGTCGGCGGCGTGCTGGTCATCACCGTGGTGCTGGGGGTCTTCCTGGCGCTGCTCCTCGACCAGCCGATGTGGGGGCAGGGGATTGTCCGACTGCTTGTCATCGCGCCGTTCTTCGTCATGCCGACCGTGTCGGCGCTGGTCTGGAAGAACATGTTCATGGACCCGGTGAACGGCCTGTTTGCCCACCTCTGGAAATTCTTCGGAGCGACGCCGGTCGAATGGCTCTCCAACGCCTCGATGACCTCGATCATCATGATCGTGTCCTGGCAGTGGCTGCCCTTCGCGACGCTCATCCTTCTGACCGCGATCCAGTCGCTCGACAGTGAGCAGCTCGAGGCGGCAGAGATGGACGGCGCGCCCGCGCACTCCCGCTTCACCTACATCATCCTGCCGCACCTTGGCCGGGCGATCACCATCGTGATCCTGATCCAGACGATCTTCCTGCTGTCGATCTTCGCGGAAATCTTCGTCACCACCCAAGGGTCGTTCGGTACCCGGACGCTGACCTACCTGATCTTCCAGCGCGTGCTGGAAAGCCAGAACGTCGGTCTCGGCTCTGCCGGGGGTGTCTATGCCATCATCCTTGCCAACATCGTCGCCATCTTCCTGATGCGCATCGTCGGCAAGAACCTGGACGCGTGAGGGAGGACGTATCATGGCTCGCGCAGTCACAAGCCAGCGCAAGGCGCTGAACACCGCAATCGCCTGGGGGATCGGCCTGCTGATCTTCTTCCCGATCCTCTGGACCATCCTGACCAGCTTCAAGACAGAGGCGCAGGCCATCTCCGATCCGCCGGTCTTCCTGTTCTTCGACTGGACGCTGGAGAACTACGGGGTGGTTCAGGAACGCTCCAACTACATGCGGTTCCTGTGGAACTCGGTGATCATCGCGGGCGGCTCGACCATCCTCGGGATCATCATCGCGGTGCCCGCCGCATGGTCGATGGCCTTCGTGCCCTCGCGGCGGACCAAGGACATCCTGCTCTGGATGCTCTCCACCAAGATGTTGCCGGCGGTCGGCGTGCTCTACCCGATCTACCTGCTGTTCATCAAAATGGGTCTTCTGGACACCCGCATCGGCCTGGTCATCGTGATGATGCTCATCAACCTGCCGATCATCGTCTGGATGCTCTACACCTACTTCCGCGAAATCCCGGGCGAGATCCTGGAAGCCGCGCGGATGGACGGTGCCAGCCTGAGGGAAGAGATCCTTTACGTTCTGACGCCGATGGCGGTGCCGGGGATCGCGTCGACGCTGCTCCTGAACTTCATCCTCGCCTGGAACGAGGCGTTCTGGACCCTGAACCTGACTGCGGCGAAGGCGGCCCCGCTGACGGCCTTCATCGCCAGCTACTCCAGCCCCGAAGGGCTGTTCTACGCGAAACTCTCGGCGGCGTCCGTCATGGCCATCGCCCCGATCCTGATCATGGGCTGGTTCAGCCAGAAACAACTTGTCCGCGGCCTGACGTTCGGCGCGGTGAAATAAGCGAGGGGGGAGAAGAAACATGGGACGTATCCAACTGAAATCGGTCAAGAAATCCTTCGGGGATGTGACCGTCATCCCGCCGCTCGACCTGGACATCGAAGATGGTGAGTTCGTCGTCTTCGTCGGCCCCTCGGGCTGCGGCAAATCCACCCTTCTGCGGCTGATCGCCGGGCTGGAGGACGTCACTGGCGGCCACATCCAGATCGACGGGCAGGACGCCACATCGCTGCCGCCCGCCAAGCGGCGGCTGGCGATGGTGTTCCAGTCCTACGCGCTCTACCCGCACATGACGGTGCGCAAGAACATCGCCTTCCCGATGAAGATGGCGGGCGTGCCGGAAGACGAACAGAAGCGGCGCATCGACGCCGCCGCAAAGGCCCTGAACCTGACGGACTATCTGGAACGGCGTCCGGGGCAACTGTCGGGCGGGCAGCGTCAGCGCGTGGCCATCGGCCGTGCGATCGTGCGCGAGCCCGCCGCCTTCCTCTTTGACGAACCGCTGTCGAACCTCGACGCGGCGCTGCGCGTGGGGATGCGGATGGAGATCAGCGAGCTTCACAAGAAGCTGGCCACCACTATGATCTACGTGACCCACGACCAGGTCGAAGCCATGACCATGGCCGACAAGATCGTGGTGCTGCGCGCGGGCCATATCGAGCAGGTGGGCTCTCCGCTCGAGCTATACCGCGAGCCGCGCAACCTCTTCGTCGCCGGGTTCATCGGCTCGCCGAAGATGAACCTCATCGACGGTCCGGAGGCCGCCAAGTACGACGCCCACACCATCGGCGTCCGGCCCGAGCACCTTCAGGCCTCGACCGAATCCGGGACGTGGAAAGGCGTTGTCGGCGTGTCCGAGCACCTTGGCTCCGACACCTTCCTGCATATCCACGACAGCGGCTTGGCCGAGACGATCACCCTGCGCGTGGGTGGCGAGTTCGGCCTGCGTCACGGCGATACCGTCTGGATGACCCCTGAACCCGACAAGATCCACCGCTTCGACGCCAAGGGCCTGCGCATCGCATGAAAAGACTGGACGGAAAATCCGCGCTGATCACCGGCGCGGCGCGTGGCATCGGCAAGGGGTTTGCCGAAGCCTACCTGCGTGAGGGCGCCACCGTGGCCATCGGTGACATCGACATGGCGGCGGCCGAGGCCACGGCGGCGGAACTGGGGAAGGGGGCCTATGCCATCCACCTCGATGTCACCCGGCAGGACAGCATCGACGCCGCCATCGCCGGTGTGGTCGAGCGCGCGGGCAAGCTCGACATCCTCGTCAACAACGCCGCGGTCTTCGACGCGGCCGAGACGGTGGACATCACCCGCGACAGCTATGACCGGCTTTATGCGATCAACGTGGCGGGCACGCTCTTCACCATGCAGGCGGCGGCCAAGCAGATGATTGCGCAGGGGCAGGGCGGCAAGATCATCAACATGGCATCGCAAGCCGGGCGGCGGGGCGAAAGCCTCGTGCTGGTCTACTGCTCCACCAAGGCGGCGGTGATCTCGATGACGCAATCCGCCGGACTGAACCTGATCAAGCACGGCATCAACGTGAACGCCATCGCGCCGGGCGTGGTGGACGGCGAACACTGGGTCCACGTCGATTCCATGTTCGCCAGGCTGGAGGGCAAGCCGCTCGGCCAGAAGCGCCGCGAGGTCGAGGCGAGCGTGCCCGCGGGCCGCTATGCCGTCCCCGGCGACCTGTCCCCCATGGCCGTTTTCCTCGCGTCGAGCGACTCCGATTACGTGGTCGCCCAGACCTACAACGTCGACGGCGGCCAGTGGATGAGCTGACCGCAGAGCGGCCCCTTTATTGACCTGTCGGGAGGCGCGGCCTCCCGCCCATCCCTGAGAGGTTCCCATGGCGACCAGACTTTGTGACGCCAACCTGTCCGATTTGCCTGTGGCCATCGCGCGCCCCACCTACGACCGGAGCGCGGTGACGCCCGGCATCGTGCATATCGGACTGGGCAATTTCCACCGCGCGCATCAGGCTTGGTATCTCCATCGTCTGATGCAGCAGGGCGAGGCGCTTGATTGGGGCATCATCGGTGCCGGCGTCCGTCCCTACGACGAGGCGCAGCGCCGGAAGATGGCCGCGCAGGACTACCTGACCACGCTGATCGAACTCGACCCGAAAGGCACCTCCGCCGAGGTGGTGGGCTCGATGATCGGCTATGTGCCCATCGAAGAGGGCAACGGCGCGCTGATCGCGCAGATGGCCGATCCGGCGATCCGCATCGTCGCGCTGACTGTCACCGAAGGAGGCTATTACCTCGATCCGGCGACCAAGAAGTTCGATCCGTCCCATCCGGACATCCAGCACGACGTCGCCCACCCCGACGCGCCCCGGACTGCCTTCGGCGCCATGGTGGCGGCGCTGCGGCTGCGGCGCGATGCGGGCGTCCCGGCCTTCACCTGCCAGAGCTGCGACAACCTTCCCGGCAACGGCGAGATCATGCACATGGTCATTGTCTCGCTTGCCCGCCTGATGGAACCCGGTCTGGCCGACTGGATCGAGGCGAACTCCGCCTTCCCGAACTCCATGGTCGACTGCATCGTGCCCGCCACCGGGCCGAAGGAGCAGGCGCTGGTGCAGGATTTCGGCGTCGACGACGCCGTGCCGGTCACACATGAGAACTTCCGCCAGTGGGTGATCGAGGACAAGTTCTGTGCCGGTCGTCCGGCATGGGAGAACGTCGGCGCCACGATCACCGACCTCGTCCACGACTACGAGGCGATGAAGCTGCGCATCCTGAACGGCGGCCATCAGGTCATCGCCGCGCCTGCGGAGATCCTCGGGATCGAGACCATCCACGAAACGATGGAGCATCCACAGATCAAGGGACTCTTCCGCAAGATCGCGCTGGAGGAGATGGCGCCGCATATCCACGCCGTCCCGGGTATGACGCCCGAGGCCTATGTCGACCAGATCGACGAACGCTTCTCCAACCCGAAGATCGCCGACACCGTGCGGCGCGTGGCCTTCGACGGCTCCTCCCGCCACACCGGGGCGGTGTTGCCGCAGATCCGCGACGCCGTGGCCAAGGACACGCCGCTGGACGGGCTGGCCCTGTCGCAGGCGCTTTGGGCACGGATGTGCGCAGGCACGCGGGAGGACGGGTCGGAGATCATCGCGAACGATCCCGTCTGGGACGACCTCAAGGCGGCGGCAACGGCCGCGAAGGATGACCCCTCCGCCTGGCTCGCGCAGCGCCATTTCTACGGCGCGCTCGCGGACGATCCACGGTTCACTGCGGCCTTCGACAAGTGGCTGCGCATGCTCTGGTCGGGCGGGGTGGTGGCCACGTTGAAGACCTACCTGGCCTAGGCCGGTCCGTGGCGCGCCGCCGATGTCCTCCGGCGGTTGGCATGGCGCGCGCTTTGCGCAATACCCTCCTGACGCGACGCGCCCCTGTGCGGCGCCGATGACAATCGGTGCCGCCGTCAGGCCGGGCGTAGACTGGGGGAGACCATGACCGACGCCGTCCTTGCCCTTAACACCGGCTCTTCTTCGGTGAAGTTCTCGGTGGCCCGGGCCTTTGCGCCCGGGGCGCCGCTGCTGTGGGGCGCGGCAGAGCGTCTCGGCACCGATAGAGCGATGATTACGCTCCACAGCCACGACGACAGCAGGCAGGAGCAGTCCGTCCCCGGCGCCACCCATGCCGATGCCCTCCAGCGCCTTCTGGCCATCCTGCAGACGGATCGCCCGGACCTGCGGATCGCCGGCGTCGGTCACCGGATCGTTCACGGCGGGCACAGGTTCACCGCGCCGGAGCCGGTCACGCCGGAGGTGCTGGCGGCGCTGGAAGACATCGTCCCCCTCGCGCCGCTCCACCAGCCACACGGGATCGGTGCGATCCGGGCGGCGCAGGATCTGTTCCCCGACGCCCGCCACGTCGCCTGCTTCGACACGGCCTTCCATGCGGGAAAGCCCTTCGAACACGACGCCTACGCCCTGCCGCGTCGCTACTATGACGAGGGCATCCGCCGCTACGGATTTCACGGGCTGGCGTGCCAGTCCATCTGCACGGCGCTCCGGGCAGAAGGCTTCCCCCTGGACACCGCGCGCCTCGCCATAGCGCACCTGGGCAATGGCTGTTCCGTCACGGCGGTCGAGAACGGGCGGTCAAAGGCCACCAGCATGGGCTTTTCGGTGCTCGACGGGCTGACGATGGGCACCCGTTGCGGCGCGCTGGACCCCGGCTGCCTACGCGCGGACCCTGACCACCGCAATCGCCCGCCCCGCTGCGCGAGATGAAAGCTCCGCGCGCCGGGCGATTGCTCAACCTGCGCCAACCGGCGTAAACACTAACCGGGCTCCGGTCGTGGCTGGATGAAAGTTCAGTGGCAGGTCAGCCGGACTCTAATCGACGGTGGAGGAAAAATCCCGTGGCAGGTCACTTCCGGTGTTAGGTCGACCGTCACGTTGTTGCCTCTCTTCTTTCGTGGATGCTTCATGTCCCGCACGAGGATCGTGTTTTCGGCTTCATTTAGGTCGTCCCATTGCAAGTGGCAGATTTCGTCGATGCGCCGGGTCGAATAGATTGCGAACACGACGATCGTCGCGACGGGCAGTTTCTGTCGCTTGTTCGAAGTCACAGCGGTAAGGACCCTGTCAAGTTCCTCGAGAGTGGGTCGTCGATCTCGTTGCTGGGAACGGGCAATCGTATCGGTTTCCCAGAGCAGTGCCATTGCGTCGTCTACAACTTGCGGCGGAATCGGCGATCCGCGTCGCCGGGCACGCTGCAGCGTTGTGGAGAAAATTGCCATGTAGCCGGCAGCGGTTTGAGGAGCGCGTCCCTCGCTGACCAACGTTTCCGCGAAAGTCATGATCGAGTCGACTGTCAGGTCCGAACATTTGGTCATTTGCCAGGTCGGGTGCTCGGAAAGATATTGAAGGTATTGGCGTGTGCTTCGTTCGATCTTCTGATCCTTCTCGAGACGGGCCTTCAGGATGTCGGCGACCATCGGAGCCAAGGTTTTGGCCGTAGACACAGGAAAACCGTTCAGTTCGATCTCAGCAACCATCCTTTTCCGCCATGCGCGGGCTGTGGTCAGAGAACTGAAGGTTCGGCACAAGCTGTGCATCTTGCCATGAACACGCCCCCGGAGCTGCACGCGGTATGAAGTTGTTCCGTCAGAGTTCGTGATTGTCGTTGTGTTCGGTTCCGGCTTTTTCGGCTTCGCCATTTTGGCTACCGACTGTGGTGCCTGCTTCCTGTTCCGTTTCTTCGTCGAAGGGACGGCTGTCGCGATTTTTGGAGACGCTGGCGCTGCGTGAGCGAATGCTGACTGCTTTGCCGCCTGATCTCGGGTTATGCGGGCCAGAAGGTCGTGGGTTCCATTTTGGGGCGAGAGTGAGTAGGTCATGTCGGCCTCTTGATTTCTTGATTGCTTCGAAGTGGAGGTCGGTCTGTTTCGACTGATCCGAAAAGAAGTCGGTTTGGACAGCGATCGAGAGGGCTCCGGGCGGCGCCCGGGCCTGGGCATGGCAACCTGTGCTACGCCGTAGCACAGCAAGTCCGCAAACCCCGGCAAACCGCCGGAAATCCCGGCAAATTAGGGGTGTCGTGCTACGTCTGAGATGGGAGCGTAAGTTGGAAAAGTGCAGTGAAAACAACGCTAAAGCGGCAGCGCGGCTTTCCGTGGCACCCATGATGGACTGGACCGACCGCCATTGCCGTGTGTTCCACCGGCTCATGTCGCGGCATGCGCTGCTATACACAGAAATGGTGACGGCGCCTGCGCTTGTGCGGGGGGGGGCTTTGCACCTGCTCGACCACAGTCCTGAGGAGCATCCCGTGGCCCTGCAACTGGGCGGTTCCGACCCGGTAGAGCTGGCGGAGGCGGCGCGGCTTGGGGCGGATGCCGGGTATGACGAGATCAACCTCAACTGCGGCTGTCCCTCTGACCGGGTGCAGTCGGGCACCTTCGGCGCGGTCCTGATGAAGGACCCGGACACGGTGATCCGCTGTGTCGAGGCGATGCAGGATGCCGTGGACGTCGAGGTGACGGTGAAGTGCCGGATCGGCGTGGACGATCAGGACCCGAACGAAGTGCTGCCGGAGTTCCTCGCCCGTCTCGGCGCGGCGGGCTGTTCGCGGATCTCGATCCACGCGCGCAAGGCCTGGCTTCAGGGACTGTCGCCTAAGGAGAACCGGGATATTCCGCCGCTCGACTACGACCTCGTAATGCAGATGCGCGGCCTCTTTCCGCACCTGCACCTTTCGGTGAACGGGGGCATCGGCTCGCTGGAACAGGCGCGCGGTTTCCTCGATGCCGGGCTGGACGGCGTGATGGTGGGGCGGGCGGCCTATCACCAGCCGTGGGACATCCTCGGGGAGGCGGACGCTCTGATCTGGGGCGAACCGCAGGGCCCGCGCGGGCGCGAGGACGTGGTTCGCGACATGTTGCCCTATATCGAGCGTCACCTGACAGAGGGCGGACGCCTGCACCAGGTGACGCGCCACATGCTCGGCCTATTTGCCGGCTGCCCCGGTGCGCGGCGCTGGCGGCAGGTGTTGTCGACCGAGACGACACGTGATGGCGCGGGTCCGGAAGTGGTCGAGCGCGCGCTGTCCGAGGTCGCCGCCCGGGCTGCGTAAGCCGCAGGACCTGACGCCAACCAGAATCAGGCGGCGCAAACTTCTGGTCCGATAATGGTTAATTCGTGCAACGAAACCCGGCCATGGGGCTGACTGTCCCTGTTTCGTGGACAGTCAGCCGCATTGCTGCCCACTTTCCCGCAAAGGCGCTGGAATACGCGAAAAATTTGATAAAGTGTTAATTCGTAAGCAAACTGATTTTCATGCTGCACAAATTGGGGGGTCTTTGACCATGTGGGTGCTTTCCTTGCTGCCTTTTCTGCTGCTCGCCAGTCTCGGCGGACTGTTCGACAGCGATGACGACGATGACAACGAATCCTTCCCGACCGAAGGCCCCACCGACAACGGCACGGACGGCGGCACCGACGGGCAGGAGAACCCGAACATCCCGATCTCCCCGACCGTGAATGCAGGCACGTCCGGCGACGACACGGAAACGCTGGGCGACACCGACGACCGCTACATCGCCTACGAGGGCGACGACGTGGTCAATGGCGGCTCGGGCGACGACCGGATCGACGGGCGCGAAGGCAACGACACGCTGGTCGGTGGCCCGGGCGACGATCTCCTGTACGGTGGCGACGGCAATGACGACCTGTCCGGGAACGGCGGCAACGACACGGCATTCGGCGAGGCGGGCAACGACAGCCTCAGCGGCAATCTCGGAGAGGACAAGCTGGTCGGCGGTGCGGGCAACGACTACATCGACGGCGGCCCGAACGACGACAAGCTGGTCGGCAACGACGGCAACGACACCCTGATCGGCGGCCTGGGCAACGACCTGCTGAAGGGCGTGGACGGCGCCGACCTGCTGGATGGCGGCGCGGGCAACGACACGATCTACGACGGCACCGGCAACGACACCGTGCTGGGCGGTGACGGCAACGACGCGGTCCAGCTTGGCGACGGCGTCAACACAGTCGACGCGGGTGCGGGCGACGATGCCGTGGTCGCAAACGGCGGAACCGGCACCATCGACGCGGGCCTCGGCAATGACAGCGTGTCCGTCACTGGCGACGGCACCGCGACCGCTGCCGCGCAGACCGGCCTTTATGACATCGACCTAGGCGACGGAGACGACGTGTTTGGCGGGATCGACGACAATGCCACGGTCGACGGCGGCGCGGGCAACGATACCCTGGTCGGCAACGGCGTCCTGATTGGCGGCGACGGCGATGACGAGCTGGCCGGGGCTGGCATGATGACGGGCGGCGCCGGGGCGGACAGCTTCTTCGGCAGCGCGGTTCCGGGCACGATCACAGACTTCACCCCGGGCGAGGACATGATCCTGTTCCAGATCCCCGAGGACGACCTCGACGACACCACTCTCTCTATCGTCAACAACACCGACGGCTCGTCGCTGATCGAGGCGCGGGTGAATGGCATGGTCGTGGCAAGCGTAAGGTCTGCGACCTCGGTCGGTGCGGCGGACGTCGCGATCCAGGGTTACGACGGGGACGTTCCGGTCTCCATCGCCGACCCGGCGCCGGTTCCGGTTTCGCCCGTCGCGGCCTGACCGGCCCTATCCACGTTCCTTGAGACGCGCCGCGCGACCGCCGCGGCGCGTCGCGATTCTGGACTTGCGCGAGGGCAGGGCGGCCATGATCTCGCGCCGCTCGTCCGAGGTCATGCGCGACCAGTTGGCGATCTCGTCCACCGTGCGCAGGCAGCCCACGCACAGCCGGGCCGCCGGATGCACGGCGCACAGCTTCACGCAGGGGCTTTCGATCTCGTCGCGTCGCCAGACGTCGTCCTTCATGTGGATTGCCTTACTGCTCTCTTTGTCATGCGCCAAGGAACCTCAGCCGGTCCAGCGCTCCCTGCAGGATATATGAGGCCGCGACGTGATCTATGACCTCGGCGCGACGTTTGCGTGTCGTATCCGCCTCAAGCAACGCCTTTTCCGCCGCGACGGTGGACAGCCGCTCGTCCCAGTAGCCGATCGGGCCGTCCCAGAGCGCGGCAAAGTTCCGGGCGAAGGCGCGGGTGGACTGGCACCGCGGCCCCTCCGACCCGTCCATGTTGCGCGGCAGGCCAAGGATCAGCCCGCCCACACGGCGCCCGGCGATCAGGGTCTGCAGGCGTTCCGCATCGACACCGAACTTCTTGCGCTTCACGGTCTCCAGCGGCGTGGCGACGGATCGCATGCCGTCGGACACCGCCACCCCGATGGTCTTCGTCCCCAGGTCCAGCCCCATGAGAGCCTGCATCGGGGGCAGGGCGGCCGCGAAGTCCTCGATGTTGTCGTGGATCACTCCGACACCCCGGCGCGCTGTGCGGCCTCCCTGATGGTCTGAAGGGCATCCTCGTTCCCGGCAAACACGGTCTTGGCCTCCGTCCAGATCGCGCCCGCGCGGTCCGCCTCGCCGATCACCGCCAGCGAAGAGATCAGCCGCGCCCATTCCTCCGGTGCGCCGCCTTGGGTGGCGAGCCGCTCGGAAAGCTGGTTCACCATGCCGCGGATCATCTCCTGCCGGTCTTCTTCGGTCATGTCCGCGGCCGCGTCCACGTCGGCCTGCGACGGTCCGCGCGCGGTTTCCAGCGGCGGCAGCTCAAAGCGGTTCTCGCCGGCGCGCATCGCCATCTCCTCGATCTGGGCGCGCAGCGGCTCCACCCACGGGTCGTCCGGCTGGCTGTCGGACAAGAGGTCGCGCCACATCCGGAACCCGCGGTCTGGCCGCCCGATCTGCGCCATCATCAGCCCGCCGTAGAAGCGTGCGACACCGTTCTCCGGATCGCGGCCAAGGGCCTGCTCCAGCGCCTTCTGCGCCTCGGGGGACACGTAGCCGTTTGCGGCCAGCACCATCATGTCGGCGAGGTTGGCGTAATCCTCTGCAGTCGCCTGGTCACCCTTCAGCTCGATGATCTTCTGCTGCGCCTCGTAGGACGCGCGGTAGTTCCCCAGCGCCGCTTCCGAGCGGGCCAGCAGGATCTGCCCCTGCAACTCGTCGGGCCGCGCCTCGACAGCGGCGCGCAGCTTTTCGACGAGGTCGAGGTATTCGCCCGGCGCATCCTGAGGCATCGACGCGGGCAAGCGCGCCTCGGCCTCGGCCTGGCTGGCACGGTTCTTCAGGGCGTCGGCGGCGGCGGAGAGGCGAAGGTGCCGTGGCTGATCGCGATACCCGGGCACGCCGAGCGCCAGGTAAAGGCCGAAACCGCCCACCAGCAGCACCAGGGTCAACATACCTGCGGTGACCCGGCTGATCCCCACGGGTTGAACGACCGACGCGCTGCCGCCCTGCGCCTTTGCGTCGGCGGCCAGCAAACGGCGCGAGATTTCCAGTCTCAGGCGTTCCGCTTCTTCGGCGTCGATCTTGCCACGGGCCGCGTCGCTGTCGATTTCCGCCAGCTGGTCGCGATAGACCTGCATGTCGAAGGCCTCGGCCGGACCCGTTTCCCGCGTGCCCCGCAGGACCGACCAGCCCAGCCCCGCCGCGACCACCAGCGCAACCGCGCCTGTCAGGATCCAGAATACCATCGTGCCTCCTCTTCGTTCGCTATGATCTAAGCGCGCGGGCCGCTCGACAAAAGGGCAAAAGGACCCGGTGAGAACCCATGTCGCAACTGTGCACCGGAATGACGGTTGCATGTCGCGAACGGGCGCTATTTGGGTGCATCAAACGGCGAAACGACGGGGATTCGAGCCATGAAACGCTATTCCGCCTTTGCCATCGTCCGTGAGGCCCTGATGACCGGTCATAAAGGCTGGGAACAGGCGTGGCGCGATGCACAGCCCAAGAAACGCTACGATGTCGTGATCGTCGGCGCGGGGGGGCATGGCCTCGCCACGGCCTACTACCTTGGCAAGAATTTCGGCATCACCAACGTGGCTGTGATCGAGAAGGGCTGGCTCGGCGGCGGCAACACCGGCCGGAACACGACCATCATCCGGTCGAACTACCTGCAGGATCCGTCCGCCGCGATCTACGAAAAGGCGCGGTCGCTCTACGAGACGCTGAGCCAGGATCTGAACTACAACATCATGTTCAGCCCCCGCGGCGTGATGATGCTGGCGCAGACCGAACACGAGGTCCGCGGCTACCAGCGCACGGCCCACGCCAACGCGCTGCAGGGGGTGCAGACGGAGTTCATCTCGCCGAAGCGGGTGAAGGAGATCGTGCCGATCATCCGTCTCGACGGGCCGCGCTACCCGGTGCTGGGCGCGCTCTGGCAGGAGCGGGCAGGGACCGCGCGCCACGATGCCGTGGCCTGGGGTTATGCGCGTGCATGCTCGGCCATGGGCATGGACATCATCCAGCGCTGCGAGGTCACCGGCGTCACCCGTGAGGGCGGCAAGGTCACCGGCGTCGACACCACCAAGGGCCACATCGCCTGCGACAAGCTGGGCATCGTCGTCGCCGGACACTCCGGCGAGCTGGCGCGCATGGCGGGCTTCCGCCTGCCGGTGGAATCCGCACCGCTTCAGGCGCTCGTCTCCGAACCGATTAAGCCGATCATGGACTGTGTCGTCATGGCGAACACCGTGCACGGCTACATGTCTCAGTCCGACAAGGGCGAGATGGTCATTGGCGGCGGCACCGACAGCTACAACGCCTTCACACAGCGCGGGTCGTTCCACCACATCGAACACACCGTTGCCGCACTGATCGAGACCTTCCCGATGGTGTCGCGCCTCAAGATGCTGCGCCAGTGGGGCGGCATCGTGGACATGACCGGTGACCGCTCTCCGATCCTGTCGAAGACCCCGGTCGAGGGCTGCTTCATCAACTGTGGCTGGGGCACCGGCGGCTTCAAGGCAATCCCGGGCTCGGGCTGGGGCTTTGCCGAACTCATGGCCACCGGGAAGTCCGCGCTCTGCGAGGATTTCTCGATGAACCGCTTCCGCGAAGGCCGCTTCATCGACGAATCCGTGGCCGCCGGGGTGGCCCACTGATGATCGCGAAAATCTTCTGGAACCTTTTCGAAGGAAGCGACGTTCCAATCCCGACGCTGAAAGCGAAAGGACAAAGAACATGTCGGACTCTGCACACAACAACCACACAACGACCACCACAACGACGCGCGAATCCCGCGGCAATTCCGGGATCGCCTTCATCGTCGGCATTCTCGTGGTCGTCGTGGCGTTCCTGGCCTGGATCATCTTCGGCAGCGCTGACACCACAACCGCGACCGATGATGGCGGCTCAAACGTCAACATCACCGTCGAAAGCGACGAAGGTGCATCCGCGCCGGCAGCTAACACCGACGCTGCCCCGGCTGGCGACGCCGCTGCACCCGCTCCGGCGGACAGTGACGCTGCACCGGCTGCCGAAGGCAACTGACGCCACTCCCTCAGGTTCATGGCACGGACCGGAGAAGGTCGGACTGCGCGAGCAGCCCGGCCTTTTTTCGTGCCCGGCCCACAGTCTGCGCGGCGCCCCTGCGGCGCACGCGACCCACACGCATTCCGCTTGGATGGAGGCCCCGACATGCTGATCTTCACCTGTCCCTATTGCGGCGTGGCCGCCGAGGAAACAGAACTGTCCGCAGGCGGAGAGGCGCATCTGAAGCGTTTCGGTCCCGGCTCCTCCGACGACGACTTCGAGGGCTACCTCTTCATGCGCGAGAACCCCAAGGGTGTGCATTTCGAGCGCTGGCGTCACTCCAACGGCTGCGGCAAGTGGTTCCACGCCGCGCGTTGCACCGTGACCATGGAGGTCTTCGGAACCTACCCCGCGCAAACCACCCGGCCGCCCGAAGATATCCTCGACCGAATTGTGGATAAGCACCCGAACTTCAAATGGCGCGACATTGAGGCTGCGGAATGACCCGTTTCCCACACTCTGTCTTGCACAAATCGAACAACTCACTCTGCGCGGAGGCCTGACATGAGCACCCGTCTTTCCCACGGCGGTCGCCTGATCGACCGGTCGACCAAGCTGGGCTTCACCTTCAACGGCAAGCGGCTCGAAGGCTATGCCGGCGACACGCTCGCCGCGGCGCTTCTGGGCGCCGACCAGATGCTGGTCGGCCGAAGCTTCAAGTACCACCGCCCCCGCGGCATCGTCGCCTCCGGCGCCGAGGAGCCGAACGCTCTGGTGAACCTTGGCGAGGGTGTGAAGCACGAACCGAACCAGCGCTGTACCACGACAGAGCTGTTCGACGGGCTGACCGCGACCTCGCAGAACCACTGGCCGTCGCTGGAACACGACATCGGCGCGATGAACGGTCTGTTCGGCAAGTTCCTGACCGCCGGGTTCTATTACAAGACCTTCATCCACCCGCGTCCGTTCTGGAAGCACGTTTACGAGCCGTTCATTCGCCAGTCCGCCGGTCTCGGCAAGGCACCGGATCCGGAGACGCGCGACCCCGACCATTACGAACATTTTTACGCCTTCGTGGATGTGCTCGTGATCGGCGGCGGCATCGCCGGTCTGCAGGCGGCTCTGGTGGCCGGTGCGTCGGGCAAATGCGTGCTGCTGATGGAACAGACCGCCCACTGGGGTGGCCGTGCGCCGGTCGATGGCGGCACGATCAAAGGCATGTCCGCCGAGGACTGGGTGGCCCAGGCGGTCGAGACGCTCGAAGCGATGCCCAATGTCGAACTCCGCACCCGCAGCATGGGCGCGGGCGTCTATGACCACGGCTACGTACTGGGCTACGAGCGGGTGAACGATCATGCGCCCTATCTGGCCGGTCCCCGCCACCGCCTATGGCGCATCCGGGCAAAGCAGATCGTGACCGCAACCGGCGCCCTGGAACGCCCGCTCAGCTTCGGTGGCAACGACGTGCCGGGGGTCATGCTGGCCTCTGCCGTGCGCGACTACCTGGTGAACTACGGCGTGTCGCCGGGCGACCGCACGGTGGTCGTGACCAACAACGATGACGCCTACCGGACCGCCATCGCGCTGAAGAAGGCCGGGCTTGCGGTGCCGCTCATCGTCGACGCGCGCCCGCACGGCAACGAAGGGCCGCTGGTCAAGGAAGCGCAGACTATGGGCATCCGGGTCGAACGTGACCGAGCCATCACCAAGGTCTTCGGCGGCAAGCGGGTGCAGGGCGTGGCCATCGGTCTCCAGCGTGGCGAGGGCGCGGTCCTCGAAGAGATCGCCTGCGACGCGGTCGCCATGTCCGGCGGCTGGTCCCCCGTTGTGCACCTCTGGTCGCATTGCGGCGGCAAGTTGACGTGGGACGATGCGCAGGCCTACTTCAAGCCCGATCCGTCGCGTGCGCCCACGGGCGTGGACGGCAAGGCATTCGTCACCACCGCGGGCAGCGCAAGCGGCGCGATGCACATAAACGATACGCTGCAAGACGCTGACAAGGCTGCAAAGTCCGTGTTGTCTACGTTTGGTGTCTCCGAGGCCGATCTGCCGGGAACGCCCGCCGGAGAGGCCGCCGAAGAGGCGCCGCTCATGCAGGTCTGGCTGATGCCGGAACGCGCGCACGACGGGCTGCGAATGAAGGCCTGGCTCGACTACCAGAACGACGTGAAGGTGTCGGACGTCCAGCTTGCGGCGCGCGAGGGTTACCGCTCCGTCGAACATACCAAGCGCTACACCACGCTTGGCATGGCGACGGATCAGGGGAAACTGAGCAACATCAACGGTCTGGCGATCCTTTCTGATGCGTTGGGAGAGCCGATCCCGCAGGTCGGCACGACCACCTTCCGTCCGCCTTACACGCCCATCTCGATGGGGGCGATTGCAGGCGATGCGCGTGGCGACCTGTTCCATCCGCTGCGCAAGACGCCGATCCACGGCTGGCACGAAGCCAATGGCGCGACGTTCGAGCCGGTCGGCGACTGGCGCCGTCCCTATGCCTTCCCCAAGTCCGGGGAAAGCGTCGAAGATGCCGTCAACCGCGAGATCAACGCCACGCGCCAAAGCGTTGGAATGCTTGACGCTTCCACGCTCGGCAAGATCATCGTGAAGGGTCCGGACGCAGGCCGGTTCCTCGACATGCTCTACACCAACATGATGAGCACGCTGAAGCCGGGCAAATGCCGCTACGGCCTGATGTGCACGGAGAACGGCTTCCTCACCGACGACGGGGTCGTGGCGCGGATCGATGAGGACACCTTCCTCTGCCACACCACGACCGGCGGCGCGGACCGTATCCATGCCCACATGGAGGAATGGCTGCAGACCGAATGGTGGGACTGGAAGGTCTACACCGCCAACGTCACCGAAGCCTACGCTCAGATCGCCGTTGTCGGTCCCAACGCCCGGAAACTGCTGGAGAAGCTCGGCGGCATGGACGTCTCGAAAGAGGCGATGGCCTTCATGGACTGGAAGGACGGCACGCTGGGCGGGTTCCCGGTGCGCATCTACCGGATCTCCTTCTCGGGGGAACTGAGCTACGAGATCGCGGTGCCCGCAAGCCAGGGCCGCGCGCTCTGGGACAAACTGATCGAGGCTGGCAAGGAGTTTGACGCGACGCCCTACGGTACAGAGGCGCTGCACGTGATGCGGGCCGAGAAGGGCTTCATCATGATCGGCGACGAGACCGACGGCACGGTGATCCCACAGGATCTTGGCCTGCACTGGGCGATCTCGAAGAAGAAAGACGACTACATCGGCAAGCGGGCGCAGGCGCGCAACTTCATGGACAATCCCGACCGCTGGCAACTGGTAGGGCTGGAGACGGTGGACGGCTCCGTCCTGCCGGATGGCGCCTACGCGGTGGCCCCGGGCCGGAACGCCAACGGCCAGCGCAACACCCAGGGCCGCGTGACCTCGACCTACTGGTCGCCCACGCTGAAGAAGGGCATCGCCATGGGTCTGGTGCACAACGGTCCGCAGCGGATGGGCGAAACCATCAGTTTCATGAAGGACGATGGCGAAACCGAAGTGGCCGCCTGCATCGTCAGCCCGGTCTTCTACGATCCGGAAGGAGAGAAGCAGAATGTCTGAACTCGCAGTGTACGAGGGCCTTGTCGAGGTCCGCGCCATCGGTCTGCAGGGCATGGTCACGATCCGCGGCGACTTTGCCTCCGACGCCTTCCGCGAGGCAGTGTCGGGTGTGGCCAGGGTCGCCTTCCCGGAACAGCGCGGTGCCTCGGTGGATGGCGCACGCGGCCTGCTGTGGATGTCGCCGGACGAGCTGATGATGCTCGTGCCGCATGCGGAGGCCTCGGAAAGCGCCGCGAAACTGGTAGAGGCGCTGTCGGACCAGCACGCGCTTGTGCTGGACGTGTCCGACGCCCGCGCGATGTTCCGGCTTCAGGGCCGTGCCGTGCGCGAGGTGATCGCCAAGCTCGCACCGCTCGACATGGCGCCGGACGGTCTACAGCCGGGTGAGCTGCGGCGTACCCGCTTCGGTCAGGTCGCCGCCGGTGTCTGGCTGGAGGGCGAAGAGACGGCGACGCTGTTCTGCTTCCGCTCCGTGGCCGACTACATGTTCGAGCTGCTGAGCACCGCTGCCCACCCCGACAGCCGCGTCGACTATTTCCGCAGCGCGGCGCGCTGACGGTTGTGTTCGCACCGCCGCTCGCCAATAGTGGCCGAGCGGCGGAAAGCGAGGAACGGCGCATGTTGAGATGGCTCACCGCGGCGTTCGTCGCCATATGTGCGAGCGTCGCCACGGCGGCCGAAGCCGACCTTGTGGCCTACAAGTGCGCGGTCCGCGGGTCGGAGTCGCTGGACATCATCCAGCCGCTGGTCTTCATCATCCGCGACACCGCCAGCGACCGCGTGGTGGTGTCTGACGCCATGATCCTTGCCTTCAACGACGGGCAGCCGGTGGAAGGCAGGCTTGTCGTGGACAACGCATCCCGCACCACGTTCGCATGGACGGTTGAAGTCATCCTGCAGGTCAGCCCGGTCAAGTTGAGGTATCGTGGCACCTACGTGAAGTCCTCCGGGCACTTCTCCATCCTCGCCGAACCCACGGGCTATGCGAACAACTTCACCCGGGGCGGGACCTGCCAGGTGGACACCCTCTCCCGTTGAGCGGGATGCGGATTTTCGCGACATTCACTTGACCTCCGCCGTCCACAGGAACAGGTAAGTATCCGAGACTTGCCAATACGGAGAGGGTAACCCAATGGCTTTCGAACTTCCCGATCTTCCCTATGCACACGACGCGCTGGCCTCCAGCGGCATGAGCAAGGAAACAATGGAGTACCACCACGACATCCACCACAAGGCCTACGTCGACAACGGCAACAAGCTGATCGCCGGCACCGAGTGGGAAGGCAAGAGCGTCGAGGAGATCATCAAGGGCACCTATAATTCCGGTGCCGTCGCCCAGTCGGGCATCTTCAACAACGCGTCGCAGCACTGGAACCACTGCCAGTTCTGGGAAATGATGGGTCCGAACAAGGGCGCGATGCCGTCCGAGCTTGAAGCCGCGATCAAGGACAGCTTCGGCACCGTCGACAAGTTCAAGGAAGAGTTCGCCGCAGCGGGCGGCGGCCAGTTCGGCTCCGGCTGGGCATGGCTGGTGAAGGACACCGACGGCGGCCTGAAGGTCACCAAGACCGAGAACGGCGTGAACCCGCTGTGCTTCGGCCAGACAGCCCTGCTGGGCTGCGACGTGTGGGAGCACTCCTACTACATCGACTTCCGCAACAAGCGTCCGGCCTACCTGCAGAACTTCCTCGACAACCTGGTGAACTGGGAAAACGTGGCCTCGCGCATGTAATCCCGACCCGGATCGAGATCCAGACAAGGGGCGCGGTTCATCCGCGCCCCTTCGTCGTTCCGCAGGCGGACCATAACCGCAACTTCGCGATTACACCGGGGCTTCGGCCCTTGCCCCTCCGGGAGGGGCTGACTACCACGGGTCCGTCCTTCCGGAGCGTTTTTTATGTCCCCACAGATCCAGGGTATCCTTTGCATGATCGGCGCGTGCTCGATCTGGGGGTTGTCTCCGATATACTACAAGCTGCTGGTGGAGGTGCCGCCGCTGGAGCTGCTGGCGCACAGGACGATCTGGTCTTTCGTGACCTTCGCCGGGATCCTCGCTGTGCAGCGGCGACTTGGCCGGTTGCGTCTGGCGCTTGGCAACGGGCGGTCCGTGGCGATTGTGGCCTTGGCCGCGATGACGATATCGGTGAACTGGTTCCTGTTCATCTTCTCGGTTCAGTCGGACCATGTCGTTGAGGCCTCGCTGGGCTACTACATGTTCCCGCTGGTCGCGGTGTTGCTCGCAACCGTGGTGCTCAAGGAACGCCTGGCGCCCCTGCAATGGCTGGCCGTCGGCCTTGCGGCCCTGGCCGTCACGCAGCTGACGCTGGGCCTGGGCGTGGCGCCCTGGATATCGCTGGTCATCGCGCTGACCTTCGGCCTCTACGGTCTGGTGAAGAAGCGGCTGACCGTAGGCGCGATGACCTCCGTCACCGCCGAGGTGCTGGTCCTGACGCCGCTGGGGCTGGGCTGGCTCGTCCATGTGCATTGGAACGGCGGAGGCGTGTTCGGCGCCGACATCGGTCTGTCCGCCCTGCTGCTCTTCTCCGGTGTCCTGACCGCATTGCCGCTGATCCTGTTCTCTGCCGCCGCGCAGCGGGTGAACATGGCGACGCTGGGCCTCCTGCAATACCTGAACCCGACGCTGCAGTTCTTCTGCGCCGTGGTGCTGTTCGGCGAACCGCTGAACACCTTCCAGCTTGTGGCCTTCGCGCTGATCTGGATTGCGCTGGCGATCTATTCCTTCCAGTCGCTGTCTCAGGAGAGGGCGCGGCGCAGGAGCGCCATGGTGTCGAGGGCCGAGCCGCCGCTCTGAACGAAGTCGAGGAGCGAGCTGTCGGCGAAGCCGCTGTCCACCACGTGGTCCAGCAGCGCGACCAGCGGTGCCCAGTAATCCTCGACGTTCAGCAGCACGATGGGTTTCTGATGCAGGCCAAGCTGGCGCCAGGTCAGCACCTCGAAGAACTCGTCCAGAGAACCCGGCCCGCCCGGCATCACCACCACCGCATCGGCGTTCATCAGCATGACCTTCTTGCGTTCGTGCATGGTCTCCGTGACGATGAAGGTGGTCAGGTCGGACTTGCCCACTTCGCGTGCCTGCAGATGCTGGGGAATGACGCCGAAGGTCTCGCCCCCGGCGGCCTGCGCGGCGCGGGCAACGGTCCCCATCAGCCCCACATCGCCCGCACCGTAGACCAGCCGCCAGCCTTCGTCGGCGATGGCGGTGCCCAGCGAGGTGGCCTCGGTCGTGTATGTCTCGCGGTCGCCCGGACGCGACCCGCAGTACACGCAGATGGATTTTCTGAGCATGCGCGGTCCCTTATGCTGGATTTGTGCAGGAAAATCGGCTTTTGACCCAACCTAGACCGTGGGATATACACGCTCAACCACCCTGTGGACGGCTTTGGGGAGCCATCTGCCGCAGGGCAGCCGTTTGAAAGACTGCCATGACCAATACCTTGAAGAACAGCGCACTGGGAGGGGCGGCCGTTGCGGGGGCAGTGGCCGTGGCTCTGGCGCTCGGGCTGATCGACCTGCCGGGCGGGGACGATACCACGGCTGACGACCCGGCGCGCGCCTCGCAGGGGGCGGATGCGCCGCAGACGGCATCGACGCAGGCGGGCAACGCGGGAACGGAGAACGCGGGTGCGTCGGCCGACGGTGGGGACACCGGGGCGGTCGTGGAAGCGACTGAGGCAGCGGCGCCGGTCGAGGCGGCGCAGGCAGAAACCGAACAGGCCCAGACGACCGACGCGCCGGATTTGGCAGAAAGCGGCACAGCCGCATCTGATGCAGCAGAAAGCGGGGCAGAGGAAAATGCTGTCGTCGCGGCCCCGTCCGATCCGGCAGCGACATCCGACACATCCGATGCGATGCCCGAGGCAGGCGAGACAGCAGCCGCCAATCCCTCCGCGCCTAGCTTCGATACAGTGCGCGCTGAGCCCGGTGGCAGCACGCTGGTGGCGGGCGCCGGACTGCCGGGCGCCGAGATCGACGTGCTGGTCGACGGCGACCCGGCAGCCACCGCCCTGATCGGGCAGGATGGGAAATTCGTGGCCTTCCTCGAACTGCCGTCCCAAGGCAAGGCCTCGGTGCTGCGCCTGCGCAGCCGCGCCGACACCGGGGAAGTCATGTCGGAAGATGAGGTCATCGTCGCCCCCTCGGCCTTGTCCAGCGACGTGACGCAGCCGCCGCGCTTCGAACAACGGGCGGCCGCCGCCCCCGGACCGCTGACCCAGCCGCAGGCCCCCGACGGCGCCGCCGTGCCCGGGCCGCAGACCGATGGAACGGCGCTTGGCGCTGCCGATGTCCGCACGTCCCCAGCCGCCGCACCCAGCCCCGACGCCGTGGCCTCCGCCGCGCCGATGCCGCAGCCCGGTGACGCGCCTCAGGCGCTTGGCGACGACGTGGGGCAGGATGAGGCGGTCTCTGCCGGCGGGCTTGCGTCCTTCTCCGCACCGCGTGCCGCGGCGCCCGGCACGCTCGACCTAGCCACCGCGTCTGGCAGCGCCCCGCAGGCAGACGACAGACTGGAGGCACCGCCCAGCGTGACCGCCGCCGAACCGGGCGCACCTGCCACGCCGGCAGACGGTGCGGCCCCGGCGGGCACGCCGCCCGCGCAGGACGACGCCATCGCAGCGCGCGACCCCGCGCCTAAGCCCGGCGAGACCGGCGCGCCGCAGGCGCCCAAGGTCTTTGTCACCGGCCCGCGCGGGGTGGAGGTGCTGGCCTCCGGTCCGCTCCAGCCGGACGAGGTGGCGCTCGACACGATCAACTACGGCAGCGCGGGCGAGGTGCTTCTGACGGGCAGGGGGGCGGATGACGCCTTTGTCCGCGTCTACCTCGACAACCGGCCCGTCACCACGTCGCGCATCGCCGAAAGCGGACGCTGGAAGGTGGAATTGCCGGAGGTCGACACCGGCACCTACACGCTGCGCGTCGATCAGATCGACGGCGACGGCACCGTGCTGGCCCGCGTCGAAAGCCCGTTCCTGCGCGAGGACCCGGACCTGCTGGCCAGCCTGCAGCGGGGCGAAGGACCGATCTCCGAGATCACGGTCCAGCCGGGCAACACGCTCTGGGGGATTTCCGAGGACCGCTACGGCCACGGCATCGAATACGTGAAGATCTTCCGGGCCAACCGGGACCGTATCCGCGATCCCGACCTGATCTACCCGGGCCAGATCTTCGACCTGCCGGATGGCACAGCCGCCGCCGGAGAGTGATCCGGGGCTGGTCCTTCCTTCCATCGCGGGCTAGGTAAGGCGCTGCGCGGATGCTGCGCCCGCAAAGGCGCGGCCCTTTCCGACATGACAGACCCAGGCGCGCCTGTTCGGGCGCGTGTTAGGCACAGGAGAGCCGGCATGGCCGCAGACACCACCGCAAAGGAGATCGCCCGCGAAGAGCGCCGCTCCGGCATGCGCACGATCCGCCGTGTCGGTCCCTATCTGTGGCCGGAAGGGCAGGACTGGGTGAAGCGCCGTGTGGTGATCGCCTTGGTGCTGCTGCTGATCTCGAAGCTGGTGGCGGTGGGCACGCCCATCCTCTACAAGCAGGCGGTCGATGCGCTGGACGGCAAGGTTTCGGACCTGGCACTGGGGGCGGTGGGGCTGACGGTCGCCTACGGTCTGGCGCGGCTGATGTCGGTCGGCTTCCAGCAGTTGCGCGACGGCGTCTTTGCCCGCGTCGGGCAGCGCGCCCTGCGGGCCCTGGCGCTGGAGACCTTCGAACACATCCACCGCCTGAGCCTGCGCTACCACATCACCCGCAAGACGGGCGGCCTGTCCCGCATCATCGAGCGCGGGGTGAAGGGCGTCGAATTCCTGCTGCGCTTCCTGCTGTTCAGCATCGGGCCGCTTGTGCTGGAACTGGTGCTGGTGGGGGCGGTGCTCTTTTACCTGTTCGACGTCTGGTATCTTGTCGTCGTGGCCAGCGTCATCGGGCTTTATGTCTGGTTCACCTTCAAGGTCACCGAGTGGCGGGTGAAGCTGCGTCGCCAGATGAACGACCAGGACACCGACGCCAACCAGAAGGCCATCGACTCGCTTCTGAATTTCGAGACGGTGAAGTATTTCGGAGCCGAAGGGCGCGAGGCCGCGCGCTACGACCGGGCCATGCAGGGCTACGAAGTGGCGGCGGTGAAGACTGCGACCTCGCTTGCCATGCTGAACTTCGGCCAGTCGCTCATCATCACCACGGGCCTCGTGATCGTGATGGTCATGGCGGCTGTGGGCGTGCAGAACGGCGCGCTGACCGTGGGCGACTTTGTGATGGTCAACGCCTACATGATCCAGATCACCATGCCGCTGAACTTCCTTGGCACGGTCTACCGCGAGATCCGTCAGGCCCTGGTCGACATGGGCGAAATGTTCGACCTGCTCGAACAGCCGCAGGAAGTCTCCGACAAGCCGGGCGCGCCTGCGCTGTCGGTGTCCGGCGGCGCCGTTTCGCTGGAGGACGTGCGCTTCGGCTACGACCCTGCGCGCCCCATCCTGAAGGGCGTGTCGATCAACGTGGGCGCGGGCGAACGCGTGGCGCTGGTGGGGCCGTCGGGGTCGGGGAAGTCGACCATCGGGCGGCTGCTTTTCCGGTTCTACGACGTGAACGGCGGCGCGATCCGCATCGACGGGCAGGACCTGCGGGACGTGACGCAGGACAGCCTGCACGCCGCAATCGGGGTCGTGCCGCAGGACACTGTGCTCTTCAACGATACGATCCGTTACAACATCGCCTACGGGCGTGATGGCGCCACCGACGAAGAGATCGTCGCGGCGGCGCGCGCCGCGCAGATCCACACCTTCATCGAGGCGCTGCCCGAAGGCTACGACACGCAGGTGGGCGAACGCGGGCTCAAGCTTTCGGGCGGCGAGAAGCAGCGCGTCGGCATCGCCCGGACGCTCCTGAAGAACCCGCCCGTGCTGCTGCTGGACGAGGCGACCTCGGCGCTCGACACGGAGACGGAGGCTTCGATCCAGGACGCGCTGCGCCGCGCGGGCGAGGGGCGCACCGTGCTGACCATCGCGCACCGCCTGTCCACCATCGCCGATTCCGACCGCATCGTGGTGCTGGAACAGGGCGAGGTGGTCGAGGAGGGCACCCACGAGGCGCTTCTGGAGAAGGGCGGGCGCTATGCCGCGCTTTGGCAGCGCCAGCAGGCGGAACAGGACGAGGAAGCGGCCTGAGCCTTCTCCCTTACAGGGCGTTCAGCGCGGTCTGCGTTTCCTGGTAGAACTGGCCGAGGTCGGCGCCGTGCACCACGGCATGATGCACCTGGATGTTGACGGCGACCCTGTGGCGGCCGCCTTCCTTCACGATCTTGCCCCACGACACGCGCGGGATGCAGTCGTCCGCGTCCGGCACCGCGTGGTCGAGCGCGGTGAAGTCCATCCACGGCAGGCAGGACAGGTAGGCGACGCCGTCGCCGCTGATGTCCGATGTCTTCAGCCCGGTCTCCTTGGCCGCGGCCTCCATCCGTTCTGCCGCATCGCGGTCGAAAGCGGCGAAGTCGGGCTGCCATGGCAGGTAGGCATAGGCAAAGCCCTCGCGCTCACGGGGGACGGTGATGGACAGGCCGATGCGGTCATGGCGCACGACCTCGTCGCCCCGGAACCGGGTGCGGAGCGCCGCGCTGGCGTTCAGACCCGTGCCCATGGCGTGCAGGCAGGCGCGGAACGGCGAAATCCGGTCGGCGTGGCGCCGGTCCATCAGGTGCGAGGCGTCCAGGCGGCAGGTGACGGCGTAATGCGGACGGGCATAGGCGCGGAAGAAATGGAAATGCTCGGCCCGGTCCCAAGAGGAGAGGTCGATCGCCTCGGGTGTCATGGTGTCTGTCGGCGCGCGCATCGTCTTCTCCCTCGCGTGATCGGGCCTTGGAAGGCGGTGTCCATGGCCTGCCAGTATCCGACCATCCGCCGCGCGTTTGTTCAACGCGATTCCGGGCGAAACGGGCCGCTTTCGCTGGGATCGAGCACACGCCACAAGTCATGGCGCCCCCTCCGGAAACCGCGCCACGGCCAGGGCGGATCGCGGACCGTGCACCTGCGGCATCCGTCGCACATCTTGTGCTGCATTCGTGATCTCGATCGGCACATGTGTGCTGAAACAGACCTGCCGTGCGCGCGCTTGATCTTTTTCTGAACCATTTTGTGCTCTAGGTTATGGTGGAACAGAAGGAGCACGGCATGAAGCGCCCCGTCGTCGGCATCATCGGCAACTCGCATCTCATCAACGATCAGTACCCCGCCCACGCCGGCGGCACGATGAACTCCGAGGCCGTCGCGCAGGTGTCCGGATGCATGCCCCTGCTGATACCCGCCGATCCGCGCCTGGTGTCGGTGGACGAGCTGATGGAGGTCTGTGATGGCTTCCTGCTGACCGGCGGCCGGCCCAACGTCCACCCCGAGGAATACGGAGAGGAATGGACGGAAGCGCATGGCGCCCACGACCGATATCGCGACGGGATCACCCTGCCGCTGGTCCGTGCCTGCGTCGAGCGGGGCCAGCCGTTCTTCGGCATCTGCCGCGGCTTCCAGGAGGTCAACGTGGCGATGGGCGGCACGCTCTACCCGGAAATCCGCGACCTGCCGGGACGGATGAACCACCGGATGCCGCCGGACGGCACCATCGAAGAGAAGTTCGCCCTGCGCCACAAGGTAACCCTGACAGAGCGCGGCGTGTTCCACCGGCTGTTCGGCGCGACCGAGGTGATGACCAACACCCTGCACGGCCAGGGCATCAAGACGCCGGGACGCCGGATCGTGATCGAGGGCTATGCCCCCGACGGCACGCCGGAGGCTATCTACGTCGAAGGCGCCAAGGGGTTCACGCTTTCGGTGCAGTGGCACCCGGAATGGGATGCCGCGAACGACCCTGTCTCCCGCCCGCTGTTCCAGGCCTTCGGGGACGCCGTTCGCGACTGGGCACGCGGCAAGCACACCGATCTTCTGAAAAGCGCCTGAGACGGCGGGACTTCGGTCCTGGCTGTGAAGGGATGAACCCGAAGGCCCACCCCTTGAGGCGCCGAGGGGACAGTCAATCCGCCCCCTCCCCGTGCATCACTGGAGAATGCAGATCTTCCAGTAATCCTGGCCGATGTTGGCCTTCGCGTCCGGGGTCTGTGTGGCGTCCGGTTCGGCGCAGGTGCCGCCGTCCGTCGGGTGCCAGTTGCCCAGGTACATCCAGCTTCCGCCGTCCAGCGATGCCCAGACATGGGCATGGGCCGTGTCGATGACGTTGATCGTCATGGATGGTGCTTCGCCGAAGGCATCCTGCACCAGCAGGGAATGGCTGTAGCCGGGCTGCGGCGGCTGGCCGTCGAAGGTGCAGCGGTAGGGTTCCGTGAAACCCATGTCGCAGTCGCCCACCTGCGACTCGCCCACCGGCACCTGGTAGAAGATCAGCGGCATCGCCGACGCGTTGGCGCCCGGCGACGGGGCAGGCGGGGCCGGGGGCGTGGAGGGCACGGCCGACGCCGTCTGGCCGCCGCGCTGAACGCACTCCTCGACCTTCAGCGACGCCGCGGTAGAACCGGCCATCGAATAGCCGCGTGCGCCCTTGGGGTCGTTGTTCACAGAGACGCCGACCAGCCCGGCGCCCTTCAGCAGCGCCAGCTCCTGGCCTTCTAGGAACCGCACCGCCCAGCCCTCACGCAGGTCGAACTGCGCGTCGATGCTGTATTTGTCGTAATCCATCGTGCCGCCTTCGTAGACGGCGGAGACGCCGGTCGGGAAGATGAACCGCCAGACGCCCTCGATCCGGTCGATGGCCACTGCGTCGGCGTCGATGAGGCGCGACGCCCGGCAGCCCACAAACCCGCGCCCGGGCTGTTCCGAGACGACATCCACGCGCCAGCCGCGCACGTCGTTAAAATAGGGTGTCACGGTGTCACCCGGCAGAACGACCTGGGCCTGCGCGATGCCGCTTTGGACAAGGCACAGGGAAAGGGCCGCGAGGCCCCGCGTGATACGTCGCATGATGAGAATGTCCCCGAGAATCTCGTTGCTCCTGCTGTGGAGACTAGGCCTGGGCCTGACGCTGCGGCAAGCGAGGGAAGCGGTTCGGCGCGGGTTGTGCACCGCCTTTGCACATGGCGCGCGCATCCCCTTCGGCACCTTGCATCTTGTGGTTTTGCGGGCGCTCTCGGCCCTCGTCCGCCACTTGTGCGCCTCACCCGCAGGGCGTCACGCCGCCTGCCTGAGCGACTGTGTCATCTCCTTCAGCAGCATCTCCGTCTCGTGGCGCTTCAGGCAGGGGCGGGCGGTGGCGCCATACCATGCGGTGCCCTCCACCAGTTGCGGGAAGACCTCGATCAGACCGGCGTGCAGGTCCGGCGTGAGGCTATCCAGCGCCTGCGGACCGATGAAGAAGCTCTCGGAGGCTACGCCTTCCGCCCAGATCACCTGGTGCCGGTCCAGCGCGAGGTGAACGTAGGTCACTTCGTTGCCTTGCTGCCGGGTCACGCCCTCGGCCCCCACCAGATGCGTGGCGGCGGCAAAGACCTCTTCCTCGCCGAACAGAAGCTCTGCCTCGAAGCCCTCGATCAGCAGCCGGTGCTGCGGCGAGACAAGCAGCGGACGCGGATCGCGCAGCGCCGGATCGGTCGGCAGCGTGTGGGGCGCGATCCTTATCGGGGCGGTCTTGCCGCGGGCGAGGCGGCGGCTCTGGCCGATCCAGCGCAGCGGTTGCGGGCCGTCGTCACGGGTCTCGATCAGGTCGCCGGGGCGCAGCGTCTCGACCGCGCGATAGCCCGTCGTCGTCAGGATGCGGGTCCCGGGCGTGTAGCAGATCACCTGATCGATGTTCGAGAAGCTGACCAGCGTGCCATCGTGCATCTGCACGGTGCCGGTCAGTTCGCCGTCCACGTCTGATGTGATGACCATGGTGCCGCGGTCGGCCACGCCGTTCAGGTTCAGCGTGTCGCCGCCGGTCTGCCCGGTGGTCGAACCTTCGATGAAGATCGCGGCAGACCCGGCCTCTGCCAGATCGACCAGCGTGATGGTGTCGTCGCCGTCGCCCGCGTTGATCGTGTCGCCCTGGGCTGCATAGATCAGGTCGTTGCCCGTGCCGCCGAGGATGCTGTCGGCGCCTGCTTCGCCCGCCAGCACGTCCTCGTTCGCACCGCCGTCCAGCGTGTCGGCGCCCGCGCCCCCGAGGAGCGTGTCGTTGCCGCCGTCGCCCTGCAGCAGGTCGTCGCCCTCGTTACCGTAAAGCCAGTCGAAGCCGACGCCGCCGAGGACGGTGTCGTTGCCGGTGCCCGCGTCGACCGTGTCGTTGCCGGACCCTCCGTTGATGGTGTCGCTGCCAGCGCCGCCGGTGATCGAATCCGAACCGCTGCCGCCATCGATTGTGTCGTTGCCCAGACCGCCCAGCAGCGTGTCGTTGCCGGTCCCGCCAGAGACGTAATCGTTGCCGTCGCCGCCATCGACGCTGTCGTTGCCGTCTTCGCCGTAAAGGCTGTCGTCGCCCGCCAGACCGGCAATGGTGTCGTTGCCGCCGCCGCCGTAGATGACGTTGGTCCAGATGCCATCGGCGTCCGACCCCTGCGCGTCGTAGCCGGTCAGGCTGTCGTCAAAGGCAGAGCCGATGATGCCGTCCAGCCCGCCGCCGTTGGTGTCCCCGGTCGCGTCGCCGCCCGAGAAGGTGTTGGTCGCAAGGTTGACCGTCACGCCGGATCCGGAGGATGCGTAGGATGCGTAGTCCAGCCCCGTGCCACCGTTCAGCACATCGGCCCCGGCACCGCCTTCGAGCGTGTCGTTGCCCGCGCCGCCGACCAGGGAATCGTTGCCTGTCCCGCCGAACAGGCTGTCCGCGCCGTCCTGACCGTCGAGCGTGTCGTTTCCCGCACCTCCGTCGAGCGTGTCGGTGCCTGTCCCGCCCAGCAGGCTGTCCGTGCCGTCGCCGCCGAACAGGCGGTCGTTGTCGGCGCCGCCGTCCAGCGTGTCGTTCCCGGCCTCGCCGTAGATCGTGTCGTTGCCGGTGCCGCCGGACAGGCTGTCGTTGCCCTGCGCAATAGGCACGGCCTCGAACTGGACGTCAGTGACCCAGATGCCCTGGGTGTTGGTCTGGAGGTTGCCGTAGATGATCTCGACCGTCTTCACCGGCCCGGCGATCTCGATCAGGGCCGAACCGCCCGAGTCGCTGGTCGCCTCTGCCACCGTGCCCGCGGTGATCGTGTTGCCCGACACCGTGTCGGTGCTGCCCGGCGTGATGGTGACGGCGACGGAATTGCCGTCGGCGTCATAGGCGTTGATCGTGATCTGGTCGGTGTGGTTGTTCGCGCCCCAGTCGATGTCGTTGATGCGGAACGAGACGTTGACCACCTCGTCCTCGACCGACGCACCGGCAGAGCGGCCGAAGGTCATGGTCGTGCGCGAGGTGGAGCCATCCCCCTGGCCGTAGAGGTAGAGAGAGGACGTGCCGCTGAACCCTTCTCCGGCCTGCGAATACTGTGTCTGGCTGGTGTCGACCTGGAAGGTGGGGTTGTTGTTGCCGGTGCTGACAAAGCCCAGCGTGACGTCGATGTTGCCGGTATCCTGGGTGAAGCCGCCCGCGAGGTTGGTGCCGCTCGCGCCCTGCTGGCTCCAGTTCAGGTCCGCGGCGATGTTGGTTGGCGTGTAGCTGCCGTAGTCGCCGTATATCAGGTCGGCACCATCCTGGCCCAGCACGGTGTCGTTGCCCCAACCGGCGACGACGGTGTCGTTCCCGGCGCCCGCCGCGATGGAATCGGCGTTGGTGCCGATGGTGTCGTCGGGGCTTTCGCCATGGATGTCCACGAAAGTCGGGTCGATGGCGTCGTTGCCCGAGGTGCCCTCGATCACGCCGTTGGTGTAGTCGCGGAACGAGAAGGCGATGTCGCCCGCCGTGACGTCCGGGTTCGAGTCGTAGCCGGAAACGGTGTAGGTTCTGCCCGCCACCATCGGCTGTTCGGACAGGGTGTAGAACCCGCTGGCTCCGCCGCCCTCGATCTCGAGCTGTGCGACCTGGAAGGTCTGCCCGGTCACGGTGTCGGTGACGGTCCAGACGATCTCGGCGTCCATGCTGACGTTGGTCGAGGTGCCGGAGGTCGTGGTCGCCGTGCCGAAGGCGCTCTCTGCGCCGGCGCTGTCGTCGTCCAGCGTGTAGCCCTGAACGCCTGCTTCGTTGTCGGTGATCGAGGCGGTGGCGTTGTAGGTGGATGGCCCGGTCCAGGTGAAGCTGCCCGAGGTGGGGATCACGCCCTGCGGGTTGAAGGAATAGAACTCTACTCTGTACGTGGCCATGACAAACCGATCCTGTGCCCTCCCGGTACACGCACGGGGAAGGGTGCGCCTCTTGGGGCGGCGACTGCTCGAAACAACGGCCTCTCAGGGGCCTTCCGTTGATCGGTCTACGGGAGTGGATGGGCGGTTTTGCGGAACAATCGCGTCAAATTCGCGTCAAATGTGACGGACTGGGAAACGCGGGCCGGACGCGTCGTTTGGCCGTCACCATTGTGCGGAGGGGCGACACGATCGCCTTCGGTGACGACCTCTCAGGTGACGGTGCCTGCCGGTTATGGTGAATCTTCACCGATGGCGGCACACCGGGCTTTGCCGGAAGTGGCATGGGGAACGGCTGATCAGGCCGCCCTTGCCAATGTCTCCGGCGATCCGCCCCGCCTGCGCGACGGATAAAGCTCGCGCAGGCTGAGGTTCGTGACAATGTCGTTGAACGGATTGAACGAAGCGTAATGCGCCTGTGCGAGGTGCCAGAAGACGTGCTCCTGCCGCCGGAAGACGCGCAGGAAGAGGTCGCGGTGGTCGGCGTGAAACGCGCCCGGATCGGCGCTCATGGGATAAAAGGCATCGTCCGACGCACTGCCTCGCAGGGTGGCTTGGGGATCCGCCTCCGACCGGAAGATGTTGGTGAGCGTGACGGCCAGGAAGTCCGCCGGACAGCGCCAATGGCTGCGCGCGCCGGTGAAGGGCGTGTCGTCGTCGAGCCCCTGGCAGGCCAGCATCACCCGCGCCAGCGCATGGACAAGGAAGGCGTCCGGGTCGCCCTGCCACGGGCCGCTCCGGTCTTCCGCCTGCAGGTCTTCGGGAGAGAACTCCAGCACGAAACCGCGGCCCTTCCGGTGCAGGCTGCCCTCTGGTGTGAGCGCACCGGACGTGCGCGGCACGATCAGCAGCGGGCGGTCGATGTAGGCGATCAGGTAGGTGGCGAGGAAGTGCCAGCCGGGCGCGATTGCGTTCAGCCGCGCCTCTGTGTCGTCCAGCCACGCGGTCCCCTGTGCCGCATCGGTCCGAAGGGTGATCCGGTCGTTGTATCGCCGTTGCTTTGCGCCGCGCATGATGTGGTCCTCCTCCTGAAAAAGATCCGGGCTGATAAATCCGGGGTTCAATTCATGAGGGAGACATGGGGGCATTGGGTCGCGCAGCCAACGGCGGGATTCCCTACCCGCTAAAGGCGAACGCCCGGCAAGGGGCCGGGCGTTCGTGGTCAAATGCAAAGACGGTCAGACGTAGAAGTCGACGTGGTGCTTGAGCGGCAGGGTGCGGTAACGCTCGCCGGTCAGGTCGAAGATCGCGTTGGCCAGCGCGGGGGCGGCGGGCGGTGTGCCAGGCTCCCCGATACCGCCGATGTGTTCCTGGGTCTCGAGGATGCGGACACGGACCTGCGGCATCTGGGTGATGCGCAGCGGCTCGTAATCCGGGAAGTTCCTCTGCTGGACGGCGCCCTCGGCAAAAGTGATCTCTTCGCCGATGGCCGCCGACAGCCCCATGGCGAGACCGCCGGTCAGCTGCGCCTCGATGTTGTCGGGGGCCAGCGCCACGCCGGGGTCGGCTGCCATCCAAGCGCGCGTCACCCGGATCGCATCGTCCTGCATCCTGACCTCGACCACCACGGCCACGGGCGTGCCGAAGCTGTAGCACATGGCGACGCCGCGCCCGACGCCTTCGGGCTTCTCGTCCGTCCAACCGGACATCTCCTTGACCGCGTTCAGCACTTCCCACGCCGGCAGGAACTCGTCCCGGCAGAGTGCCTGGCGGAACTCGATCGGGTCAGCCCCGGCGGCATGGGCCATCTCGTCCATGAAACTTTCCATGAAGAAACCGTTTATCGACGAGCCGACAGAGCGCCAGAACCCGACCGGCGGCATCTCCGACGCGGCAAAGCCCTGCACGCGGTAATTGAAGATGTCGTAGGGCTGGTTGAAGGCGCCCTCCACGATGGCCTGATCCGGACCGCCGGGCGCAAAACCCGCCGCGCGCGTCAGGGCAGGGCCGGTCACCGGGACCGAGGAAATGCGCGCCTCCAGCATCTCGGCCGTGCCCTCGCGCACCGCACCGCGGAACCGCGCGATGGCGGCGGGGCGGTAGAAGTCGTGAGTCATGTCCTCTTCGCGCGAATAGGTCAGCAGCACCGGCGAGCCCGGCACCTCCTTGGCGATCCGCGTGGCATAGCGCACCGCATCGACCTCGCCGCGCCGGCCAAAGCCGCCGCCGAGGTAGGTCACGGTCATTTCCACGTCGTCCTCGTCTAGGCCCGCTTCCTCTGCCGCGACACTGACCGCGAAGGTGGGCATCTGGCTGCCGGTCCAGAGCCGCAGCTTGCCGCCGTCGAACCATGCGTTGCAGCTTTGCGGTTCCATCGTCGCATGGGCGAGGAAGGGCACGCGGTACTCCGCCTCGATCTGCTGGGCGTCGCGGTGCAGGCGTGTCACGTCGCCGTCGTCCCGCAGCATCGAATCCGGCTCCTTGTCGAAGGCCTGCTCGAGCGCCTTGGCCAGCGCCGCGTCGTCCTTCTGGTAGCGCGCCGCATTCCATTCGACCGGAATGCGGTTCACCGCGTCCTGTGCGATCCAGGTGTTGCTGGCGATCACCGCGAGGCCATCGCCAAGGTCCACCACCTTCTCAACCCCCGGCATGCGCGAGACCTCGAAGGCGTCGAAGTCGCGCACCGTGGCGCGGGTGGGGGCAAGGCGGATGGCCGCGAACTTCTGGCCCGGCAGGCGGGTGTCGATGGCGAAGATTGCTGTGCCGGTGGTCTTGGCGGGGATATCCACGCGCTGGAACCGGGTGCCGAGGATCTTCCACTCTTCCGGCTCGCGCAGCTCGATGCGCGGCGCCTCCAGTTCGGCGGCCTCCGCGGCAAGGCGGGTGTAGGGGATTTTCGTGCCGTCCGGTGCGATGACGTGGCCCTTGTCGGTGACCAGCTCTGCGGGCGAAACGTCAAGCCGGTTGGCAGCCGCCTGCACCAGCAGTTCGCGCGTGGTGGCGCCGACCACCCGCATCCGCTCGAACCCGTCCTTCATCGCCGTCGACCCGCCCGTCACCTGCAGCGACATGACCTTGCCCACGTGGCCGATCAGGTCGCCGAGGGAACGCTGGAGGGAGGAGGCGTCATAGCCCTTGCCCTCGACCGCGAGGCCCAGCATCGCGTGGTTGTAATAGGCCTGCGCGGGCGGACCGTGGATGATGCGGATCTGGTCGAGCGTGACGTCGAGTTCCTCGGCGATCAGCGCGGCCCATGTGGTCATCGTGCCCTGGCCCATCTCCGCGTGGGGGGCGACGACGGTGATGCCCTCGTTGTCGATCACCACCCAGGGGTTCAGCGCGGTCTCGCCCTCGCCGGGCTCGAGCGGGTTGGGGGCGGGTTTCGCCACGTACCACGCGGCAAAGGCGGCGCCGCCGGCCACGGCGAGCGTGCCGAACAGGAAGGTGCGTCGGGCGATCTTGCCGATGCTGGACATGGATCAGGCTCCTTGCGCGGCGGACTTGATGGCGGCGCGAATGCGGGGGTAGGTGCCGCAGCGGCAGAGGTTGCCCGCCATGGCATCGTCGATCTGCTGGTCGGTGGGGTTCGGCACCTCTTCCAGGAGGGCCGCCGCCTGCATGATCTGACCCGACTGGCAGTAACCGCACTGCGGCACCTGCGCGTCGATGAACGCCTTCTGCAGGCGGTGCAGCGCGTCGGGTGTGCCCAGCCCCTCGATGGTGGTCACGTCGCCCTCGACACTGTCCAGCGGCGTCACGCAGGCCCGCACCGGCTGGCCGTCGATGTGCACGGTGCAGGCGCCGCAGGACGCGACACCGCAGCCGTATTTGGTGCCCGTCAGGTTCAGCGCATCGCGCAGCACCCAGAGGAGCGGCACGTTGCCGGGCAGGTCGACCTCGTGGGCGGTTCCGTTGACGGTCAGGGTGAAAGGCATGGGATCTCCTTCGGGGGAGCTTTGATTTGGCGGGCCGCGATGTCGCGCCCTTTTGTTCGATTGTGCGGCTTCCCGCGCCAAGGTCAAGGCGTGGCGCCCCGGCGGCCCCCGCTTTCCCGCGCTGTTGCTGCGGCGTGTCGCAGGTGCACGCGGCGCCCTGCGATTACAGATCGGTGCGCAGGGTCCAGAGATCCGGGAACAGCTCCACCTCCAGCATGCGCCGCAGGTAGCTGACGCCGCCCGTGCCGCCGGTGCCGCGCTTCAGGCCGATCACCCGCTCGACCGTGGTGACATGGTTGAAGCGCCAGCGGCGGAAGTAGTCCTCCAGGTCCACGAGCTTCTCCGCCAGTTCGTAGAGATCCCAGTGCGCCTGCGGGTTGCGGTACACCTCGGCCCAGGCTTCGCGAAGCGCGGGGACGGGCGCGTGCGGTCTGGCGCGGTCCCGCTGCATTGCCTTGTCGGGAAGGGGGATCGCCTGCGCCAGCCGCTCCACGGCGAGATCGTAGAGCGAGGGCCGGGTCAGTTCTTCCTCCAGCCGCGCGGCGATCTCGGGGCGGTGGGCGTGGGGACGGATCATCGCGGGATTGCGGTTGCCCAGCAGAAACTCGATCTCGCGGTACTGGTAGGACTGGAAGCCCGAGCTCTGCCCCAGCGTTTCGCGGAAGGTGGTGTAATCCGACGGCGTCATGGTGCGCAGCACGTCCCACGCGCTGTTGAGCTGTTCGAAGATCCGCGTGGTCCGGGTCAGCCGCTTGAAGGCGGGGCGCGCGTCTTCGCCGGCAAGGTCGGTGCGGGCGGCGTTCAGTTCGTGCAGGGCCAGCCGCATCCAGAGCTCGGACGTCTGGTGCTGGATGATGAAGAGCATCTCGTCCGGCGCCTCCGACAGCGGTGCCTGTGCCGAGAGGATGGCATCGAGGTGCAGGTAGTCGCCATAGGACATGGACCGGTCAAAGGACATCTGCGCGCCTTCGCCGGAGGGATCATAGGGCTCGGTCATGGCTGGCTGTCCTGTGTCGAAAAGGTCTGAAGAACCGATATGCGAAGTCGGCAGCAAGGTAAATTCGTGCTCGCTGCAGACGGGCAGAGCGACAGGTCCGCCGCCCGCCACTTGCAGCGCCTCAGCCGGCAGGTGAGGACCACATCGCCGGGGTGATGCCAAACTTGCGGATCCTGGAATAAAGCGTCGTCTGCCGCACCCCGAGGATGTCTGCCGCGCCGCCGGGTCCCGCGACCCTGCCGCCGGTTTCCCTCAGGCAGGCGACGAGGTTCTCGATCTCCGCCGCGCGGAATTCCTGTTCTGTCAGGATCTTCCCGGCAGGCCGCCCGCTGGCGGGCAGCGAAGCATCCAGCCCCTCGATCCGCAGCTTGTCGCCTTCGGACACGATCAGGGCGCGTTCCATCACGTTCTCCAGCTCGCGCACGTTGCCGGGCCAGTGATAGGCCACGAGCTTGCGGATCGCGCCCGTGGTGATCGTCGGCTCCGCGCGTTTGGTGCGGCGGCAGGCGAGACGCAGGAAATGCGCGGCCAGAAGCGGGATGTCCTCGGTGCGTTCGCGCAGCGGGGTCAGCGCGATAGGGAAGACGTTGAGGAAGAAATACAGGTCCTCGCGGAACCGACCGGCCATGACCTCGCGCGACAGGTCGCGGCTGGTGCAGGCGATGATGCGGACATTGACCCGCCGCTGGCGGTCCTCGCCGACGCGGGTGATGGTCTGATCGCGCAGCGCATCCAGCAGCCGCCCCTGAAACTCGAGCGGCAGGTCGGCGACCTCTTCCAGAAACAGCGTGCCGCCGTGCGCCAGTTCGAGCCGCCCGGCCTTGTCGATCCCGCGTCCGTCGCGGCGGACCTGCCCGAAAAGCTCGCTGTCGATGTTGTCGGGCAGGGCGGCGCAGTTCAGCCGGATCATCGAGCGGCGCCTGCGGTCCGACGCCTTGTGCACGGCGGCGGCGACCAGCGACTTGCCGGTGCCCGACTCCCCGGTGATCAGCACGTTGGCATCGGTCGGCGCCACCAGTTCCACCTGTTTCAGCGTCCGCTGGATCGCGGGGGCTTCGCCCACCACATCGTAATGCGCGCGCGCAGAGCTGATCTCTTCCTGGAGGTAGGCGTTCTCCTGTTCCAGCCGGTCGCGCAGGGCGTCGACCTCGGCCATGGCGTCACGCAGCCGCCGCTCGCTTTCCTTGCGGTCGGTGATGTCGCGGAAGATCACCACGGCACCGGCCAGCACCTGCCCGTCGTAGATCGGGGTCGAGACGTATTCGACCTGGATCGGGCGGCCGTCCTTGCGCCAGAACACCTCGTTCTCCACGCGGCTGACACGTTCGTTGCGGAACGAATGGTAGATCGGGCAGTCGCGGTGATCGTAGGGCGTTCCGTCGAGGTGGCGGTGGTGGATGATGGCATGGGTGTCGCGGCCCAGCAGATCCTCCGCCGACCAGCCCAGCATTTCCTGCGCGGCGCGGTTGACGAAGGTGGTCTGTCCGTCCGCGTTGATCCCGTAGATGCCTTCGCCCGCCGCATCGAGGATCAGCTGGTTCTGGCGTTCCAGTTCCGAAAAGAAGGTCTGGGTGCGCTTCCACTCCATCAGGCCGGAGCGGTGGAGTGTGCCCGCCTCGGTGATGTCCTGCCGCGCCTGAAGGTCGTCGAGCGGGACGAGCGCGATCAGCAGTCGGTGGCCGTCCGCGGTGCGGAGGTAAGTGCCGTTCAACTCGCAGGGCCGCGGTTCGCCCCCGGGCAGGAGCAGGCGGAGCTCGCGGGTCCAGTGGCGGCCGTAGTGCTGCACCCCGTCGGCAAAGACCACGAGATGACCGGCGTCGCCGTCGAGGCAGTCGAGGAAACTCTCCCCGGCCAGCGGACGCCCCAGAAGGCGTTCGGCGTCCGGATTGGCGGCGCAGATGCGGTCGGTGGCCGGGTCCACACTGACGGCGGGCCAAGGCCACAGGTCAAGGATCGAATCGGGCGACAGATCTTTCATGCGGAAACAATACCGCAACGCAGCATCCGTGTTACGAAAAATCATAAATTACGAAAATTCGTATTTTATTGGGATGCGGTGAGCGGGTCAAACAATTGATTTTACGATGCATTCAATCAATCCGCGTTTCCCGAAAAATCGTCAACCGACGCGACGGACCGCGTTAACCTTTTCCCATCAGACGCGGTCAGTCCTCGAAAGACCGGGCATCAACACGGGAGACGGAACACATGAAAAGTCTGGGGAACCCCTTCGATCCGAAGTCCGACCTGCGCCACGGCGCAGGCTGCGGATGTGCAAGCTGCAAGGAAACCGCCGCCGAGACTGCGGCACCGGACACCACCGACGCGATGCTGGAACGGGCCGTCGAAAGCGCGGTGGTCCGGTCGATGTTCGGCCAGAACGACCTGAGCCGCCGGTCCTTCATGGGCATGGTGGGTGGCACCACCTTCGCGGCGGCGCTGGCTTCGGTCTTTCCCATGGACAAGGCCAAGGCTGCGATCCTCGACGAATTGGGCACGCCCGAGAAGACCGACCTCAACATCGGCTTCGTGCCGATCACCTGTGCGACGCCGATCATCATGGCGCAGCCGCTCGGGTTCTACGAGAAATACGGGCTGAACGCGCAGGTCATCAAGACCGCCGGCTGGGCCGTGGCGCGCGACAAGTCGCTGGCCGGAGAATACGACGCCTCCCACATGCTGACGCCCATGCCGCTCGCGATGACGCTGGGCGCAGGCTCCACCGCCAGCCCCTACATCATGCCCGCTGTCGAGAACATCAACGGGCAGGCCATCGTCCTGCACAACGACCACAAGGACAAGCGCGATCCGAAGCAGTGGAAGGGCTTCACCTTCGGCGTGCCCTTCGAATACTCGATGCACAACTTCCTGCTGCGCTACTACGTGGCGGAGCACGGGCTGGACCCGGATGTCGACATCCAGATCCGCGTCGTCCCGCCGCCGGAGATGGTGGCGAACCTCAGCGCGGGCAACCTCGACGGCTATCTTTCGCCCGACCCGTTCAACCAGCGTGCGGTCTGGGAGGGCATCGGCTTCATCCATGTCCTGACCAAGGAGATCTGGGAAGGCCACCCCTGCTGCGCCTTCGCCGCGCCGCTGTCCTTTGCCCAGGAACTGCCGAACACCTACGGCGCGCTCCTGAAGGCGATCATCGACGCAACGCAGTACGCCCGCGTACCGGAGAACCGCAAGGAAATCGCCGAGGCGATCAGCCCGACCAATTACCTCAACCAGCCGGTTCCGGTGGTCGAACAGGTGCTGACCGGCACATACGCCGACGGTCTGGGCGAGGTGAAGCAGGTGCCCGACCGCATCGATTTCGACCCGTTCCCCTGGCACTCCATGGGTGTCTGGATCCTCACCCAGATGAAGCGCTGGGGCTATATCGAGGGCGACGTCGACTACCGCGGCGTGGCCGAGCAGGTCTATCTCGCCGCCGACTGCAAGAAGATCATGAACGATCTGGGTTACGACGCGCCGGACGTCACCTACACGTCGCACACGATCATGGGCAAGACCTTCGATCCGGCGGACCCGGAGGGCTATGTGAAGTCCTTCGCCATCGGCAAGGGCTGAACCATGACGCTCTCCCTGAACCAGAAGGCAGCGATCCTGTCGCTTCTCCTGCTGGCGGTCGGCCTCCTCGTGTGGGAGGCCGCCATCCCCGGCCAGAAGCCGCTGTCCGAGATGACGGAATACGAACGTCTCACCGGCGGCGGTGCCCAGAAGGCCGGGGTGCCGCCCCCGTCGCAGGTCCTCGCGAAGGCGTGGGAGCAGTTGTCGAACCCGTTCTACGATGCAGGCCCGAACGACAAGGGCATCGGCATCCAGATCGGCTATTCGATCTACCGGGTGCTGACGGGCTATGCGCTGGCGGCGCTGGTCGCCCTGCCGCTCGGCTTCCTGATCGGGATGTCGCCCATAGCCTACAAGGCGCTCAACCCCTTCATACAGGTGCTGAGGCCGATTTCGCCGCTCGCATGGATGCCACTGGCGCTGTTCATCATCCAGGACAGCGAGGCCTCTGCGATCTTCGTGATCTTCATCTGTTCGATCTGGCCAATGCTCATCAACACCGCCTTCGGTGTGGCGGGGGTCCGGTCGGACTGGGTGAACGTGGCGCGCACGCATGAACTGGGGGCATTGAAGACCGCCTTCACAGTGATCCTGCCCGCTGCGGCCCCCACCATCATCACGGGGATGCGCATCTCCATCGGCATCGCGTGGCTGGTGATCGTCGCGGCCGAGATGTTGGTCGGCGGGACCGGCATCGGCTACTACGTCTGGAACGAGTGGAACAACCTCGACCTGACCTCCGTCATCTTCTCGATCCTCATGATCGGCGTCGTCGGCATGTTGCTGGACTCGGCCTTCGGGGCGCTCCAGCGGGCGGTGGCCTATGCGGAGTGATCCCCAAAGCGCGGGTCCGTGCCTCCCCGAAAGGGGGCATGGCACCGCCGCCGGACCAGACCACACCCGCGGCGCCCGCCGGTCGAGGCGTGACGCCCAAGCCCCCCAATCCGAAAGGCCCTCGGCATGACCAAACCCTATCTGAGCGTCGAGAAGCTGACCCAGTCCTTCCCGGACGGCAAGGGCGGCACGATGACCGTCTTCGAAGATGCCACCTTCGGGGTCGAGAAAGGCGAATTCGTCTGCATCCTCGGCCACTCCGGCTGCGGCAAGTCGACGATCATGAACATCCTCGCCGGTCTGGCGGAGCCCACCTCCGGCGTCGTGAAGATGGACGGCTTCGAGGTGTCGGGACCGTCGCTCGACCGCGGTGTCGTCTTCCAGAACTATTCGCTGCTGCCGTGGCTCTCGGCGCTGCGCAACGTGATGTTCGGCGTCAAGGCGCGTCATCCCGACTGGTCCCGCGCCAAGGTGGCGGAGCATTCGGAGCAGTACCTGTCCATGGTCGGGCTGGAGGGCGACGCGATCCACCGCAAGCCCGCGCAACTGTCAGGCGGCATGCGCCAGCGCGTGTCCATCGCGCGCGCCTTTGCGAACCATCCGAAGCTGCTGTTGCTGGACGAACCCTTCGGCGCGCTCGACGCGCTCACCCGGGGCACGATCCAGGAGGAACTGCTGAAGATCTGGAGCCGGACACAGCAGACCGTCTTCATGATCACCCACGACATTGACGAGGCGATCCTGCTGGCCGACCGCATCCTTTTGATGACCAACGGGCCGCTGGCGCGCGTGGCGGAGTCGGTGGAGATCACCATCGACCGGCCGCGCAACCGGACAGAGATCGTCGAGCACCCGAACTACTACGCCATCCGCAACCACTTGGTGCAGTTCCTCGGACGGCGGTCGAAAGAGCTGGCGGGCCAGCCCTCGAACGGGGTGCCGCAATCGCCGGAAACCGTGCGCATCGACCTGACGGAAACCCCGACCGAAGACGACAGCGACGACAGCCCGCGGCTTCGTGCCGTGCACCGATGACCCCGCGGCCCCGGGCCGCTGATCTGAGCCGTGCGGCTTGAGGCCGCCATTCCAAGGAAAGACCCATGAAAGACAACTACGAGGTGCCCAAGATGATGACCAAAGAGGACGTCACCGTGATGATCCTGTCGGCCAAGAAGCAGGCCGGCCTGACGTGGGAGGGGATCGCGGACAAGATCGGCATGTCCCCGGTCTGGACCCACTCCGCCTGCATGGGCATGAACGCGATGTCGCCCGAGAAGGCCGAGCTTCTGGTATCGGTTATGGGACTGCCGCAGGAGGCCGCGGGCGTGCTGGCCGAAAGCCCCACCAAGGTCTGGGAACAGACGGTACCGACCGACCCCTGCATCTATCGCCTGTATGAAATCGTCGGCGTCTACGGCCCCACGATCAAGGCGCTGATCCACGAGAAGTTCGGCGACGGCATCATGTCCGCCATCGACTTCGACATGCAGATCACCCGCGTCCCCAATCCCAAGGGCGACCGCGTGAAGATCGAGATGTCGGGCAAGTACCTCGGCTACAACAGCTGGTGAAGTCGTGGCGGGCGTGACGCCTGCCACCCCCACTCAACGGTCCGGTCCCCGCGCAGGGTGCCGGACCGGCATATCGAAAGGCCCCGGCATGTCCCGCCCCCCGTTTCCCCCCTTCACCGAGGAAAGCGCCCGCCAGAAGGTGCGCATGGCCGAGGATGCGTGGAACACGCGCGATCCCGACCGGGTCGTCCTGGCCTACACGGAGGACACGTTCTGGCGGAACCGCTCGGAATTCCTGAGGGGCAGGGGCGAGATCCACGCGTTCCTGACCCGCAAGTGGCAGCGCGAAAATGACTATCGCCTGATCAAGTCGCTCTGGGCGTTCACCGGCAACAGGATCGCCGTCCGCTTCGCCTACGAATGGCACGACGACGCAGGCCAGTGGTTCCGGTCCTACGGCAACGAGAACTGGCAGTTCACCGAGGCGGGTCTCATGGCCGAGCGTCACGCCTCGATCAACGACGTGCCGATCGAAGCCGACGAAAGGCTCTTCCACTGGCCCTCAGGTCCGCGGCCCGAGGACGTGGCGCCACCGCCGGGATTGTTCTGAAAAGGCCGGTCGCAGGAACGTCGAACGACAGGCGTATGTAATGTCGCCTGACTGTCCGTCCGAATGTGTCATACGCATCTGAAATCACCGCCTCCCGATTTTATCGATAGACAGGGAGGGAGCTGAAAGGCGGCTTTCTCCGGTTCGGAGCCCTGCATTTCCGAGGCGTTGATCTGACCACACGCTGGTCAACGCTGCGGGGGCTTCCTGTCGCGCAGCCAAGGAACTCAAGACCCGTTCCGTTCGCCGAAGCCAACACCGTCAACTTTCACGGCCATTTCACGCCCCGAGAGCGGCGCCTTTCACGCTGATCGTCCAAATCCCGGATCAAGGTCGAACCCAAAGACTGCCCTCAGGGGCCGGGAACATCGCGAGGACGAAATGAACAGCATGATCGAACCGATTTCGGCCTGCGCCGAAGGCATCACGACGCTGCGCCACGTGCGCCCTTCGGATGCCGATGCGATACAGGAAATACTGCAGTCGGATCTCGTCAATCGCGGCACGATGCGCTTGCCGTTCGAGTCGCCCGCAGGCGTTGCGCAACGCATCGCCGAGGAACCGGGCGTGACAAAGATCGTCGCGCTGCGGCAGGGGGCGGTTGCAGGATATGCGTCCATGGTGACCTATCCCTCCCTCCCGAGGCACTGGCACTGTGCCGAGGTCGATATCGTTGCCGTCCACCCCGATCACCGCGGGCACGGAGTCGGACGCCACATGCTGCAACAGTTGATCGATCTCGCCGACAGGTGGCTGCAGGTCCGCCGCCTCTCCCTCACCGTCTGGGCGGGCAACGAAAAGGCGATCGCTCTCTACCAGTCACTCGGTTTCTCGATCGAAGGGACCATGCGCCAGTTCGTGTTCGTGGATGGCGCGTACGAAGACGCCCACATCATGGGTCGACTGAAAGCCGTGCCGGGGCCATCGGCCCCCGCAGGTTCGGAGTAGGACGATGGGTGTCCCGTTTCTCGAACAGCCCGTCAGGGGCAGCGATGGATGGCCCTTGTCCGGCGCGACGAGCGGCAGCGTCCGTCCTTTCGAAGCCGGTGTCCTGTCGATGCTCCACATGCCCGACAAGGCGATGGAGGCCTTCTGCACCGCTCTCCGCCTCGCGCCGACCTTCGTGATGGCGCATGTGGCCATGGCACATCTGGTCCTGTCAGAAGATCCCGCGGCCGGACGGGCCATGACCCGCTTGCTCGCGCCGTTTCCAAGGACCGACCGTGAGGCGTCCCACCTGGCCATTCTGGCGGGCTGGGGCGAGGATGGCGCTGATACGTCCGCGCTCGACCGGCATCTCGCGGCATGGCCGGGCGACACCCTGGCCACCGCGCTCCTCGTTGCCATGCAGGCCGCGCGCCCGCTCGCCACGGGATAAGACCCTCTCAGGGGGCGTCGGCCAGGGAGCCCGAGGCCTCCAGCATCCGTGCCATGTCTTCCAGGCAGGCTGCGCGCAGGTCCGTGGCCAGCACCCGCCGGGCTTCGGGTTCAGATGGCCAGAGCAGCAACACAGCGGACCGGACGTACAGCGACGCCAGTCCGATGGGTTCTTCCGCCGCATAGCTTGTCAACGCGTCCATATGCCGGCGTGCCAGATCCCGGTCGGCGTCGTTGATCGCCCGCTCGATGACGCTGGAATGGAACCAGATGACGGCGTGCGATAGCGCGCCCCGTTCGAGGCACGCCAGCCCGTCGGCGATAGCGCGGTCTCTCTCCGCCGTGCTTTCCGCGCAGATGGCGGCCAACCCGAGGATCGTGCCGCCGATATAGGCGTCGTCCACCGCGTCCGGCAAAAGCGGGGCAAGCCGCCTGCGGGCCGCGTCTGCATTCCCCCGGCGCCATTCGAGGAACGCGTAGAGCGTCTCGACGTCCTTTGAAAAACGGTTCTCGCCCCGGGTGGATGCCAGTTTCTCGATCGCCTGCAGGTCTTCCTCCAGCCCGGCCAGGTCGCCGTTGGCGAGGCGCATTTCGGCCCGCACCTCGCGCGCGATCATCTCCGTCCGGACGGCACCGCACTGGACGGCGCTGTCGACGGCGATATCCGAGAGCAGGCTCGCCTGCGGGCCGGGCTCCGCAAAGAACAGCGCGAAGGCCCGCATGAAGAGGTACTCTTCGCGGACAAGACCGAGGCCCGCCTGTTCCGCGGTTTCAATCGCCTTTGTGAAGTGGCGATAGGCCGTGGCAAAGCGCCCCGCGGCATAGGCGGCGTCCCCGATCCCGCCATGCCCGCGCGCGATCCCACGCGGAGCGCCGGTCGCCTCGGCCGCGGCGAGGGCGGCGCGGTGGTGGCGCATGCAGGCGGCATGGTCTCCGCGCACGAAGGCGCGGTTGCCGCGTTGTTCGTGGATCTCGGCGCGTCCCGATCCGGTCAGGCCGATGTCATCGGCGATCTCCTCCGCCGCATCGAGGGCCCGGTCCGCCTCGTCCCCGCGACCCAGCCGGTGCAGCACCAGCGCCTGGCGGCACAGCATCGCGACGCGGGTTTCGGACCGGATGGCGCGTGCATGAGCGGCCCGGTAATCCTCCAGCGCGCCGGCCATGTCGCCGCGCACCCTGCGAATGCCTGCACGGCAGGAATAAAGCTCGGCGCTGGCCTCCGCGTCGCTGTCGCGGGCGAAGCCGGCTTCGAGGTACGGATAGGCTGCCGAGAAGCGCCGCGCCGCAATCATCGCGTTGGCCGCAGCGACGGCTGCATGTCCTGCATCCGCATCGTCGGCGGCCTTCAGGGCGTGCTCGGCCCAGCTTATGGGATCGTGCCCGCGGAAATGCGCGGCAGCACGGGCATGCCAGGTCTGGCGGGTCTCCTCGGGGATGCTTTCGTAGACCGCACGGTGGATCAGGTCGTGACCGAAGGCGAGCCCCGTTTCCGTTTCGTGCAGGAGATCGCCGTTCGCCCGGAGCGATGCGGTTTCGGGAAAGATGGCGGACATGTCCTCCGGATCGAAGCTAGCGCCCAGAATGGCCGCCGTCCTGAGCGCGGCGCGTTCCTGTTCCGGCAGCCGCTCGATCTGTTCCTGCACGAGTTCGGTCACGGTTGCGGGCAGGGCGCCTGCGGTCCAGCCCGCCTCGATCAACCGTATCAGAAAGAGCGGATGGCCCGCGGCCCGGTCGATTGCCTCCTCGGCTGACGCGAATCCCGGCGCGACGGCCTGGACAAGTTCCCGCGCCGCCGCCTCCGGCAAGGGGGCGAGCGAGATCCGCGAAAGGCCGGACCTGGCCCGCGTGGCGATGCGATGATCGAGGCTGCCGGGATGCGGGCGTTCCGTCAGCAGCAGCAGGATGGGGCTGTCACGCAGGCGGGCCTGCAACGCGAGGATGAAATCGCCCGCACCATCGGGGCGCCAGTGGCAGTCTTCGATCAGGATCAGCAGACCTGTCACGTCTGCCGCGCGTTTCAGTGCAGCGGACAGCACGTCCAGTATCCGCTCCTGCTGCGCTTGCGGGTCGAGAGCGCTCAAGCGTAGGCGCGCTTCGGCTTCGTCTTCGGGATCGGTCAGCCATCTCCAGATCGCGCGCTCGATCGGCTGTGCCTCGGGATCGGGGACCGGAGGCGCCGACAACCCTGCCATCATCCGCTGCGCCAGATGACGCGAGCCCGGAGAGAAGGCATCGAACCCGCAGACGGCGATCACCATGCCGGCCTGTTCCGACAGGCGGATGACCTCGCTGGCGAGGCGGCTCTTGCCGATGCCCGCTTCACCGGACAGATGCACGGTCAGGCTGCTCGACGACTGGCGCACCCCGGCGACCGCGGCTTCGAGCTGCGCCAGTTCCATGGCCCGACCTACGAGCGGCAGAACCGGTCTCGCGCGCATCGCATCGGGCCGCAGGGGCACCATGCTCTGATCCGGTTCGATTGCGAGACCGACCCGCGCGGCAAGGTCTCGCGTCGCGAGGATGGACCCGGGATCGGCCCGGGCGGCCATCCGGCGGGCCTGTGCAATCGACCGCGCGGCGCCGTCATCCTGCCCATCGAATGGCACCAGCCCGAAGGACAGGGTCCCGCCCGCCGCTTCGGACAGCTCGAGCGCGCGGGCGCAGACCTCCCGAAGGCGCATGTCGCGATAGACCAAGGCGATTTCGCCGGGACCGGAGTCCTGTTCGAAGGCACCGTGACCAGACGCGCGGTCGCGCAGCATGGTGTAGTCGGGCGCGCCCTCCGCCTCCATGCCGAGAAGCAGGTAACCGGCGGGGTCGGGGGCGGCGGGTGCAGGCACCTCGACCGCGCCTGGCGTGGCACTCTGGCCGCCGCCACGCCGGATCCGGTCGTATAGCGCGCGCGTTTCAGGCTCGGGCGCGCTGTTCATGTCCCGGCGCAGCGCGGCTTCGAGGCTTTCGAACCGCGCGCGCGCTGCGCCACGCATTCCGTGGGCCGCGTCGATCTGCATCAGGCGGCGATGGGCGACCTCGTTCAGTGGATCGAGACTAAGCAGACGATGCGCAAGCGCCGAGGCATCCGCGCCGTCGTCCGCCCGGTCCAGCGCCCGGGCCAGCGCATCTGACGCCAATCCGGCCAGCCGCGCGCGTTCAGCCGCGATGGCCTGCCCGAGGTCGGGCGTCGAGGCGTCCAGTCCTTCGAGGAATGGCCCCCGGTACAGTCGCGCGGCCTCCACCGGATCGTTGCGAGCCAGGGCCGCCTGGAAGGCATCGAGGTCAGTGCCGACCGCGTCGCCCAGCCGAAGGTCGTCTCCGTCCGCCTCGACCCATCCTTCGCCGGCCGAGCGGCGGATCTGGGCGAGGGCCTGCCGCAGGCTGACCCGGGCCTGATCGCTGTCGCTCGCCTCCCACAAAAGCGCGGCGAGGCGCACCCGGGGCATGGTCCGGCGACGTGCCGCCGCCAGCAGGCCAAGCAACATGCGGGCCTTGCGCGCGGGAATCGCGACAGGTGCGCCATCGCGCGACAGGGCGCATCCTCCGAGACAATCGAGCCAGAGCTTCATCCTTTCACGCTCCTTTCACGCCCCGCCACCGAGTCGTTTCACGCCGAAAGCAGAGAACACCCACAAGACTTGCAACCAGGTGATACGAACAATGCCTTTCCTCAAGAACTTGTCTTCCTCCGACACGCGGCGAAGGCGGAGCATCCCGTCACCCATGCCGGGAACGCTTTCACGTCAGATCCGCGCGGCTTTCAGACTGCCTCGGATCGACCCCCACGACGCAGTCTCCGGGCTCCCTTTCAACAAACCTTACCCATGGTGATCGCAATGACCTCATACCGCAATAATTTGCCGCAAGCCGGCGGCACTCTCCTTCTGACCGATTCCGGTCTCGAAACCACGCTGATCTTCCACGAAGGGCTCGATCTGCCAGCTTTTGCAGCCTATCCGCTCATGGAAAGCGCAGCAGGGCGCGAGGTGCTGACGCGGTACTACCGCAGGCACCTGACCATCGCGGCCGATCACGCGACGGGTTTCCTGCTCGAGGCGCCGACCTGGCGCGCCAGCCGTGACTGGGGCGCGCAGCTTGGCCATTCCCCCGAGGATCTCGCCCGGATCAATCGCGCCTCCATCGGTTTCCTGTCCGATCTGCGGGCCAATGCGGGCAGTGTCCGGCCGGTCGTGATCTCCGGCAACATCGGGCCGCGCGGCGACGGTTATGTGGCCGACACCGCCATGAATGCCGCCGAGGCCGAGGCCTACCATGCCGAGCAGATCGGCTGGTTTGCCGAAACCGACGCCGACATGGTGACCGCCGTGACCCTGTCCACCGTGGCCGAGGGCGTGGGCGTGATCCGCGCTGCCGTGAAGGCCGGGATGCCCGTGGTCGTCGCCTACACGGTCGAAACCGACGGCAGGCTGCCGGACGGCACGCCGCTTGGGGAGGCATTCGAGCAGACCGATGCGCAGACCGGCGGGGCCGCCGCCTACTTCATGGTGAACTGCGCCCATCCGGACCATTTCCGGGGTGCCCTCGAAGCAGGCTCGGGCTGGCTGAACCGCATCGGCGGCATCCGTGCCAATGCCTCGCGCCTCAGCCACGCCGAACTGGACGAAGCGGAGGAGCTGGACGACGGCAACCCGGCCGAGTTCGGCCGTGACTATGCCCGTCTGCGCCGCCTGCTGCCGAAACTGGCCGTGATGGGCGGGTGCTGCGGCACCGACCACCGTCATGTCGAGGCCGTCGCCGATTGCTGCGTCGCCCCGCACGCGGCCTGAACCAGCGCCGTCCGGCACCGCCGGGCGGCCCCATCCCAACTGCAATGAACACGCATATTAACGGAGTTTTCCCATGCAAGCACTTTTCTGGACCCTCGGTCTGCCTCAGCCCCGGTCTTCCGTCCTGCCCCCGGTGTTTCCCGGGGCCACAGCGGAACCGGACCTGCCGTTCCGCTACCGCGGTGCCGCCTATCGCCGCTCGGACCTGCCGGTCGGGCGTCCGGTCCGGCCCGCGCGCCTGATCTACCGCGGCGTCGTCCACCGCCCGGTGCGGCGCATGCATGTCGCGGCGCCGGTCCCCGGATCGCGCATCTATCGCGGCGTCGCCCACTGACGCCCGAATTCCTCCGTATCACTTTATCAAGAAAGGAAAATCCAATGTTCCTGCGACTGACCTCTGCCGCATTGCTGATGGCATCCACCGCCCTGACGCACGGCGCCTTCGCCCACGAAAACGACCGAAAGACCGAGCTATACAAGCCCGGTGTCGAACACGCCACCGGCGAGATGCCCGTTGCCGATGCCGCATCCATCAGCGCCTTCGCAGGGTTCGGCGACTTCGGCTTCGACCCCGAAACCGACATGCCCGAAGCGCGCGCCCATTTCGAACAGGGCATGGGCCTTCTGTGGGGCTTCAACCATGCCGCCGCCGTGCTGGCCTTCCGCGCGGCCCAGCAGGCTGACCCGGACTGTTCGGCCTGCTATTGGGCCGAAGCCTACGCCCTGGGCCCGAACCTGAATGACGGGATGCATCCCGAAAACGCCCCGCGCGCGGTTGAAGCTGCGCAAATGGCGCGCGCCACCGCCGCGAACGACCGCGACCGGATGCTGGCCGAGGCCGTGACCCTGCGCTACGCCGTCGAAGGCGGCACGCAGGCTGACCGCGACAGCGCCTTTGCCGATGCGATGGCCGATGTCGCCGCCCGTTTCCCGGACGATGCCAATGTGCAGGTGATCCGCGCCGACGCGCTGATGAACCTGCACCCCTGGGACTACTGGGAAGCCGACGGCATCGCACCCAAGGGCAACGGGGCCGAGATCCTGGCCGCGCTGGAACGCGCGATCGAGATCGACCCCGCCCATCCCGCGGCGCTGCATCTCTATATCCACGCGGTCGAAGCATCGGCAGACCCGGGGCAGGGCGAGATCGCGGCGGACCTCCTGCGGGGGAGCGTGCCGATGGCCGGGCACCTCGTCCACATGCCCGCGCATATCTACAACCGTATTGGCCGCTACGCGGATTCGATCGAGGTGAACAAGGCCGCCATCGCCGCCGACGAAGCCTACCTTGCCGCGGCCAATGACAGGGCCAGTGCGCTCTACCGCTACGGTTACTACCCGCACAACATCCACTTCCTGCTGGTGGGCGCACAGATGGCCGGCCTGAAGGACGAGGCGCTGGCAGCCGCGGCGAAACTGGCCGGTGTAACTTCCGCCGAGGTTAGCGGAGATCTGGCCTGGGTGCAGGCCATCGACACGGCCCCTTTTACGGCGCACGCACAGTTCAGCGACCCGAACAGGATCCTGGCCCTGCCGGATCCGGGGGATACCTTTCCCTTCGTGAAGGGGCACTGGCACTACGCCCGCGGTACGGCCTTCGCGCTCAAGGGCGATCTGGACGCCGCCATCGCCGAACAGCAGGCAATCGAACGCATCATCGCCGATGCCGATCTGTCCGGGCTGGAAGCGCAATACCTGCCCGCGCGCGATGTCCTCGGGATCGCGAAGCACATCGTCGAGGCGCGGATCGCACAGGCGAAAGGCGATCATCGCTCGGCCGCGCATCACCTCGAAGAGGCCATCGCGCTGGAAGGCACCATCGCCTACATGGAGCCGCCCTACTGGTACTACCCGGTGCGGCAGACCCTGGGCGCCGTCCTTCTGGAGGCCGGGGATCTTCATGGGGCGAGGACGGCATTCGAGGGCGCACTGGAGACGCATCCCAACAATGCGTGGGCGCTCTGGGGCCTGTGGCAGGTCGAAAAGGCCGAACAGGCGGATGCCTCCGTCATCGAGCGGGCCGAGCGCGCCTTCCGCAACGCCTGGCTTGGTGGCGAGGACCCCGAACTGAACAGGCTCTGACACTGTGTGGCGAGGGCGTCCGCTGCTGCGCGGTCGCCCTTCGCCTGTCCGAAGTCATGGTCGGCGAACAGGAGGCGCATGAAATGATCCATTCCCGCCCCGCAGGAGACTGTGGCGAGCGCGTGCGCCGCAACCGCGTTCGCCGGCCCTGGTTGCCCCGTGCCGTGATCGGGCTCGGGACGTTTGTCAGTGTCCTGTCCATGATCGCATCCGACCATCGTTCGCCTGCCTCGGGTGCGGAGTGCAATATGCAGGGTACCGCCCGGTGCAATTTCGACGACAGCACACCGCGTGTGAAGCCTGCCGCGTCGCGCAATACCGGTCATCCGCCTTTGGGTTCGGTCGTGGTGACACTCACGCGCGCCAGCAACGCCGCTATCGACGTTCGGTAACTAGTTCCGCCGGCCTTGTTCGTGCCTATGATCGCCAGCGCGCTGGGCCTTGGCGTGCAGGTGTCGGCCTCGGCGCTGCTGTTCACTGCGGTCAAGATCATTGGCGCGGCTTGTCTCGTCTGGTTCGGCCGGTTTGCCGCCGCCCTCCCGGCGACCCGGCTGCACTGGCGCAAGCGCGCCTTCGGCGGAATGATCCTTTTCGGTATCCCGGTTCTGTTCAAACACCGAGCGTCGTCCGCTACTGCCTGACTTCTGGAGTGGAAGCGGTACGAGCTTTGAGCCAGTTGAACGTGCGGCCATCGGGCGACCGGGTGGAGAGGCCGCGCAGGGGGCGCTGCCCCCGTCCGCGCCTTGCGCGGACTCCCCCGGAGTATTTGGAAAGCAAAGAAGCCGGGGGTGTCAGGTGACGGCCTTGCGTGCCTTGAACTCCGGCCGGTCCCACGTGCCGGTGGCGAGGATCCTCGCCAGCGTGTCGGCGGCGTGGTCGATGTCGGCCTCGTCGATGTAGAGCGGGGTGATGCCGAAGCGCAGGATGTCGGGGGCGCGGAAGTCGCCGATCACGCCTTCGGCGATCAGCGCCTGCATCACCGCGTAGCCTTCGGGATGGCGGAAGGAGACCTGCGAGCCGCGGTCTTCGGGTGCGCGCGGCGTGGCGAGGGCGAGGTCTGTCTGCGCCTCGACCTTTGCGATGAAGCGGTCGCCCAGCTCCAGCGCGCGGGTGCGCAGGGCGGCGAGGTCCACGGTGTCCCAGATCTCGAGCGCGCTGTCGAGCGCGGCCATCTGCAGGACCGGCGGTGTGCCCACGCGCATCCGTTCGATGCCCTCTCCGGCCCGGTAGCCGAGGTCGAAGGCGAAAGGCGCCGCGTGTCCCATCCAGCCGGCCAGCGCCGGTTCCGCCCGGTCGGCGTGGCGCGGCGCCACGTAGATGAAGGCGGGCGCACCGGGGCCCGCGTTGAGGTACTTGTAGGTGCAGCCCACGGCGAAGTCCGCGTGGCAGTCCGACATATGCACCGGGAAGGCGCCCGCCGAATGCGCGAGGTCCCAGATCGTCAGCGCGCCCCTGGCGTGGGCCAGTTCGGTCAGCCGGGCCATGTCGTGTCGGCGGCCCGTGCGGTAGTCGACCTCAGTGATCAGGGTGACGGCGACCTCTTCGGTGATGTGCGCCGCAACGTCTTCGGGGGCGACGGTCCGCAGCTCGTAGCCCTCGGGCAGCAGCTTCAGGAGGCCCTCTGCCATGTAGAGGTCGGTCGGAAAGTTGCCGGTGTCCGAGAGGATCACCCGCCGCTCCGGATTCAGCTTCAGCGCGGCGGCCAGTGCCTGAAAGACCTTGATCGACAGGGTGTCGCCGATCACCGTGTGGCCCGGTTCCGCGCCGATCAGCCGTCCGATGCGGTCGCCGAGACGGCGCGGCATCTCCATCCAGCCGCAGGCGTTCCAGGCGGAGATCAGGTGTCCGCCCCATTCCTCGCGCACGGCGCGGGCCACGCGCGCCTCGGTGGCGCGGGGCAGGGGGCCGAGCGAGTTGCCGTCGAGGTAGGTCACGCCCGGGGGCAGGTCGAAGAGGGTCTTGGTCGCGGTGAAATCGGTCATCGTATCGTCCTGTTGTGCATGGGGTCTGGCCCCGGTCAGCAACGGACGGGGCGGGTCAGGGGGCGGGCGCCCGTGTGGGCGGATCGGGGCGGCGGTGGGTGTATTTCACACCTCACCCCCGGCGATCTGGATGGCCTGGCCGTTCACGCTGCCCGAATGCGGGCCGCAGAGGAACAGGGCGGCCTCCGCCACCTCTTCGGGTGTGACGAGCCGTCCGTGCGGGTTGACGCCGACCATGACGTCGCGCGCCTTTTCCGCGTCCATCCCGGTGCGCTCCATGATCGAGGTGACATTGCGGGTGACGATGTCGGTGTCGACATAGGCGGGGCAGAGGGCATTGAAGGTGTAGGGCTTCGTCGCGTAGTCCGCCGCCAGTGCCCGGATCAGCCCCAGAAGCGCGTGTTTCGAGGCGCTGTAGGTGGGCGCGCCCTTCAGCCCTTTCAGCCCCGCGATGGAGGAGACGGCGATGACCCGGCCCCAGTCGGTTGTGGTCATCGACTTCAGGGATTCGCGGATCGTCAGGAAGGCGCCGTCGACGTTGATCGCCATCATCTGCCGCCAGAACGCCATGTCGGTCTTCGGGAGCGCGCGCCCTTCGGCGATCCCGGCATTCGGCACGCAGATCTGGATCGGGCCGCGCGCCTCGACGGCCGTCGCAATGCCACGGGTGACGGAGTCCTCGTCGGCGACGTCCATCGGCAGGGCAAAGATCCGGTCGGTGGCGGCCTCTTCGAGCGGGCCGGGCCGGCGGCCGGTGATGGTCACCCGTGCGCCTTCTGCGGCCAGTGCGCGGGCGATGGCGAGGCCAATTCCCGTACCGCCGCCGGTGACGAGCGCATGTTTGCCCTGCAGCATGTGTCCTCCCCTTGGTCCTGCGCGCCGGATGTGCGCCGGGTGCGTCGCACATTAACGGCGTGGCGGGCGGGGACAAGGCGCTGGGTGGCTTGGCAATGTCATTCACGTATGCGAATGTGTTCCGGGTTTCGAGGGAGGACAATTGCCATGAGAACGTTGCTTGTTGCGGGGCTGGTGCTGGCGGGGATGCCGGCGCTGGCCAACGAGGAGATTGCAGACAAGTATCCGCAATCCGAACTGTACGACGCGCCGGTCGAATTCATTCCCGGCGTCTGGACCGCGATCGGGGCCACCGCGCCGCCGACCTACGAGAACGCGGGCCACAACAACAACCTCAGTTTCGTGGTAACTGACGAGGGAGTGGTGGTCGTGAACGGCGGCGCCTCGGTCCGGCTGGCGGCGGCGCTGCACGAGGAGATCCGCAAGGTCACGGATCTGCCGGTGAAGCTGGTGATCAACGAGAACGGGCAGGGGCACGCCATGCTCGGCAACGCCTACTGGGCCGACCAGGGCATCGACATCCTCGCCCATGCGGAGGCCATCGCGGAGGTCGAGGAGAACGGCGATTTCATCCTGCAGGGCATGCAGGGGTACAACCGCGACAAGGCGGAAGGCACGCGGGTGGTGGTGCCCAACCTGTCGTTCGAGGACGCGTACAGGTTCGAGATGGGCGGGGTGGGGTTCGAGGTCCTGCACCTCGGCCCGGCGCATGGGCCGGGCGACGCGCAGGTCTGGATCCCGGAGTGGGACATCGTCATTGCCGGGGACATCGCCTTTCACGAGCGCATGCCGCCGATCTTCGCCGACACCTGCACGTCGTGCTGGATCGAGACCTTCGAAGGCCCGTTCACCGATCTCGGCGCAGCGTACGTGATCCCGGGCCACGGCCACCCCACGAACATGGGCACGGTGACGGAGGGCACGGTCGGCTATCTGCGCGACCTGCGCGAGAAGGTCGGCGCGCATATCGACGAGGGAGGCGACCTGGCCGGTGCCTACTACGTCGACCAGGCGCGTTGGGCGCATCTCGACACCTTCGAGGAACTGGCGACGAAGAACGCCGGGCGGGTGTTCGAGGAGATGGAGTGGGAGTGACACCTTCCGCACCGCTTAGATGGCAGAGATGCCTTGGCTCTCGGGTGCCGTCGGTGCGCGTGTTGCCGTCCTGAAGGGGGCCGCGCTGTTCGCGGCGGACGTGGCATTCGGTCACTGGCGTTTCCGGGCGCGCCGGTGCAGGACGGAGTACGTGTTGCATGGCGGGGGAGGGAGCGCTGCCCCCGCCTTTCCTGCGGAGAGGCAATGCGGGGTACTGGGATCAGGATGAAGGCGAGGGTTGCGTGTTGAAGTGGTTGGACATGCCGCCGGTCTGGCTGGCGGGATTCGCGGCGCTGGCGTGGTGGCAGAAGACATGGTTCCCGCGCGGGTCCTTCGGGCCCGTCTGGGCCGACCTTCTGGGCGGGTTGCTGGTGGGCGGCGGGCTGATCCTTCTCGGGCTGGCGATCTTCGAGATGCGGCGCCATCGCACGACGGTGATCCCGCACCGCAATGCCGACCGGCTGGTGACCTCCGGCATCTTCAAGCGGTCGCGGAACCCGATCTACCTGGGCGACACGATGATCCTTGCCGGGTTGATCCTCTACTGGGACGCGGTGCTGGCGCTGCCGCTGGTGCCGGTCTTCGTCTGGGTGATCGAGCGGCGGTTCATCGTGCCGGAGGAGGCGCGGCTGAGGCAGAGGTTCACCACCGCCTTCGCACGATACGAGCGGGAGACCCGCCGCTGGGTTTGAGTTGAGTACGCCTCTGCGGGAGGCGGTTCGGCTATGGACACACGGTGAGCAAGGTTTGGCGGCCTATGGGATCGGCGGGCGGCTCTTCGGTCTGGCCTCGTCACTGAGGCCGCTGCCCAGCCTTCCTTCACGCGAGCGAGGTCAGGGCGCCCTCGGGCCTATTGTCCGGATCGGTGGTGCTTTTGAAGCCCCCGGTCGGGTGCGTGTCACGCAGAGCCGGCCCTTGGCTCGCGGCGTGCCCATCCGTGTTTGAAGCCCCCGGTCGGGTCTCGGTATTCGCCTGCGGACCGCGTTTGAATCGTCCGAAGCTTCCGGACGTCGCAAGCAATTTCAACGCCCGGGCGAGCCCGGCATCGGTTCCACGCCGCGCCCTAGTCAGGCTTCGGTATACATCGGTGCGCAAGTTTGTTGCTTAGGTCAGACAGGTTGCGCAATAAACGAATAGACATCTTTAACTTTCTCCCGTGCTGTGGTCTAGAAGCGCGAGATACGGTTTGGAAACATTAGGTCAGACGTGTAGACCCATCGTCAAACCGTAATGCCGGGGCCGCGACGTGCGGCATCCGGTCCGGGATTTCCTGAAGAGGGGGACAAGAGACGTGAAAATCGGGACACCAACAGAAGTCGAAGTCGGCGAGAACCGGGTGGCGATGACGCCCGACTCCGCGCGCCAGCTGCAGAAGCTGGGCTATGACTGCCTGATCGAGAGCGGCGCGGGCCAGAAGGCGGGCTTTGCCGACGCGCTGTACGAAGAGGCCGGCGTCACCGTGGTGGAGACCGCCGATGCGCTGTGGTCGCAGTCCGACATCATTGCCAAGGTGCGCATTCCCACGGCGGACGAACTCGACCGGCTGACGCCGGAGAAGACACTGATCACCTTCTTCAACCCGGGGGGCAACGCCGAGGGTCTCGAAAAGGCGAAGGAGAAGGGCGCCAACGTCATCGCGATGGAAATGGTGCCGCGCATCTCCCGCGCGCAGAAGATGGACGCGCTGTCGTCGATGGCCAACATCGCGGGCTACCGCGCGGTGATCGAGGCGGGCAACAACTTCGGCCGCTTCTTCACCGGCCAGGTGACGGCGGCGGGCAAGGTGCCCCCGGCCAAGGTGCTGGTCGTCGGCGCCGGTGTGGCCGGTCTGGCCGCCATCGGCACGTCCACATCGCTCGGTGCGATCACCTACGCCTTCGACGTGCGCCCCGAAGTGGCCGAGCAGGTCGAATCGATGGGGGCCGAATTCGTCTACCTCGACTTCGAGGAAGAGCAGGCGGACGGCAGCGCCTCCGGCGGCTATGCCTCGGTCTCCAGCCCCGAGTTCCGCGAGGCGCAGCTTGCCAAGTTCCGCGAACTGGCGCCCGAGATGGACATCGTCATCACCACGGCGCTGATCCCCAACCGCGAGGCGCCGAAGCTGTGGCTGGCCGACATGGTCGCCGCGATGAAGCCGGGCTCGGTGATCATCGACCTCGCCGCCGAGAAGGGCGGCAACGTCGAAGGCACCGTCAAGGACGAGAAGGTCGTGACCGAGAACGGCGTGACCATCGTCGGCTACACCGACTTCCCGTCGCGCATGGCGACGCAGTCCTCGACGCTTTATGCCACCAACATCCGTCACATGATGACCGACCTGACGCCCGAGAAGGACGGCAAGGTCAACCACAACATGGACGACGACGTGATCCGCGGCGCAACCGTCGCCTACCAGGGCGAGATCACCTTCCCGCCGCCGCCGCCGAAGGTCCAGGCCATCGCCGCGCAGAAAAAGGAAAAGCCGAAGGAGCTGACCCCCGAGGAGAAGCGCGCCAAGGAAGTGGCCGCCTTCAAGGCGCAGACGAAAAGCCAGGTGACCCTGCTCGCCATAGGCGGTGCGTTGATGCTGCTCGTGGGCCTCGTGGCGCCGGCCAGCTTCCTGCAGCACTTCATCGTCTTCGTGCTGTCGGTCTTCATCGGCTTCCAGGTGATCTGGAACGTGTCGCACTCGCTGCACACGCCGCTGATGGCGGTCACCAACGCGATCTCTTCGATCATCATTCTCGGCGCGCTGATGCAGATCGGTGCGGGCAACTGGCTTGTTGTCATCCTCGCGGCCATCTCGGTCTTCTTCGCCGGTATCAACATCTTCGGCGGCTTCCTCGTGACACGGCGCATGCTCGCCATGTTCCAGAAGTCGTAAGGGGGGACATTGCACATGGACTTCGGATTCACGACAGCGGCCTACGTGGTCGCAGCCGTTCTTTTCATCCTCTCGCTGGGCGGCCTTTCGGGGCAGGAAAGCGCGAAGCGGGCGGTGTGGTACGGCATCGTCGGCATGGCGCTGGCGGTCTTCGCCACGCTGATCGGACCGGGCTCGGGCCTCTGGATCCTGTCGATCATCCTGATCGCGGGCGGCGGCGTCATCGGCTACCTGCTGGCCAGCCGGGTCGAGATGACCCAGATGCCGGAACTGGTGGCAGGGATGCACGCGCTGGTCGGCCTCGCGGCCGTCTTCGTGGGCTACAACGCCGAACTCGTCATGAACACCGTCGGCGCGTTGCAGTCGGCGGGTGACGAAGCCGGGCTGGCGGCGCTGAAGGGCTTTGCCTCCACCGTGGCGCACAAGACCCAGGCCGAGATCAACATCCTCAAGATCGAGGTGTTCCTGGGCGTGTTCATCGGTGCGGTGACCTTCACCGGCTCCGTCATCGCCTACGGCAAACTGGCGGGCAAGGTGACCTCCGCGGCGCAGAAGCTGCCGGGCGGCCACATGCTGAACGCGGGCGCGGCGATCCTCTCGCTGATCCTGCTCGTCATCTACATGTCGACGGGCGGAGGCTGGACGCTGCTGGTGATGTCGCTCCTGGCGTTCTTCATCGGCTACCACCTGATCATGGGCATCGGCGGCGCCGACATGCCGGTCGTGGTCTCGATGCTCAACTCGTATTCGGGCTGGGCGGCAGCGGCCATCGGCTTCTCCCTGGGCAACGACCTGCTGATCGTGGTCGGCGCGCTTGTGGGCTCCTCCGGTGCGATCCTGTCGTACATCATGTGCAAGGCGATGAACCGGTCCTTCGTGTCGGTGATCCTCGGCGGCTTCGGCGGCGCCTCCGGCCCGGCGATGGCAGTCGAGGGCGAGCAGATCGCGATCGATGCGGACGGCGTGGCCAACGCGCTCGAAGAAGCGGACAGCGTCATCATCGTCCCGGGCTACGGCATGGCCGTTGCGCAGGCGCAGCAGAACGTGGCCGAGCTGACCCGCAAGCTGCGCGCCAAGGGCAAGGATGTGCGCTTTGCCATCCACCCGGTGGCGGGCCGTCTCCCGGGTCACATGAACGTGCTGCTGGCCGAGGCCAAGGTGCCCTACGACATCGTGCTGGAGATGGACGAGATCAACGAGGACTTCCCCTCGACCGACGTGGTCATCGTCATCGGCTCGAACGACATCGTGAACCCGGCGGCGCAGGACGATCCGAACTCGCCCATCGCCGGGATGCCGGTGCTGGAAGTCTGGAAAGCCAAGCAGGTCTTCGTGTCGAAGCGCGGCCAGGGCACCGGCTACTCCGGCATCGAGAACCCGCTGTTCTACAAGGACAACACGCGGATGTACTACGGCGACGCCAAACATTCCGTGGGCGAACTGCTGAACCGCATCAGCTGATCCCTCAGGGGACAAGGTGAACGGAAGGGCGGCCCGATGGGGCCGCCCTTTTTCGTTGGCGTGCCGGTTGCCCGGTTTCGCGGCGCTCGGGGGTGGCGCAGGGGCAGGGGATCGAGAAGGCCGTTGCGTGCCGCCACATTAACTGATTAAATTGGTCGGAAATAAGGGGTGCAAAGCGATGACAGCCAGACCGACCATGAACGCCGCGGCGGGGGAGCATTGGTCCCACCGGTTCCCGCAGCTTCGCGAGGCCGATCCCCGGCTGGACGTGCTCCGTGCCGTCCGGGAAATGGACGCGCGGGAAAACCACCCGTTCGAGCGCTTTCTGAGCACGGTGGAGGGCGCCTTCGCCCGCCCGCTCGACCTTTGCCCGCCGGGCGACGCGGCGCGGACCTTCGACGAACGCTGGCTGCTGGCGCTGTTGCAGGCGCTGTCGGAGGTCGACCTCGGGCGGTATCAGTTCCTGCTGCGCTCCCGCCTGAAGGCCGGCGATGCGGCGCGGGTGCATTTCGCGCTGACACAGGCACAGGTCTGGCTGGACGCGCGGCTGTAGGGCATCGACCGTGGTGCGGCCCGCGAAGTTTGCATCTGCAAACCACATATTTGCATATTTTCTGCGCGTGCATCCGCGCAATATACTTGCTTGGCCGGAAGGCTTGAGGCAATACGGTCGGAATGGTTTCGACAGGATAAAGGGGGACCTCATGAACCTGACGTTTGACCGGAGCGTGCTGGCAGAAGCCTTTGGCGCGAACGAAGGACTGGCTCTGCGTGCCAAGCAGTTGGCTCTTGTCGTCGCGGGCATCGCCTTCCTTGCGGTGATGGCCAAGATCAAGGTGCCAGTGCCGGGCTCGCCGGTGGCGATGGGCATGGGCACCTTCGCCGTGTTGACGATCGGTGCCGCGTATGGCGCGCGCCTCGGCCTCGCGACGATCATGGGTTACATGATGATCGGCATGCTGGGCTTCGACATCTTCCAGAGCTCCACCGCTGACCTCAACGGCATCGAGTACATGATGGGCGGCACCGGTGGCTACCTCCTGGGCTACGTGATCGCGGTCGGCGCCATGGGCGTGCTGGCCCGTCGCGGCTGGGACCGGTCCGCACCGAAGATGGCGGCGGCAATGCTGCTGGGCAACGTGATCCTCTACGTGCCGGGCCTGATCTGGCTGGGCATGCTCTATGGCTGGGACAAGCCGATCCTCGCGTGGGGCCTGACGCCCTTCCTGCTGGGCGACTTCATCAAGCTGGCGCTGGCCGCGCTGCTGCTGCCCGCCGCATGGAAACTGGTCGGCCGCGCGCGCGGCTGAGGAAAGGGGCAGGCGGCGCATGAGCCCCGCCCTGCTTCCGGATACGAAGATAGCAAAGGCCGGGCATCGCGCCCGGCCTTTTCGTTTATGGGGATGGGGCGTTGTTTCGGACGGTGAACGGATGGAAACGGCAGGAGAGGGCTCTGCCCCCGCCTTCGGCCCCCCGAGGTATTTGCCGCCAAGATGAAGGGGCCGGGTGCACGTCAGGTGAGGCGGGTTTCGATCTGGGCGCCGGTCTCGAGGGTGCGGTGCACCGGGCAGCGGTCGGCGATTTCAAGGAGGCGGCTCCGCTGGTCCGGCGAAAGGTCTCCTTCGAGCGTGATGGCGCGGGTGAAGCGGTCGATCCGGGTGTCTGTCTGGCTTCCCGCGTCCTGCGCGTGCACCTTGTCGTGGGTCACGTCGACCGAGATCCGCGTCAGCGGCCAGCCCTTGCGCCGGGCGTACATGCGGATCGTCATCGATGTGCAGGCACCGAGGCCCGCCGACAGGAAGCCGTAGGGCGACATGCCCCGGTCTGTGCCGCCGTAGGCCTCCGGCTCGTCGGCGAGCGCGTGGTGGTGCGGGCCGTTCTGGATGTCCTGAAGGAAGCTCCTCGGGTCGGTCTCCGTCACGCGGGTGACGCCTTCGGGTGCGCCGGGCGGCGGGGCGGGCGGGGCGAGGTCGACGTAGCGCCGGGCCCATGCGGCGATCACCCCCGCGGTGTACTCGGCATCGTCGGGGTCGGAGACGAGGTGGTCGGCATCGTCCAGCGTGACAAAGCTTTTCGGGTGTTTCGCCGCCATGAAGATGCGCGTGGCGTTCGAAATGTTGACCACCGCATCGCGCGGCGCATGCAGCACCAGCAGCGCCTTCCTGAGGTGGCCGATGGCCGGTTCGAGGTCCTGCGCGCCCACGTCCTTGACGAAGTCATGCCCGATGGTGAAGGGCCGTCCGCCAAGGCTGACCTGCGCCGCGCCCTGCGCCTCGATCCGGTCGAGCGCGTGGGCGAAGGTTTCCGTCACATGCGCCGGGTCGAAGGGGGCGCCGATGGTCACTACCGCCTTTGCCGAGGGGATGTCGCTTGCGGCGCGCAGCACCGCCGAGCCGCCGAGCGAGTGGCCGATCAGGAGGGCGGGCGCCATGTCGCGCTCTGTCAGCCAGCCGGCGGCGCAGCTGAGGTCGGAAACGTTGGAGCAGAAGGTGGTGTTGGCGAACTCGCCCTGGCTGTGGCCGAGGCCGGTGAAGTCGAAACGCAGCACGGCGATCCCCATTGCCGCCAGCCGCTGCGAGATGCGCCGCGCGGCATGGATGTCCTTGCCGCAGGTGAAGCAATGGGCGAAGAGGGCAGTGGCCAGGTGCGGACCGTCGGGCCTGTCCAGACGGGCGGCAAGCCGGTGGCCGGAATGGCCGGGGAAGGTGACGCGGTCGCTGGGCATGATCGTTCCTGACTTCTGGTGCCGACAGGATGTGGCCGGACGCAGGGGAGACGCAACCGGGGTGACAGGCGCGTCACGGCAAGGTGAGAGACGTTGCAATGTGGGTGAAGGTGCTGGCGGCGGTGGCGGGTCTGGTGACGGTTGCCGGGTGGATGGCGCCGGGCGTTCTTCCCGCGGGCGTGCGCGTGGCGGCGACGGTTGTCTTTGCGCTGGCGGCGATCTGGTCGTCCTGGCCGGCCCGCCTGCGCTGGCCGCTGGCGGCGGTGGCCATGGCGCTCCTGCTGTCGGAGGTGACGGGTGGCTGAGGCGCCGGGCCTCTTCACGACGCGCGACGCACGCGACCGCCGGGAGTGGGCGCGGCTGCTGGCCTTCTGCGCCCGGCACGGCAGGGCGGCCTTCTCGCGCGATCCGCTGATCGGCGGGCATGTCACCGGAAGCGCCGTGCTGCTCTCTCCGGACGGGGGCGAGATGTTGCTGACGCATCACCGCAAGCTCGACCGCTGGCTGCAATTGGGCGGCCATTGCGACGGCGAGGCAGACGTGGCGCAGGCGGCACTGCGCGAGGCGCGGGAGGAAAGCGGGCTGGCGGGGATCACCCTGCTGTCGCCCGAGGTCTTCGACATCGACATCCACGAGATCCCCGCCAACACGCGTGAGCCCGCGCATCTGCACTACGACCTGCGCTACCTGATGCGGGCCGGGAGCCGCGGCTTTGCCGTCTCGCACGAAAGCCGGGCGCTGGCTTGGGTGCCCTTGGCAGAGGTCGGGCGCTACACCCGCGCGCCGAGCGTGCTGCGCCTCAGGGACCGGGTGCTGGCCGACCGTGGCGCAGAGGCCGCGCATCGGATCGGGCGCGACACGGGGTAGGGCGGGGCTGTGCGCCGCCGCCCCCCTCGGGCCAAGCGCACCTGTCAGACAAAGACGAACTCCTGTTCGAGGAAGTCCGCTACGGATGCGTTCTCCACCGTCAGGACTCCGCCCGAGTAGGTGATGGATACGTCGCCGGTGCCGGTGTCCGCGATGGTCAGGTCGCCGAAGGCCAGCCCGTCGAAGACGATTTCGTCCTCCGCGGCATCGTAGTCGAGGATCCGGTCCAGCCCGTCGCCCGCCCGGAAGACAAAGCTGTCGCCGTCCGCGCCGCCGCCCAGCCGGTCGTCGCCGGTGCCGCCGATCACGGTATCCGACCCGCCGCCGGTCAGGATCAGGTCGTCGCCCTCCCCTCCATCGACGGAATCCCCGGCAAGGCTGCCCATCAGCAGGTCGTTCCCGCTCGTCCCGGTCTCGGTCACGGCCGTATCGCCGAGGCCGATCAGCTCGTAGGAGTTCAGCGTAACCTGGTCGAAGGTCGTGCCGGTGTCGCCGTCCAGGTCGAAGATCGCTGTCACCGCGAACTCGTTCTGCGCGCCCAGCAGGTCCTCGATCCCTGCGAGGTCCGCCAGCGCAAGGTCGATCTCCAGCGTGCCTGCGACGACTGCCGGGTTCGTCTCGTCCGCGATGGTACCGAGGTCGGTGCCGTCGGCCTCCAGCGTCACGTCGAGCGCGATCAGCGTCGCCGGGAACAGCCCCGAACCGGACAGCGCGGCGCTGAGGGCACCGAAGCTGGTGACGGGGGTGGCCTGTCCGTCACTGTCGGTCTGGCTGAGCAGCGCGAGGTTCAGGTTGCTGCCGATGCCGAAGGACTGCACGTCGACCGCGTAGGGCCGGTTGAACTGCGCCTGGGGCGTGTAGGTCCCGGCCGGTGTCCCCGCAGAGGAGATTGTCGTCGTGAAGGTGTCGTTCAGCAGGTTGGCCAGAGGCTGCGCCCATTGCTGGGTGGGCCCCGGGTTGCCGTCGGTGATGAACAGCATCAGGTTCAGCGCATCCGGGCCGTCCAGCACGTATTGCGTGTCGAAGTAGAACTCGGTCTGCTGGAATGCCGCGTCCCATGGCGTGAACCCTGCGGTGTACGTCATCTGGGCGATGTCGGCCTGAAGCCCGGCAAGCGTCGTCAGGTCGAGGTCCACGGAAGGTGCGGTCCGTCGCGGCGCCGTCAGGATCTGCGGCAGGGTTGCCGGGTTGCCGTCGACGAACTGGAGGCGCAGGTTGTTCTGAGAAGTGGCACCGCTGTAGCTGAACACCTCCACGTCGATGTCGATGCCGGTCCCGTCGAACCGCGTCGCGATGTCCTCGAGTGCGTTCGAAACGGCGTCGAGCTGCTGCAGCCATGCTGAGGTGCCGAGGCTGCCCGACGCATCCATGGCGAACACCAGGTTCACGCTGGGCGCGTCGTAGGACGTCAGGTCGATGGAGATCGCCCCTGCCGGGTTCCCGTCCACTGGTGCTGCGTTCAGGTCCAGCGTCACCTCCTGTCCGCTGTCAGACACGAAGGTCTCGTTGGCGACCTCGATCCGCAGCTCGGCGGTGTCGGTTCGCCCGGTCGAATCCGTGACCGTGGCGGTGAAGGTCTCCACTCCGGTAAACCCGGGGTTGGGGATGAAGTTGAACCCGCCGCTCGGAGAGATGTTGAGCGTGCCGTTCGGCAGGGCAAAGCTGCCCGCCGTCCATGTCAGCGTGTCGCCAAGGTCCGGATCGACCGCGACCAGCGCGCCGGGCGGGGGCGTGTAGGGCGAGAGGCCGTCGTTGATCGGAACCTCGATGACCTGGTCTTCAGCGCGCGGCCCATCCTCGACCGGCAGGATCCGGTAGGTGCCGGAGGCGGTCGTGGACGCAGCGCTGCCGTTGGACGTCTCGGTCGCCGTCGCCGTGGCGGTCAGGGTGAAGCTGCCGTTCCAGTCGGCGGGCGGCGTCATCTCGAGTGTCGAGAGGTCCAGACCTTCGGCGTTTTCGATCACCCAGTCGCTGCCCGAGGCCGCGCCGAGGCTGAAGGTCGCGCCCGCCGGGAAACCGGAAAGCGTGATCGTCAGCGTCTCGGACCCGTCCGTGACGGTCAGCGCCGCGGCCAGGTTCACCGGCACCGGCTGGTCCTCGGTCGTATAGCCTTCGGGCAGGGACGTGAGTGTCGAGAAGATCTCTCCCGCGCCAATCTCCGTGCTCCAGACGTTGACCAGATCCCCGTTGTCGAGCAGCGCCATCTGCCCACCGCCGCCGAACGGGTACGAATACTGGTTGCCGGTGGTGATGTTGTTGACGCGGGTTTCGATGCCAAAGGGGCTGCCGTCCGCATTGTAGCGCTGCTCGAAGATGCCGTAGCCGGAGCCGTCCTCAAGAAAGGACGACCAACTGATCGCAAAGCCGCCGTCGGGCAGTCCGACCACGGTGGGCGAGGACTGGGCACTGAAACTATATGTGTTGACCTGGAATTCACCGCCGACGCGCGCGCCGGTCAGATCGTATCGCTGCGCGTGCAGGCTGCTGCCACTTCCGTCCTGGCCGAAACTCTGCCAGGCGACGACATAGCCGCCGTCCGCCAGCGCGGCGACGACCGGAAGCTCCTGGTTGCCGTTGGTGTAGGTGTTCGCGACGAACTCCGGGCCGACCGGTGCGGCACTGGCGTCGAAGATCTGGCCCACGATGGCCAGGCCATTGCCGTCCTGCAAGTCGGAGGCCCAGACCGCCACGAAGCCGCCGCCGGGCAGGGCCGTGACGTGGCTGCTTTGCTGGGCGGTGGGGTTCGTCACGTTGACGAGGAACGGGCTGCCCAACAGGTTTCCGTTGGATGCAAGGACCTGCCCCATGATCGCCGAACTGCCCGCATCGCCGCCAGCGCTCTGCGTGTAGGTCACCACGATGCGCCCGTCGTCCAGGACGGCTGTGTCGGGGTGGACCAGTCCGGACCCGCCGAATGTCTGCGTGTTGGTCTGGCTTCCGCCGGCATCGTACAGAGACACGGATATGTCGCCGCCGCCGGCTCCGGCGCTGGCATGCGCTATGGCGAACCCTCCGCCGGGCAGGCCGTTCACCACCGGGTACGGGATCGCCGGCAGGCCAGAGGCAACCGTCAGGGCCTGACCCTGCGGTGTGCCATCGTCCAAGAACATCCGGGCCAGCACGTTGTACGTGCCGTTTTCATTTGAATGCCAGACGACGACGTAGCCGCCGCCATCCAGTGCCGCGACCGTCTCTGCCGTGTCGCCATCGGTCGCGGCGGTGGACACCTGCTGGTCGACCCCGCTGCCTGCGAAACCGTAGGTCGCCGCCCCCGGCGGTGCCAGAGAGACGGTCGGCGCGTCGGCCACGGCCTCGATGGTGATGATCTCCGTCCCGACCTCGTAGGCGCCAAGGCTGTCGGTCGCCCGGTAGTCGAAGCTGTCGATCCCGGACCAGTCTGCGTCCGGGGTGTAGGTGTAGCTCCCGTCGATGTTCATCGTGACGCTGCCATGCGACGGCCCGGTTTCGACGGTATGGATCGGTGCCGCCACCGAATCCGGGTCCGACGACAGCACGGAATCGATGACCATGCCATCCTCCGTCCCGACCTGGAGGGTATCCGGCGCGAAAGGCGCGTCATTAGACCCGGTGATGGTGATGGTCAGCGTGCCGATGTCGGCCGCGAACAGACCGTCATTCACCACGTACTGGAAGGTCTCCGTGACCACCTCGCCCTCGGCCAGCGCGCGGGTCGACGGGTTGAGGTCGTCCAGCGTGTAGGTCCAGTCGCCGTTCGCGCCGATCACGACCGACCCGTAATGCCCCGCCACCGGCGCGCCGACGTTGGCGTTGTCCGCTTCTACCGAAAGCACGATCAGCACGTCCGACGTATCCGGATCGGTGTCGTTGGCCAGAACGTTGCCGCTGGCGATGGGATCGCCGGCCGTGGCAAAGCCCGCCTCCACCACCGGATCGCCGCCGTTGTCGTCGGCCACGGCCACCGGCGCATCGTTCCTGCCCCGCACGTCCACGGTGATCTCTGCCGTGTCGGTGCCGCCGTTTGCGTCCGTCACCGTGTAGGTGATGCCGGTGCTCACGAACTCCCCGTGGGCGAGGGCGTTGAACTCGCCATTCGTGTCAAAGCTGTAGGCGCCGTCGTTCCGCACGGTGAAGACGCCACCGTTGGTCCCGGCGATGGTCATCGTCTGTCCGGGCGCGCCGAAAGGATCGGGCAGCGTCTCCGAGTCTATGCCGTTGGTGATCGAGGACGCCCGAAGCGCGTCGCCCTCCGGGTCGGTGTCGTTGGCAAGCGCCAGCGAGACCTGCCCGAAGATGTCCGCCTGGGCGAAGCCGTGGACGTCATCCTCGTCGACCTGCAGGCTGTCGTCGGATGCCACCGGCGGCGCGTTGTCGCCGGACCCGGTGATGGTGATCGTCAGGGTGGAGCTTGCCTCCGCCCCCGTGCTGTCCACCACGGAATAGCCGAAGACCTCCGTCGCGATCTCGCCCTGCGCCAGCGCCTCCGTATCCGGGTCGGCGTCGTCCAGCGTGTAGGTCCAGTTGCCCGCCGCATCGACCAGCAGGCTGCCGTAGGTGCCCGCGACCGCCGTGCCGATGTTCGCCGCCGATCCGTTGACCGCGGACAGCGTCAGCGTGTCGTTGGCGTCCGGGTCGCTGTCGTTGATGAGCAGCTTGCCCACGGCGCTCGGGTCGCCCGGATCGAGGGTTCCGGCCTCCGTCACGAGGTCGCTGCCGTTGCCGTCCGCCACCAGCACCGGCCCGTCATTCGTGCCCGTGATGGTGAAGGTGACGATGTCGGACGCCAGCGCTGCCCCGAAATCGTTCGCCACGATCCGGACCGAGAAGGTGATCGTCTCGCCCGCGCCGAGGAAGTCGAGGTCGAGCGAGTTGTTGTAGCTCCACGGCAGCACCGTCCCGGCCGTCACCGGCCCCGGTACGCCGAGCGTGAAGCCGGTCTGGATCTGCACCTCCTGCGCGGCGGTCAACGTACCGTGCGACCAGACGGGCACATCCACCAACTGGGTGTAGACCTCCAGCACGTCGTTCACGTCGAGGTCGGCGATCTCCACCGTGCCGGACAGCCCGATGACCTGCGCGGAGGCATCCGCCTCCTCTGTGATTGCGCTGGCCGGGGTCGCCGTCACCACCGGCGCGTCATTGGTGCCCAAGATGCTGAAGAAGATGACATCTGTGCCGGTCTGCGTGCCGTCATGCGCCGCGACCATATAGGACAGGCCGATGGTCTCGTTCCGACCGAGGAAATCGAGGTCGAGCGTGGCGTCGTAGGTCCAGCCGATTGTGCCGGGCGCATTGGCCCCTGTTACGCCAGTGGAGAACCCTGCCGCCAGCGCGGTTTCCTGCGCGGCGGTCAGTGTCCCGCCGGACCACACGGGCGCCCCGTTGATCGAATAGGTCAGATCGATCGTGTCGCCCAGGTCGATGTCATCGAAACTCAGCGTGCCGCTCTGTGACAGGACCTGCGCCGTGGCATCCGCGTCCTCCACGAAGGGCAGGGCGGGCTCGATGACGACGGTCGGCCGGTTGTTGCGGCCTTCGATGGTGATCGCGATGTCGTGGCTCGCCTCTGCACCGTGCACGTCGGTCGCGGTCACCGTGTAGGTCAGCACGAGGCTCTCTCCCAGCGACAGACCGGCAAAGTTGTTCGTGCCGCTGTCGAAGGTCCATCCGCGCCGCGCGAGGCTTTCGACCGCACTCAGCACGGTCGGCGTGTCCAGCGTGAGCATCCCGAGAAGGTTCTCGGGCGGAACCCCCGCCAGAACCGCCGTCGCGCCGGTAGCACTGAATCCGGTCACCGCCGCCGTCACCGTGTCGGAGGTGTCCATGTCCGAGAAGGTGAGGGTGGACGACACCGTCAGCGGCAGGCCGGACTCTGTCAGCGTCTCCGCATCGGTGTCAGGGGTGGTCAGGGTGATCCGCGGCGCATCGTTGGCGCCCTGCACGGTGATGGTCACCAGCTCCGTATCGACCCCGCCGTTGCCATCATCCACGGTGTAGGTGAAGGTATCGGTCGCCTCCTCACCAAGCGCCAGATGCTCGAAAGCGCCGTTGGCGGAATAGGTGAACGTCCCGTCGAGGTTGTTGATCACGGCGCCCACCGTGTCCGTGGTGTCGACGCTGAACGCATGGCTGTCCAGCGTGTCCACATCGGCAAAAGCCGCGACGACCGTGATCTGGTCGCTGTTGCCCGGCACCTGAGGATCCGTGCTCTCGTCCACGCTCCCCGAAAGCGCCTCGGCCATCGGTGCGTCGTTGGTGCCGGTCACCGTGACCGTCACGGCTTCTATGGTGGAGGCCCCCGCATCGTCGGTCAGCGTGACGAGGAAGCTCTCCGCCTCCACCTGGCCCGCCGACAGGCCGTTCGCCACGCCGTTGTTCAGCGTATAGGTCCACGCGCCGGTGACCGGGTCGATGGTGAAGTTACCGTAGATACCCGACGCGTTGCCGGACCACGTCAGCACGGCCCCCGCATCCGGGTCGAAACCGGCCAGCGTGCCCGTGGCGACGGGCGTGCCCGGGTCGACGACGATGCCGTCCGCATCGCTGCCCGCCTCACGAACCGCACCTGCCGTGCCCTGGCCCGTGACGATCTCCGGCTCGTCGTTGCGGCCGGTGATGGTGACCGTGACAAAGCGCGACGCGCTGCCGCCGTTGTCGTCGGATAGGATGACCTCGTAGACCTGCTCCAGCGTCTCGCCTTCGCCGAGGCTGTCGAGCGCGGCGTCGTCCACGGTGAAAGTCCAGTCGAAGCTGCCCGACACGGGGCCGGCGGGCACCGAGAAGCTGCCGACATAGCCGGGCGACACCGGAAGGGCCGTGGCCGTGTGCGTGTCGAGGGCATCGATATCCGTGAAGCTGATCGTGCCGGAGGCGGACAGGACGTCCACGCCTTCGCCCGGTGCGCCATCCGCGATCTCGGAAACCGCGCCTTCGACCACGGCGGCGGTGATCTCGGGCGCATCGTTGCGGCCGGTCACCGTCACCCTGAACACCTGCATGCCGGAAGTGTCGTTCGGCGCCCCGCTGTCATCGGTGGCAAAGACCCGGGTCTCGATCCGCAGCGTGTCGCCCGCGGACAGCCGGTCGATCCCCAGCGAGGGGGGAGAGTCCAGCCGCCAGTACCCGGTCTCGTCGATGGTCACGGCCGCCTCCAGCGCCGCCATCTCTGCCGCTGTGAAGGGTGAGGGGAGACCGCCGCCCGCCGCATCCTCGAAGATCACGGCGAAGGGCAGGTGGCCGATGCTGGCCGTATCGGTCGCGTCGAGGTCGGCAAAGGTGATCTGCCCCTGATCGGAAAGCCCGGCGGGCGCCAGCGGCTCCGCCAGCGCCACGTCGACCGGCGCCGAGGTGATCTGCGGCGTGTTGTTCCTGCCGGTCACCGTGAAGCTCAGGACCTGCGTCCCGGTCTCGCCCGCAAGGTCCGTCGCCGTGATCGTGTAGGACCAGGTGATCTCCTCTCCGATGGCCAGGAAATTCAGGGCAGCCTGCGCCGCGTAGTTCCACCCGATGGATCCCGGCGGCACCGCATCCGACACCCCGGTGGAGAAGCCTTCCTCCAGCGCCGCCGCATTGCCGGGGTCGAGAACGCCGCCGCTCCACGCGATATCGCCGTTGGAGACGAAGGTGATGTCGACAAGGTCGCCCGCATCGCTGTCGGTGAAATCCACCGTCCCGCTGTCCGCCAGCACCTGCATGCCGGCCACCGGCGCCTCGGTGAACCCGGCTGAGGGGCTGACCGTGACCTGAGGCGCGTCGTTGGTGCCCGTGACCGTCACGGTGACCGTGTTCACAGCCGTCGCCCCGTGCCGGTCGGTCGCCGTCACCTCGAAGGTCACATCCCGCGTCTCGCCCTGACCAAGGTCGGTGAAGAAGCCGGTCGGGTCGAAGGTCACCTCCGTCCCGGAGACCGTGGCCGCACCCTCCGCAGGCGGGGCGGTGATGGTGTAGATCAGGGTCGTGCCGTCGTCGTCGCTGTCGATGTCATCGCCGTAGTCGGCAAGGTCCACGCTGACCGGCCCGCCGGTCTCCTCCGCCGCCAGCGTCACCGCGTCCAGCGTCGGGGCATCGTTCTCGCCGGTGACGGTGATCTGCACCTCGCGGGCGATCAGCCCGCCGCGGCCGTCGTCGATGACAACCGTCACCACCACCACGGCATCCTCGCCCAGGGCCAGCCCTTCGTATGCGCCATCGGTGTCGAAGGTCAGCTCGTAGAGCATGCCGCTGGCGCAATCCCGCGTGTCGCCGTCCACCAGCGCCACGTCGATAAGCCCGCCCGTGGCCGAAACGGAATCGATGGAGACCCCGTCACCGTCGAAGTCCACGATCTCCATGGGGAAGGCGACCGTCCCGCTCTCGGAAACCACCTGGTCGGCAACCGAGACCACCGGCGCATTGTCCCGCCCGTCGAGGTAGAGCGTGACATCCGCGAATTGCAGCGCATCGATGAACCGCAGCGTGTCGGTGCCCTCGGCGCCGGTCAGGTCGGTGACGGCCAGCGACTGCCCCCAGCCGCAGGCGAACCACGACTTGTAATGCCCGTACCCATGGCCGCTGCCGTGCGTGTCGTGGCCCTTGCCCTTGTCGTTCCGGTGCCGGTCGTCGCCGTCCAGATGGCTGCCCGTCAGGCAGATGTCGAAGTCGAGGATGGAGCCGTCGTAGACCGCCGTGTCGAACCCGATGCTGCCCTCGAGGGTGTCGTCGCCTGCGCCGCCCCGGAGGGTGTTCTCGCCATGCCCCACCTCGATCACGTCGTCGCCCGCACCGCCGTCGACCGAACTGTCGCCATGCCCCGTGCGCACCACGTCGTCGCCGTCGCCCGCATCGACGGTGTCGTCACCGTGCCCCGACCGGATCTCGTCATCGCCGCCGCCGGTGGATATGTCGTCGTCGCCCCAGCCGCTGCGCACCTCGTCTTCGCCATCGCCGGACACAACGGTGTTGTCGCCGGTCCCCGCACGGATGTCGTTGTCGCCGCTGCCCGCATCGATGCTGTCGTCGCCCGACCCGCCGCTGACATTGTCGTCGCCCGGCCCGGCGAGGATCGTGTCGGCGCCGCTGCTGCCCTCGATAGTATCGTCGTGATCCGAACCGATGACACTGTCGTCACCGCCCTTGGCGTTCACCTTGCGGCCGGATGTCTCCCCGGAAAGGTCGATCGTGTCGTCGGCGCGGGTGCCGTTGATGGTCTTCAAAGTGCTTGATACGGTGCCGTTTCCACGGCCCGGACGAAAATACGTCATGGTGTCCCCCATCGGAAAGAATAGCGGCAGTTTGAAAATCGAAACGGCGCAGGTGCGCGCCCAAGCTGGTACTGGAAACTCCCAATATTAACGGCCCGGCAAGCCTTCCCTGTCAAACCTTTCCGTACGTGGGCCACGGTCAGACCACCGCAAGCGTCTGAGAAGGCGGATGTTTCGTCCCGAAGTGGAACCGGATTTCCACCGCCTTTCGCGTCAAACCCGCCTCTCGACAGGCCGAATCGCGTCATGAGTGTTTCAGAATCGGAAACGGTGTCCGGACAGTTGCCACAGTTGCCTTTGTGGACGAATCCTGCCTACTCTCATATGCGGGATAGATTCCCGGGGGGATAGGAATGAAGAGCGAACTGACAGTTCGCCTCGCTGCGCGTCTATCTGCACTTCGCGCGGCGCGCGGATGGACACTGGACCAGCTGGCTGCTGCCAGCGGCGTCTCCCGCGCCGCGCTCTCCCGCCTCGAAAACGCCGAGGTCAGCCCTTCCGCCGACGTGCTCTACCGCCTCGCCGCCGCCCACGAGATGACGCTTTCGCGGCTGATGTCGCTCATGGAAGACGGCTTTGCCGCCCAGGTCCGCCGCGACGACCAGGCGCTGTGGCGTGACGGCGAAACAGGCCTCTCCCGCCGGATCGTGTCCCCCGCAGCACCCGCGCTTGCGGGGGAGGTGATCGAATGCAAGATCACACCCGGCACACATTGGGTGCAGGAAGCCCCCGAGGTTCCGGGCCAGGAGCACCACCTCGTGATGCTGACCGGCTACATGCACGCGGTGGTCGACGGCGAGGCGCACTACCTCGCCCCGGGCGACACTCTTCGGTACCGCGAACACGGCGAGACACGCTTCGTCACCGCAAAGGGGCAGGGAGCGAAGTTCATGATGTGCCGGATCAGCGGTTGAGAATGGTATCGGCTTGCTGACGCAAGCCGATCCGCGCGGGCTTCGCCCGCGGATGGGGGCTCTGCCCCCGTCTCCCTCCGGGAGCCTCCCCCGAGGATATTTGGACCAAGATGAAGCAAGGCCGTCCGTGCCTTTCATCTTGGTGCAAATACCTCGGAGGGGTCCGGGGAGGCGGAGCCTCTCCGGCGGATCGCCTTGCGCCAGCAAGGCGAAACGTCTCAGCAGTTCGGCACGTTGACCGCCAGACCTCCGAGCGAGGTCTCCTTGTACTTCTCGTGCATGTCCTGGCCGGTCTGGCGCATGGTCTCGATCACCGCGTCCAGTGGCACGAGGTGGGTGCCGTCGCCGCGGATGGCCAGCGACGCGGCCGAGACCGCCTTGATCGCGCCGAGGCCGTTGCGCTCGATGCAGGGCACCTGCACCAGCCCCTTCACCGGATCGCAGGTCATGCCGAGGTGGTGCTCCAGCGCGATCTCCGCGGCGTTCTCGATCTGCGCGGGCGTGCCGCCCATCACCGCGGCGAGGCCGGCGGCGGCCATGGCGGCGGCGCTGCCGACCTCAGCCTGGCAGCCCGCCTCGGCGCCGGAGATCGAGGCGTTGTATTTCACCAGCCCGCCGATGGCGGCGGCGGTCAGCAGGAAGTCGGGGATGCGGGCGCGGGTCGCGCCCGGCACGTGGTCCAGCCAGTAGCGGATCACCGCGGGCACCACGCCTGCCGCGCCGTTCGTCGGCGCCGTCACCACCTGTCCACCGGCGGCGTTCTGTTCGTTCACCGCCATGGCGTAGACGCTCATCCAGTCGTTGCAGACGTGCGGGGCAGACTGGTTCATGCCGCGTTCCGCCACCAGCTGTTCGTGAATGCGCCGCGCGCGCCGCTTCACGCCCAGTCCGCCGGGCAGGATGCCTTCACCCTCCATGCCGAGGTCGATGCAGCGGTTCATCACCTCCCAGATCCGGGCGAGCCCGCGGTCGAGGTTGTCGGCCCCGCCGCGCGAGATCTCGTTGGCGCGCTTCATCTCGGCGATGGTCTTGCCGGAGCGGTCCGCCATCTCCAGCATCTCGGCGGCGGATTTGAACGGGTAGGGCACCGGCGGTCCGTTGTCGGTGTCCTTCCCGGCGGCCAGCTCGTCGGCGGTCAGGACGAAGCCGCCGCCCACGGAATAGTAGGTCTCCTGCAGGATCACGTCGCCCTGTTCGTCCAGCGCCTCGATCACCATCCCGTTGGCGTGGCCGGGCAGGGCGGCGCCAAAGTCGAACCGCAGGTCATGTCCCATGTCGAAGCGCATCTCGGGCAGCCCCTCGGGCGCCACGGTTCCGGTTTCGCGGATGCGGGCCAGCGCGGCCTCGGCGGCCTCGTGGTCGTAGGTCTGCGGCGCGAACCCGGCAAGGCCCAGCACCGTCGCGCGGTCGGTGGCGTGGCCCACGCCGGTGAAGGCAAGCGAGCCGTAGAGGTGCGCCTTCAGCCCGTGCGCGCGGAACGGCGCCTGCCGCAGCCGGTCGAGGAAGCGCGCGCCCGCCACCATCGGCCCCATCGTGTGGGAGGACGACGGGCCGACCCCCACCTTGAACATGTCGAACACGGACAGGAACATCAGAGCGCACTCCCTTCTGGTGGCTGTGCGGGACGCGGATTGCTGAGCGGGGTCGGTCCCAACCCCTCGGCCAAGGCGGCCTTCTGTGCAGACGGACGGGTTTCCACCCTTTCCGCCAGCGCATTGAGCGCCGGGTAAGCGGCGAGCCGGAACCAGCCGGTGTCGCCATGCGGGTAAAGCGCGCACCAGCGCAGAAGGACCGCGACGTAGATCGCAAGCGCATCGGGCGGCGCGTCCGGGTCACGCCCGCCGATCACCCCGTCCAGCAGCGCAAGCGCACGGGGCAGGGTCATGCCCGTCCCGTCCACACCGCGCAGGGTGGCAAGCAGCGCAGCCTGCGCCTGCGGGTCCGGCCCCACGTATTTCTCCGGGTAGAAGGTCATCCGCAGCCCGGTGTGCACGGTGTTCGACACGAAGACCAGCCATTTCAGGACATCGCCGCGCCCGGCGTCTTCGGACGCGGGGGCCAGCCGCCCGTGCCGGTCCGCCAGCCACAACAGGATCGCCGCCGTCTCGAAAAGCGTGCCGTCCGGCGTCTCCAGCGCGGGGATCAGGCCCGCGGGGTTCACCCGCCGGTACTCTGCACTCTCCTGCGCGCGGGCCGCGCGGTCGACCAGCCGCGTGACATAGGGCACGCCAAGCTCTTCCAGCGCCAACCGGACGATCAGCGAGGCATTGTCGGGGGCATAGTGCAGCACGTAACTCATGCGCCTTACCTAGCCCGCCCGCGCAGAAGCGCCCGCATGAAAAGCGTCATCCGGGGGCGTAAATGCGGTGCCGCGCCTCACGCCGCCGTGATGCACCGTGACCCGGTCGTGTGAAACTCTGCCGGCGCGTCATCGTGGCTGGAGGTGAGCGCGGCCCGGGACGGTGCCGCTCCGGAACACAGGGAGACCACAAATGAAGACCTTTGCAGCCACCGCCATCCTCGCCCTCATGACCACGCCGGCCCTTGCCGCCGACGTGCCTACGGTCGGGGGCGCGCCGATGTACCCGGACAAGACCATCGTCGAGAACGCGGTAAACTCGCCCATCCACACCACGCTGGTCGCGGCGGTCAAGCAGGCCGGCCTTGTCGACACGCTCAATTCCGAAGGGCCCTTCACCGTCTTCGCGCCGACCGACAAGGCGTTCGGCATGGTCTCCGACGAGAGCCTGCAGCAACTGATGATGCCCCAGCACAAGGAACAGCTCGGTCAGATCCTCGCCTGCCACGTGGTCGCCGCAAACGCCATGTCCGATGCCATCATGGGCATGATCGCGGATGACGGCGGCATGCACCCGGTGCCGACCGTGGGCGGCTGCACGCTCCAGGCGAAGATGAGCGGCAACAACATCGTCCTGACGGACGAGAACGGCCGCGAGGCCACCGTGACCCTCGCCGATGTCCGCCAGTCCAACGGCGTCATCCACGTGATCGACCGCGTCCTGCTGCCGAGGCAGTAAGCGGTCCCTCGAATGGGGTGGGGGACCTCCCGCCCCGTGGAAAGGGCGCGCACCAAACGCGGGGCCACCAGACCCTGGGCTTTGCTCCCGCCTCGCGCAGACGTGCGCGCCCTGACCTTGCCCGACGCCGGGATGATGCGCATCCTTTCGGGCACAACCTTTCCCACGCCGACACACACCAGACAGGAGGAGGCACATCATGAACCGCAGAACCTTCATCGCCGCCGCCGCCGCGCTCGGTTTCGGCGCCCGCGCCGCCGAGGCCGCCAGCTTCGAAGTCAACCGGAGCGAGGCCGAGTGGCGCGCCATGCTCAGCGAGATCGAGTACAAGGTCATGCGCCGGGAAGGCACTGAACGGGCCTACACCTCGCCGCTCAACGACGAGAAGCGCGCAGGCACCTTCCTGTGCAAGGGCTGCGACCTGCCGCTCTATTCCTCGAAGACCAAGTTCGACAGCGGCACCGGCTGGCCGTCCTTCTACGAGGCGCTGCCCAATGCCATCGAGACGAAGCCCGACCGCGCGCTCTTCATGGTGCGCACCGAGTGCCACTGCCGCCGTTGCGGTTCGCACCTCGGGCACATCTTCGACGACGGCCCGCCGCCGACCGGCAAGCGGCATTGCATCAACGGCGTCTCGCTGACCTTCCAGCCGGCCTGACCGGCCGCAACGATCCCCCGAACGTAAAAGGCCCGGGTCGCTTCTCGCACCATGCGTGAAATGACCCGGGCCAATTTCGTGTTTGGGGAAGGGCGCGCCCTTACTTGAAGTTGCGCGATTCCTTGATCTGGTCCCACGCCCAGACGACTTCCTGCAGCTGCTCTTCCTGGGAGCGGTCGCCGCCGTTCATGTCCGGGTGCAGCACCTTGATCAGCTTCTTGTAGACCTTGCGGAGCTCCGCCTTGGTCAGCGTGTCCTCGGCCTCCAGGATCTCCAGCGCGCGGCGTTCGGTCGGTGGCAGCTTGCGTCCGCCGCCGGCCTTCTTGCGGCCCGGGTTGCGCGTCGCCTTGTCGCCCAGCACCTGGTGCGGGTCCTCGATGCCCAGCCGGGCCCAGGCCTTCGCCTCCGGATCGCGCCAGTCCTTGGTCTTGCGTTCCCACACCTTGTCGGACGAGGCCTGCGCGTTCATCTCGGCTTCGGTCTTGCCCTCGAAGAAGGACCACTGTGCGTTGTATTCGCGTACGTGGTCCTTGCAGAACCAGTAGAAGTCGTCCAGCACATCGGGGGCTTTGGGTGCGCGGAACTTGCCCGGTTCCTCGCAGCCGTCATGATCGCAGACGCGCTGCGATGTCTCGGATTCGCCGGTCATGCCCTTCCGGCCGCGCGGGTTCTTCTTCTTCGCGGACCTGACGGACATGTCGAAACCGAAGGGATCGGGTCTGCTCATCTCTCACCTCATCTCGACTCGGACGCCAGATTTTAGACATTTGTCGTCCGGAGAACAGGGGGCAGCCGGAAAAAATGTCGCGACCCGCGGGATGCTGCCCGTGCCTCCTGCCGTCCCATCCGGCAGGTCCGGCAGGCGCTGCGCAATCGCGTGGCAGCGCAGGAACGGAGGTCAGGCCGACCCCTCGGGAGGGGAGCCGCCGTCGATCGGGCCGGTCAGCGCCGTGCGCAGCGCCACGTCCGCCGCATCATGCGGCCCGACCGGCGTGCGCGGGGGGCGGGCCGGCGGGGCAGGCGGCTCTGCCTCGGGATCGGCGTGTGTGTCCTCCACCCGCCATAGTTGAGGCGCGGGGGCTGTGACGCTGGCGGTCTGCGGTGGCTCCAGCAGGCGCGGCTGGAAGACGCTCGCATCCGCCGCGTGCGGCCTGCGAAAGACAAGAAGGTTCCGCCAGACCGTCTCTGCCCCTGTCAGCCCGGCGCGTTCGGTTGCGGGCAGGGTGTCGGTACGCTGGTACTCCCAGCCCCGCGCGGCCATGTCGTTCAGCACACGTTCGACGGCGGCGGCAAAGCGCGCCTCCGCACTGGCGCCCTTCAGCTTCTCGCCCTTCTCCGGGGCGGGGACGATCCGGTATTCGTACCTCATGACGGGCAGAGTATCAGCCCGGCAGGGCGAGTGAAGCGAAAACCTGCCCCCTTTAGGCGCCGCATACGGTCCGCACATGCCCCGTTCCGCAACCGTGGCCGCACGCAAAAAGGGGCCGGTCTCACGACCTGGCCCCTGTCAGCTCTGAACAAACGGATCAAATCCCCCGCTGCCAATCTTTTGCGTGTCGCCCCGACCAATCCTGGGACTGCCTCGGGGTGAACTACCCTTCGGTACAGGGAAGATAACGCAAACATCACGGGTTTGTCAGTCAGGGAATCCTTACGTAGCGGAATTTGAATGCGAGAAAGGGCGCCTGCGCGCAATGATCTTGCCGCGATGGGCGGCCCGACATTGCGATATCGGCATGACCTTGCTGTCCCCCAAGTTCGGAAGACCCATGATCGGACAAAAGATTTGAGGGAGTCAGAAGGTGGCCGGGGACCACCGCGCGGCGCCTTGCGGCGCTGCGGTCACTTCGTGGGGCGCTTTTCGGCGCGGGCTTCCTCGAGGCGGCGTTCAAGCACCTTGCCCTCGTGCCGCATCCACAGGACGCCGAGGGAACACCCGCCCAGAAGCACCAGCGGCATCCAGAATTCATAGGCTGTCATCGGCAGACTCCTTGTGCAGTCTTCCCAACATATAGTGCGAAAGCGCGTGAAATGCCAGTGCAATGACCGCCCACCACAACGAGGACAGCTCCAGCGAGAGCGCCGTGTCGGTCGCCGGACGCAGCACCGCAAAGCCCAGAAGCCCCAGCGCGATGGCGTTCAGCGACGTCGCGACCAGCTTGATCCGTTCGTTGTAGACCAGAAGCTCGTCGCGCAGCCGTTTCATCCCGAGGTTCCCCCGCCGGATCGCATCACCGGCGCCGCGTCACTGCGCCAGCTTCTGCGCGACGATCTCGTTGACCGCCTTGGGGTTGGCCTTGCCGCCGGTCGCCTTCATCACCTGGCCCACGAACCAGCCCGCCAGCTTGGGGTTCTGCTTGGCTTTCTCCACCTGCGCAGGGTTGGCGGCGATGATCTCGTCCACCGCCGTCTCGATCGCGCCGGTGTCGGTGACCTGCTTCATGCCGCGCTCTTCGACGATCTTCTCCGGGTCGCCGCCCTCGGTATAGACGATCTCGAAAAGGTCCTTGGCGATCTTGCCGGAAATCGCGTCCGACTTGATCAGCTTGATGATCGCCGCCAGCTGACCGGGCGCCACCGGGCTGTCGGTGATGTCGCGGTCGTCCTTCTTCAGGCGGCCGAAAAGCTCGTTGATGACCCAGTTGGCCGACAGCTTGCCGTCGCCCGCCTCCGTCACGACCTGCTCGAAATAGGCGGCGTTCACCGTCTCGGCGGTCAGCACGTTGGCGTCATACTCCGTCAGGCCGAAATCGCCCATGAAGCGCGCCTTCTTCTCGTCCGGCAGTTCCGGCAGCGAGGCGGCGATGTCGTCGACCCAGGCCTGCTCGATCTCCAGCGGCATCAGGTCGGGGCAGGGGAAGTAACGATAGTCGTGCGCCTCTTCCTTCGACCGCATGGAGCGCGTCTCGTTCTTGTCCGGATCGTAGAGCCGCGTTTCCTGGTCGACCTTGCCGCCGCCTTCGACGATGGCAATCTGGCGGCGCGCCTCGTATTCGATGGCCGCCTGGATGAACCGCATGGAGTTCATGTTCTTGATCTCGCAGCGCGTGCCGAGATGGCCGAAGTCCTGCGTCTCCTGGTACTTCTCGTAGGCGCCGGGCAGGCAGATCGACACGTTCACGTCGGCCCGCAGGTTGCCGTTCTGCATGTTGCCGTCGCAGGTGCCGAGGTAGCGCAGGATCTGGCGCAGCTTGGCGATGTAGGCAGCGGCCTCTTCCGGCCCGCGGATGTCGGGGCGGCTGACGATCTCCATCAGCGCGACGCCCGTGCGGTTGAGGTCGACGAAGGACATGTTCGGGTCCATGTCGTGGATCGACTTGCCCGCGTCCTGTTCGACGTGGATGCGCTCGATCCGCACCTTGCGCGCGATCCCCGGCTCCATGTCCACGAGGATTTCGCCCTCGCCGACCAGCGGGTGGTAGAGCTGGCTGATCTGGTAGCCCTGCGGCAGGTCGGGGTAGAAGTAGTTCTTGCGGTCGAAGGCGGACACGAGGTTGATCTGCGCCTTAAGGCCAAGGCCCGTGCGCACGGCCTGCTCGATGCAGTATTCGTTGATGACCGGCAGCATCCCCGGCATGGCCGCGTCCACGAAGGACACGTTGGAGTTCGGCTCCGCCCCGAACTGGGTCGAGGCACCGGAGAACAGCTTGGCCTTGGACGCGACCTGCGCGTGCACTTCCATCCCGATGACCAGTTCCCAGTCGTGCTTCGCCCCGGCGATCACCTTGGGTTTCGGGGTCTCGTAGGTCAGATCCAGCATGTCGGGGCCTCGCGATGCTCAAGAATGGGTTGCGGTCTAGAACACCGGGCGGGGCGGAGCAAGGCCCCGGCGCCGGACCGCCCGCGCATCATGGCGCGGGGCCGCGCGCTGCGCCAGCCGGAACCCGCCGCGCGACGGGCTCTTGTGCTGCATCTGTGCAAAATCCGGCCTGTCCGGTGTCCGGTCACGGCATACGCGTTTGGAGGCTGCAAAGCCGCAGCCAATTCGCTACGGCCTTCAATCCCCCTTCAGCATCCGCACGCCGTCCGGCGTGAAGACGAGGCGTCGGCCCACGTCCAGCGCCGGGGCGTAATACTCGGCCATGGTGGAAATCGCCCGCACCCGGCCGCGGCGGACGGTGTCCTGCGAATCCTCCGGCGGCAGGGGGCGACCGGGGGAGGGGGCGTTGGCCCAGATCTCCGGGTGCAGTTCGCGCAGGTAGTCCTGCGTGATCCAGCCGAAGGCATCGCCAAGGCGGCGGCGGGCAGAGCCCGGGTCGGACGGGCCGCCCAGCGTCAGCCCGGTGAAGGCCGCCATCCGGTTGGCCATGTCCTGCGTCGGGTGGCGCTGCAATATGTCGTGCAGCCCTTCGGTGAAGAGCTCGGCATCGACCCGGCGCAGTGCGCCCGCGTCCCGCTCCAGCGCGCCGATATAGACCCATGTGTAGCCCGCCATGCCCCAGATGTCGCAGGTCTGGCCGATCACGCGGCGGGCTTGGCTGTCGAGCATTTCCCAGCTGCCGAAGCGGCGCGGGCGCAGGTCGTGTCCCAGCGCCATCATGTGGGCGGGCACCTCCGGCGCCAGTTCGACGAGGTCCTCGTAATCGTCGGCGACACGGGCGGCGGGCGCCGGGTCCGCCTCCAGCACGGCGCAGCGCAGCGCGGCCCAGTAGGACGATCCCGCCTCGAACGCGTCGTGACGGTCGGCGAGCGCGCGCGCCTCTCCCATGTGCCAGGCATAGGCGGCGCGGCGCTGTGCCGAAAGCTGTGCCGGGGCGGAAGCGCCGCGCCACGAGAGCGCCACGTCCACATGCGCCAGCGCCGCCAGCCCGTCGAGCGGAGGGCCCGCGTCCTCATCCTCCAGAGCCGCGCGGAAGGCGGCGAGGATTGCGCGTGCCGTCTTCGGCTCTCCGCGGCGGACCAGTTCGCGGGCGGCCTGCACCACGTCCGACCGCGCCCCCTGCGCCAGCAGCAGCGCCACCGGGAACAACCCGTCGGTCAGTTGCCCGCCCCGGTCGGCGGCGGCGATCAGTTCGGCCAGCTCGTCCCAGGCCTCCTGCCGCGCAAGGTGGCGGCCCCGTGCGATGTGGTCGGCCCGCTGCGCCGCGTCGGGACCGGGTGCGCGCACCGCGATCTCCACCCGAGGGCGCAGCGGCGGCAGCGTGGCCGTGCCAAGGCGGGCGCGCAGGGCTCTCTGGTCGGCATAGCGGTTCGGGCGCATGGTGAGGATGGTTCCGGGCAGGCAGCAGCAGGATGCAGGCCCCCAGTCTGTCGGCGCATGTGGGCCAAAAGACGGCGGCTTCGCGGAACCGCCCCGACCTATATCCGACGTTTTTCGGAACGTCTGCCTGCGGCCGCCGCATTGGTTACCCGACCGTTAACAATCCCCGTCCCGGGCCATGCCGTCCGCAAAGCGGTGCGATCTTCATCAGCGCCTTCGTGGGTGCGGCAATCCTGCGCAATTTTGCATCATTTGGCGGTATTGCGAATCCGGATCGTTTCCGGCAGGGTGCCGCGGTCATGTTGCGTGCTGCTGCCCTTATCACGCTCATCGGGACATCGTCGGTCTGGACCGCTGCGGATGCCAATCCGTTGCTGTCACAGGTCGGGCCCGTGCCAACCGTAGCTGCCCCCGAGCAGGCGGTGATGGCATCGGTGCGCCCGAAACAGCGTCGCCTCGCCGTCCCGGATGCAAGATGGGACACCAAACCCGGTCGCAAAAGCTGGACTCTCGCCGTCCTCAAGGGATTGCGGAGCCATGCCCACGCACTCCCCGATATTGTGCCGAGGGATATCGCTTCGTACTGCCCGGCGTATCCGACCGCAAGCCGCGAACAGCGCGAAGCCTTCTGGGTGGGCCTGATTTCTTCGCTGGCGTGGCACGAAAGCACACATCGCCCCACCGCGGTGGGCGGCGGCGGCCGCTGGTACGGTCTGACGCAGATCCTGCCCGACACCGCACGTCGCTATCAGTGCAAGGCAAAGAGCGGATCGGCCCTCAAGGACCCGGAGGACAACCTCTCCTGCGCGCTGCGAATCATGGCCGTGACGGTCAAGCGCGACAAGGTGGTCAGCGCGGGCATGCGCGGCGTCGCCGCCGACTGGGGCCCGTTCCACTCCTCGCGCAAGCGCAGCGACATCATGGACTGGACCCGCAGCCAAAGCTACTGCCAGGGCATCGCCCGCTCGCTGCGCCCCGTCGCGCGGCCCGACGAACTCCAGCAGCAGTGGGAGACCGAGCGCATGCGCACGATCCTCGCCTCGTTCGAGAACGTCCGCCCGGAGGCCCGCCCGATCTCCGTCTTCGCCCGCGCCCTGAAGGACGCGCTGCCGCCGGTGGAAACCCTGCGGGAGGCGATGGACAACCCGGTCCGGATGCTCATCAGCACCCAATCCGAAGGCTGATCGCCGCAAGCCGCCAGACACCCGGAAAACAAAAAGGCCCGCCAGAGTGCGGGCCTTTCGCTTGTCAGATGCGCAAAGCCTTCAGGCCTTCAGCCAGCTCGGCCGCCGCGTCGCGTCCAGAAGGCTCACCGCAGGTGCCTTCGGCCCGCCCAGCGACAAGGTCGCCCGGCGCAGGATCTCGATGCCTTCCTCGCTCTTCGCCGGCAGCGCAGAGGGAGAGATCGGCTCGCCCACGGTGATGCGGAACGGCTGGCGCGCCTTGTTCAGCGTCTCGTGGAACAGGGAAATGTCGCGCAGCGTCGGGTGCAGAAGGTCGAACAGGTAGAACATCACCGAGTTGCGCGCGCGGATGTTGACCGGGATCACCGGCAGGTCCAGCTTGCGCGCGATCATCGCCGCACTCGCCATCCAGGGCCGCTCGTGCAGCGACAGGCCGCGCCGCTTGGCCAGACGGCCCGAGGGGAAGATCACGCCGAGCCGGCCGTCTTCCACCGCGCGGCGGCAATATGCCATGGTCTCGCGCGTCTTGGCATGCGAGCGCTTCTCCTGCCGCCATTCCACCGGGCAGACGATGTCGTCGAGCTGCGGCAGGACGCGCACCACGTCCTTGTTGGCAAAGAAATAGGTGTCGGGCCGGATCGTCCCCAGCGCATTGTAGAGGATCACGCCGTCGGCCAGCCCCGTGGGGTGGTTCGACACGATCAGCGCCGGTCCGTGGCGCGGGATATTGTCGAGGCCGGAGATCTCGACGTCCTTGGCGATCAGGCTGCCCAGCAGGCGGAAACCGTCCTGCGCCGTCATGTGGTCGAGCTGACCGGCCACCTCCAGCGTGTGGTCATATGTCAGCAGCCGTTCGAGGACGGCGCGGGCAGCGGCAACGAAAGAATTCTGCCGCGAGAACCATGGCGCGCGTTCCTCGATCAGGGGGTCGATACGGTCTTTCATTCGTCAGCCATGATCACAAGTTGTTAAAGTTTCCATGACAGACAGGGGCGCAGCTGTCCAGACGACAGTGCACCGCTGCGTCATGGCGGTTAACAGCCGCCGGTGGGGACAGTCCGACCGGCGCTCCGGAATACGTCCTGCTATACATAACGCACCGGACGTGCAGGGAAAGGGCGGCTAACGGTCCGGGCGCAGGCCGAAATGGTGACGCTCCGTCGTGACGTTACGTCGCCTCAGCGCCTCCTCCAGCGCGGGCGGCTGCGGCAGGCAGTCCTGTGGCAGGGTGATGCGGCGCCCGTCGTCGGTGACGAGGCGGGCGCGCACCGACAGGTCCAGCCGGGTCTCGAAACGCGCGGTCCGGATGCGCGCCAGCGCGATCTCCCCCTCGCTGCCGCCCGACCGCCAGGCCAGCGTCCGGTCGTCCAGCCGCAGCCCGGCCTGCCGGTCGCGGGCAAAGTCGAGCGCGGCGGGCAGGGTGACCAGCATCAGCAGCGCCACGATCCAGCCCGCGGCCTCCAGCACCAGCCAGAGCGTCAGGATCGCCAGCCACACGAGGATCAGCGCCAGCGCCGCCCAAGGCGTCCGCCCCGAGGCGCGATGTTCCAGAACCGGCAGGTTTCCGGTCACCGCCCCCCGGCCACGTCGAGGATCGAGCGGGTGACATAGGAGGCGCGCTCCGACAGCAGCCAGAGGACCGCCTCCGCCACCTCGTCGGCGGTGCCGGGGCGACCCATGGGCGGCGTCTTCCCCAGCTTCTCCAGCCGGTCGGGTACACCGCCCTTGGCGTGGATGGCGGTCTCGATCAGACCGGGCCGGATGGCGTTGACCCGGATGCCCTCCGGCGCCAGCTCGTCCGCAAGCCCCAGCGTGAAGGTGTCGATGGCGCCCTTGCTCGCGGCGTAATCGATGTACTGGTTGGCCGATCCCAGCCGCGCCGCCGCAGACGAGATGTTGACGATACTGCCGCCCTTGCCCCAGGCCCGCATCAGGCCAACCGCCTGCCGCGCTACCTCGATGGCGCCCAAGACGTTGACGGCAAAGACCTTCTCCACCCGCTCCGGCGTCAGGTCCATGATCGTGCCGGTCTGCGCCACGATCCCGGCGTTGTTCACCAGTCCGACCCGCCCCGGTTTCATGCCCGAGATGGTGTCGAACATCTTCTGGACGGCCTTCGGTTTCGAGACATCGGCCTGCAACAGGTAGGCCTGCGCCCCCATGCTCTCCACGACCGAGGCGGTCTCCTCGGCGCCCGCCTTGTCCTGCCCGTAATGCACCACGATGCGCGGCCAGCCGTTGAAGGCGGCGTTGCGTGCCGTGGCAGCCCCGATCCCGGCAGAGGCACCGGTGACGATCAGCACCCCGCTCACGCCGCACATCCCGTCATGAAATTCCCGAAATCTCTGTTGCTGCTCATGGACCCCATTCTCCCGTCTGACCGGCGCGCAAGGCTAGACCCGGCCGTCCCACATCTGCAAGGCGCGCCCGGCCCGAAGGCCCCGGCGCGCCCGCCATTGCCAAGCGAATATGCTTCATCTTGGCCCAAATACCTTGGGGGTGTGGGGGCAAGGCCCCCACCGGATCGCTGCCGCAGGCAGCGAAACGCCCCGAATGGCCGAAGGCTCCGGCCGGACGCCCCGCCCTCAGGCGCCGAGAATACGGCTCACCATCTCGTCCACGTCGCGGCTCAGCTTCGGCTTCGACCGGATACGCTCCAGCTCCGCCCGGATCATCTCCTGCCGCCCGGCATCGTAGCGCCGCCAGGTCTGGAAGGCAGAACACATCCGCGCCGTGGTCTGCGGGTTCACGTCGTCGAGCCGGATCAGCCAGTCCGCCAGCAGGCGATAGCCCGCACCGTCTACCGAATGGAAACCGGCATGGTGCATCATCATTGCCCCCATGACGGCCCGGAAGCGGTTGGGATTCTTCCAGTCGAAGGCCGGATGCGCGGTCAGCGCCTCGGTCCGCGGCACCACCTTCTCCGGCGTGGTGGCCGCGATCTGCAGGCCGAACCACTTGTCCATCACCAGACGGTCGCCCTGCCACTGGTCGTGGAAGGCCTTCAGCGCCGCATCGTCCCGGCCCGCGCGGATCAGGTTCGACAGGGCCGAAAGCTGCAGGGTCATGTTGTCGGCGCGGCCAAACTGCGCCTCCGCCGCGGCCCCGCCGTCGAGCCGGGTCTGCAGCGACAGCACCGCCGCGCCAAGCGCCCGGCGGGCCGACTGTTCGGCGTCGGCGCTGTAGGGGGCGGTGACCTCCGCCTCCGCGGCGAGGCGCGGCAGGAGGTCGGTCCAGCGCTCCGCCTTGACCTGCGCCAGCGTCTCGGCGGCCTGCCAGATGGCATCGGGATCGGGGACGTGCCCGCGGTCGGCCAGCACCTGTGCCAGCTCCGACTGGGAGGGCGTGCCCATCATCAGCGCCCGGTAGGCGGGGTCGAGGGTTTCGTCGCGAAGCACCGCCTCCAGCCCGTCGATATAGGCCATGTCGGGCGTCGCGCCGGTCAGGACCATGTCCACCAGCGTCTCGCGGGCAAGCTGCCGGCCGGCGTCCCAGCGGGTGAAGGTGTCGGTATCGTGGGCCAGGAGGAACGCCTGCTCGTCGCGGCCCGCCTCCCGGTCCAGCACCACGGGGGCGGAGAATCCGCGGAGCAGGGAGGGCACAGGTTTCGCCGCGAAACCACTGAAATTAAAGGTTTGTTCAGACTGGTTAAACTCGAGGAGCGTGGTCGGCAGCACCTCGTCGCCGTTCGGGTTCAGCAGCCCCACGGCCATCGGGATCACCTGCGGCGCCTTCTCGGGCTGGCCGGGGGTGGGCGGGGTCTCTTGCCGGAAGGTCAGCGAATAGGTGCCGTCCGCGAAGGATTCGGACACCGACACGCGCGGCGTGCCTGCCTGGCTGTACCAGCGCTTGAACTGGGCAAGGTCACGGCCCGTCGCATCCTCGAAGACCTTCAGCCAGTCCTCGATCGTGCAGGCCTGCCCGTCGTGGCGGTCGAAGTAGAGGTCGAGCGCCCTGGCATAGGCCTCGTCCCCCACGAGACGCTTGAGCATGCCGATCACCTCGGCGCCCTTCTCGTAGACCGTCGCGGTGTAGAAGTTATTGATCTCCTGAAAGCTTTCCGGGCGGACGGGGTGCGACAGCGGGCCCTGGTCCTCCGGGAACTGGCGGCCGCGCAGGTCGATCACGTCGGAGATCCGCTTGACCGGCTCCGACCGCATGTCGGAGGTGAACTGCGCGTCGCGGAAGACCGTCAGGCCCTCCTTCAGGCAAAGCTGGAACCAGTCGCGGCAGGTGATGCGGTTGCCGGTCCAGTTGTGGAAGTACTCGTGCGCGATGATCGCCTCGACCCGTTCGAAGTTCGCGTCGGTCGAGGTCTCCGGCGAGGCCAGCACGCAGGAGGAGTTGAAGACGTTCAGGCCCTTGTTCTCCATCGCGCCCATGTTGAAGTCGTCGACGGCCACGATGTTGAAGATATCAAGGTCGTATTCACGTCCGTAAACGTCCTCGTCCCACTTCATCGACTTCTTCAGCGCCTCCATCCCGAAGGCGCACTTGTCCTCGTCGCCGGGGCGGACCCAGATGTTCAGCTCCACCTCCTTGCCGGACATGGTGGTGAAGGCGCCCGGAAAGTTCACGAGGTCGCCGGCCACCAGTGCAAAGAGGTAGGCGGGCTTCGGCCAGGGATCGTGCCATTCGGCAAAGCCCTCTCCCGCTTCCTGCGGGTTGCCGTTCGACAGTTTCACCTTCTCGTCGCCCTCGATCCGGACGGTGAAGGTCGACATCACGTCGGGGCGGTCGGGGTAGTAGGTGATCTTGCGGAAACCTTCGGCCTCGCATTGGGTGCAGTACATGCCGTTCGACATGTAAAGCCCTTCGAGCGCGGTGTTGCCCTTCGGGTCGATTTCCACCTCCGCTTCCCAGAGGAAGGCGCCGGAGGGGACGGTGACGGTCAGGCCCTCTTCGGTCACGTCCGGGGTGACGGGTGTGCCGTCGATCTTCGCACCGATCAGTTTCAGCATCTCGCCGTGCAGGAAGAAGTCCTGTGCCGGGGCGTCGGGGTTGGGGGCAAACCGGATCTTCGACAGCACGCGGGTGCTGTTCGGCGCCAGACGGAAAGTGAGGTGCACGCTTTCGACGTGCCAGCCGAACGGGGTGTAGTCCTTGAGATAGATGGTCTGGGGGGCTTCGGCCTTCATCGCGGTGCTCCTTCTGGTCGTGCCCGATGGAACCCGGGCGGCTGCCCGAGTGTTATTCCTGTAACCGACGAGCGGCAACCGCGCCGCAGTTGCAAATGGAAAGAGGTTGATATGTCCGCCCCAGAGACGAACATTCACAAACAAGAGAAACGCCACGCAGGCCCGCTGACGGGCATGCGCGTGCTTCTGATCGTTGTCGGCATCATGCTGCTGGGCTGGGTCGGCTGGGTCGTGATCCAGGGCCAGGACCCGCAGGGCGCCGAGACCCAGATCGAGGTCGTGCCGGGCGTCGGTGCCGAAGAGGTGCCGGGACCGGCTGCCGATTGATCCTCGCGCAATCGTGTTTCAGAACGCGTCCGGTTTCCGGGCGCGTTTTTCGTATGTGGGGACGATGTCAAAGGCTGTGAAGAAACGCGATCTGCCTGTGAAGACCTGCGCCACCTGCGGGCGACCGTTCACGTGGCGCAAGAAGTGGGCGAAGGTCTGGGACGAGGTCCGCTATTGTTCGGAACGGTGCAGGCGGGAGCGGTCCGAAAAGCGGTAGGCCGTTAAGGGAGCGGTTTGCCCTTCCGGGCACGATAATCTTTATTTTCCATCGCTTTAATTGAATAAGCGGCGATTGGTCCTTTAACCTGACAGCACACGTCCTTCACCAGTTGTTAGCGCTTTTTGTGCACCCTCCGGAAACATTCCATCGGAATGCAGAAAGGAGGAAAAATGTCCGAAAACACCTATCGCGTGCTGACTGTCGGTCTGATGGTCCTGACGATTGTCGTCATGGTCCTGATAGGCCGATAAAAGCAGTCCCCGGGATGCGGCAACATCCCGGGGACACTTAGAAAGCAGGTGTTTGTCCGAAACAAACCTATCGCTACACCCAATTACCTTTTCCTTGCGAAAAAATCAAGATCGGCAGCGTTCCATGGTTACTCCGCCGCGCGCAGCGGAAGGTTGAGCTGCGGGTCGTCGGTCGACGGTTCTGCGGGCGGGGCAGGGCGGCCGATCTCTTCCCACAGGATCTCCGGCGCCTTGATGCGTCTTGCCTCGCGGGCGAGGGCCCAGTCGCGGGCGATGCGGCTGCCGCGGCCGAAGGACAGGCGGGCGAGCAACTGGGCGAACCACTTGACGTAGGTCGTGAACCAGACGCGGATCGCCAGCATCGAGGGGGTGAAGACCAGCGTCAGCACCGTCGCGATGCCAAGTCCGAAGACCACCGCCGTGGCGAGGTTCTTCCACCAGAGCGCGGTGGGGCTGTCGATGGAGTAGCCGCCCGCGAAGAAGTCGAGGCTGAGGCCGAACATCATCGGCGCGAGGCCCGCCATCGTCGTGATCGTGGTCAGCAGCACCGGGCGGATGCGGTCCTCGGCGGTGCGGGTGATCGCCTCCAGCCGCGGCATGTAGCGCGCGTATTCCTGGTAGGTGTCGATCAGCACGATGTTGTTGTTCACCACGATCCCGGCGAGTGCCACGATCCCGGTGCCGGTCATGATGATCGAGAAGAACTGTCCCATGATGATCATGCCCCAGAGCACACCCGCGACCGACATCACGACGGCCAGCAGCACCAGCACGGAGTTGTAGAAGCTGTTGAACTGCGCCAGCAGGATGATGAACATCAGCCCCAGCGCGCCTGCGAAGGCGGATTGCAGGAAGGCCTGGGATTCCGCCTGATCCTCCTGATCGCCGGTCCATTCCCAGTCGATGCCAACGGGGAGCGGGCGGGTGTCGAGCCACTCGGTCATCAGGGCGATGCGCTCGTTGGCGGTGATCGGCTGGGCGGTCATGTCGCCCTCGCGCAGCGCCGTGCCGAGCTGTTCCGGCGAGGTGCCAGTGTCGAGCGACAGGACCTCGTAGCGGCGGTCCTCGAAGCCGGTGACGGTGGCGTGACCGGGTTTCGCCTCTGCCCCGTCGACAAGCTGGCGGAGGGTGGCGCCGGCCTCGGGCACCTTGAAGAGGTTCGGGCTGACGTCGGCCTTCAGGTCGAAATAGCGCTTCTGGTCGATACGGTTGATCTCGGCCAGTTTCTCGACCGGCGTGCGGGTGATGAAGTTCGAGAGCGGCACGAGGCCGTCGGCGGTGCGCACCTTCAGCGTGTCGAGGGTCGACAGGACGCGGTATTCCTCCGGCAGGCGGACGCGGATGTCGATTTCCTCGTCGGAGCTTTCGACCCGCATGGTGTCGAGCAGGATGCCGCGGGTGACAAGCTGGACCATGGCGCCCACGGTGGCGACGTCGGCGCCGTAGAGGCCGGCCTTCTCCACGTCGACGTCGATCTGCCAGTCGATGCCGGGCAGGGGGCGCGTGTCCTCGATCAGGGTCAGGCCGGGGGTGTCCTCGAACCGGGCGCGGGCAGTGGCGACGGCGGCCAGCAGGTCCTCCCAGTTGTCGCCCTTGAGCCGCAGGTGCAAGGGCTTGCCGGAGGCGGGGCCGCGGGCCTGGGCCAGGATCTCGATCTCCGTGCCGGGGATCTGTTCCAGCTTGGCGGTCAGGTCCTCGATGATGACGTCGCCGTCGAGCTGGTCGAGGGTGATGTCTTCCGGATGGGCGGCGGCATAGGCCGGGCGGTCCTCCCACGGGATGGTTTCCAGCTGGACCTGCCCGATGGTGTCCTTGGGGGCCTCGGCGCCGCCTGTGTTGTTGTTCAGTCCGCCGTCCCCCGCGAAGGCGAAGGCGTTCTTGATGCCGGGGTGGTTCAGCACGATCTCCTCGGCCCGCTTCACGATGGCGTCCTTCTCGGTCAGGCTGAGGTTGCCGCGCGCGCGGACGTAGACGATGGCCTGTTCCGGCTCGCTTTCGACGAAGAACTCCACCCCGTTGTTGTGGGTGCCGAAGTAGCTGAAGGTGAACATCACGAAACCCACCACCGCGCCGACGGTGACGATGGGCATGATCGGGTTGCCGGAGATGAAGTTGATGAAGTGGCCGAAGAGCGTGCGACGGTAACGGCCGTCGACCCGCTTGGGTTTGCGGCGCGGCGCGGCGGCATCCATCACCACCGAGGAGATGACCGAGAAGATCATGAAGACCACGACGCCGGGCAGGCGGGCGGCAAAGCCCGTGGCCTCCGTCGGGCCGAGGTAGTCGGGGTTCAGCACCATCATCGCGCCGACGAACAGCCCGAACAGCGCCACCGGCACCAGCGCCGCGCGCAACCACCAGGGCGCGGCGGCGCGCAGGGCGTTGCCCATCCGGCCGACGTTGCGCGACCAGCGGCCCGAGACGCCGCCCATCACCGGCAGGTAGACCAGCGCCACCACGAGCGACGCGGACAGCACGAAGATCAGCGTGACGGGGAGCATCCCCATGAATTCGCCCGCGACGCCGGGCCAGAACAGCATCGGCAGGAAGGCGCAGAGCGTCGTGGCGGTCGAGGAGACGACCGGCCAGAACATGCGGTGCGCGGCCTCCACATAGGCGTGCATCGGGCCGGAGCCTTCCTCGATACGCTTGTCGGCGTATTCGACGACCACGATCGCGCCGTCCACCAGCATCCCCACGGCAAGGATCAGACCGAACATCACGATGTTGGAGATCGACACGCCCATCAGCGCCAGCAGCAGGAAGCACAAGAGGAAGGAGGTCGGGATCGCGAAGCCCACCAGCAGCGCGGGCCGGAGGCCCAGCGAGGCGAGGACCACGATCATCACCAGCGCGATGGCGGTCAGCACCGACCCTTCGAGCTGGCTGACCATGGAGGCCACCTGCCGCGACTGGTCGTTCGACGCGCCGATATCGAGGATCGCCTGAAGCTCAGGCGGCCATGCCTTCTGCGCCTCGTCGATCACCGCGCGCACCTCGTTGGCGGTGTCGATGATGTTGAACCCCTTGCGCTTGACCACCTGCAGGGCGACCGTCGTCTCGCCGTTGAAGCGGGCGGTGCCCTTGCGGTCCTCGAAGGTCAGGCGGATGTCGGTCAGCTCGCCCAGCGTCACGGTGCGCTGGCCGTTGGTCTTGACCGGCAGGTTGTAGATGTCCTGGCTCTCCTCGAAGGAGGCGGGGATCTTGATGGCAAAGGTGCCCTGATCGGTTTCCACCTCGCCCGCGGCGATCAACTGGTTGTTGTTCTGGACCGTCGCGATCAGCTCGCCCGCGGTGACGTTGTAGCTTTCGAGGCGGAGCGGGTCGATCACCACCTCCACCATCTCGTCGCGGTTGCCGGCGATCCCGGCCTCCAGCACGGAATCGAGCCCTTCGACGCGGTCCTGCAGGTCCTTGGCGACCTTGGTCAGCGTGCGCTCCGGCACCGGGCCGGTCAGGTTGACGATCAGGATGGGAAATTCGGAGAAGTTGATCTCGTTGATCGAATAGTCCTCGGCGCCGTCGGGGAACTGCCCTTCGGCGTTGTTCATGGCGTCGCGGACATCGGCCAGCGTCTTGGTCTTGTCCCAGCCGAACTCGAATTCCAGCGCCACGCCAGCATAGCCTTCGGAGGCGGTGCCGGTCATGGTCTTCAGCCCGTCGAGGTCGGACAGCTCCGTCTCCATCGGCTTGACCAGCAGCTTTTCGCTGTCGGCGGCCGAGATGCCGGGGAAGGGGACAGAGACGAAAAGCGCCGGGATCTCGATGTCCGGTTCGCCCTCCTTGGGGAGGCTGACGTAAGCGTATCCGCCCACGGCAAGGGACAGGACGATGAAGGCGATGACCATCCGGGCGCGCGCGGCGGCCCAGTCGATGATTCCGGTCATTGGATCACTTCCTCGAAGCTGGGCACCACGGGGACGCCGTCGGTGACGTATTCCTGTCCGAGGACGATCAGGTCCACGGTGTCCGGCAGGCCGGTGACCCAGACGCCTTCGCGGGTGTCGCGCAGGATGGTCACGGGGATGAACTTCGCCGTCTCCTCCTCGGTCACGGTGCGCACGCCGAGCGCGCCCTCGTCGTCGAGCGTGAGGGTCGACTGTGCGACGAGGTGGCCCTTGGCGCCTTCGGCCTCGATCAGGATGTCGGCGGTCTGGCCGTCGCGGATGGTCAGGTCGGGGTTGGCGACCTCCAGTTCCACGCGGAAGGTGCGGGTGGCCGGATCGGCGGAGCGGGAGACGAAGGCGACGATGCCCGCGACCTCGCGCCCGTCGGCAAGGCGCGCCCCGGCCTGCGCGCCGAGGTCGATGCGCGAGACGGAGGTTTCCGGCACGTAGGCCACGATCTTCACCGGGTCGAGCTGGATGACCGTCGCGCAGGCGGAGCCGGGCTGCATCAGCGCGCCCAGTTCGGCGGTATCGGTCTCCAGCAGGCCCGCGAAGGGGGCGGTGATCGACAGGCGGTCGATGTCCTTCTGCGCGGCGGCCACGGCGGCCTCGGCGGACTGGATGGCCGAGAGGGCGCTTTCCTCGCCGGTCCTCGCGGACTGGATCCCGGCCTGCGCGCCTTCGAGCTGGCTGTTGGCGGAGATCACGGCGGCCTTCGCGCCCTCGACGTTCGAGAGCGCGGTGGAGACGCGGGCGCGGGCGCCCTCGACCTGGCTCTGGGCGGTCTGGACCCCGGCCTTGGCGTTCTCGATCTGGGTCCGGGCGGCGATCACCCCGGCCTCGGCGTTGCGGATGCCGGAGCGGGCAGCCTGCACCGCGGCGCGGGCGGCCTCGATGTTGCTGCGCGCGGTCTCGACCCCGGCGTGGGCGCCTTCGAGGCCGGAACGGGCGGCCTGGATGCCGGAGGCGGCGGCCTTCAGCCCGGCCTGCGCGGTCTGGACGGAGGCCTTGGCGGTCTCGTAGGCGGCTTCGGCGGAGGCGAGGCGGGTCTGGGCGGCGAAGCCATCCTTGGCGAGCGAGCTGGCGGCGGTCAGGTTGATCTCGGCCTCGCGGACCTGAGCCTCGGCCTGCCGGACGCGGGCCTCGGCCTCGGGGACACGGGATTCGGCCTCTTCCAGCGCGGCTTCGGCGGCGGGGACGGCGGCTTCGGCCTCCCTCAGGCGGGCCTCTGCGGCGGGGACGGCGGCCTCGGCCTCTGCCAGCCGGGATTCGGCTTCGGGGACGCGGGCCTTGGCCTCTTCGAGACGGGCCTCGACCTCCGGCACGCGGGCCTCGGCCTCCTTCTGCGATGCCTCGGCCGCGGGGATGCCGGCGCGCGCTTCGAGCAGGGCTGCTTCGGCGGCGGGAACGGCGGCCTCGGCCTCCGTGATGCGGGCGCGGGCGGCGGGGATCTGGGCCTCTGCCTCAGCCAGGCGGGCGCGGGCCTCGGGCACCATGGCCTTTGCCTCCGCCAGACGGGCACGCGCCTCCATCAGCGTGACCTCGCGGGTGCCGGGATCGAGTTCACACAGAAGCTGTCCCTCTTCGACGAGGGCGCCCTTGCGCAGGGGCGTGGAAATCACCTTGCCTGCGGTTTCGGCGCGGACCTCGACCTGGCGCAGGGCCTGCGTCTCGCCGCGGAGCTGCACGGCGCTGTCGATTTCCTGCGCGACGGAGCGGTTGGCCATCACCCGGACCGCGTTTTCAGGCGTCTCGCGCGCCTCCATGGCGCTTTCGACAGGGGCCACTTCGGGGGCGGGGGCCGGATCGGTGGCGGCCTCGGCGCGCTCCTCGGCAGAGGGGGACAGCCGCGCGGTCCAGGAAAGCAGCGCATCGCGTTTCAGGACCACACCGTAGAGGACGGCCGCGACAAGGATCGCCGTGATGATGGACACAATTCGCATGCTTCGTTTCCCGTCGTCCTGAGGCGCCGCAATCCCGGCGATGTCACACTTCTTACGGTCTCTACCGAGAGGCGGACCAATCGCCCTGGCAAATGGTGAACCGTTTGGTTCAGTTTCTTAGGGTGCCGTAACGGCGTCTTCAAGACGGAGTGATCGCCGGAGCCCCTTTATAGGTGTATTTTTCACGATTTCCTGTCAGCAACTGGCAAGAGTGTCACGTTTCCACGCCGGTTCTCCTTCGTCCTGTCCTGCGCGACGTGATGGCGGGGGTGTTGGCAAGGCCGGGGGCAGCCTGTAAGAGGGGCCAAAATCAGGCCCGCGCGCGGGTTTGCGACGGGTCGGCCCTCGGGGCGCCCTGGGCACATTTGGGGGGACGCAGGTGAGCGACACCGACAGTTTCATCGACGAGGTGACCGAAGAGGTCAAACGCGACCGGCTGTTCGCGATGATGAAGCGCTATGGCTGGATCGCGGTGGTGATCGTGCTGCTGCTGGTCGGCGGCACCGCCTGGCGCGAATACCAGATCTCGAGCCGGGAGTCGGCTGCGCAGGCCTTTGGCGACAGCGTGCTGGACGCCATGGACGCGAACGACGCCGCGGCGCAGGCCGCCGCTCTGGAAGAGCTGTCTTCGGACACGCCCTCGGCGCGCGCCGTGCTGGAAATGCTGACCGCCGATGCGGAGCAGTCCGCAGGCGAGACGGCGGCGGCGGTCGAGCGTCTGCAGGCCGTGGCCGCGGACGCGGAGGTGCCCAACATCTACCGCCAGATCGCCAGCTACAAGGCGATGACGCTGGGCGCGGAGGTGCTGTCGGTCGAGGAGCGGCGTGCCGGGCTCGAGGCGCTGGCCGTGCCGGGACAACCGCTGCGTCTGCTCGCCGAAGAGCAATTGGCGCTGGTCGAGGTCGAGACGGGTGAGCGGGAAGCCGCCCTCACGCGGCTTCAGGGGATGCTCGACGATTCCGAGATCACCGCGGGCTTGCGTCGCAGGGCAAGTCAGTTGATTGTGGCTCTGGGCGGCGACCTGCCGGAGAGCTGACGCCCCCGCGCCGCCGGATCGGCCTGATGCGGCGGCGGACTTGGGACGGGAAGACGGGCCCGGGACGGTGGCACATTGAAGGCCACGCGGGTCCGGCGGGCAGAATGAGGACGAAACGATGCGGCGCAAGGCTATTCTTCTGACCACGCTGGGTGTGCTGGCTCTGGCCGGCTGCGAGGAGAAGGACCCGGTGCTGGCCGGTGAACGCCTCAACGTGCGCGACGTGCTGGAAACCCGCGCCGGCGCCGACGAGGCGCCGCAGCCGGTGAGCCGCGCGTTCTCCACCCCGCAGATGGTCAACAACGCCAGCTGGACGCAGAGCCCGGTGTCGCCGTCGGTGCGCACCACGAATGCCGCGCTGTCGAGCGCGCCGCAGCCGCTGTTCTCGACGCCGATCGGCACGGGTGACAGCCGCCGCATGCGGCTGGACGCGGAGCCGGTGGTGGCCGACGGGCGGATCTTCACGATGGACGCGCGCAGCGTGGTGAAGGCCATCGGCCTGAACGGCGAAACCCTGTGGTCCACCGACCTGACGCCCGCGCGCGAGAAGACCGCGCTTGGCGAGGGCGGCGGTCTGGCAGTGGGCGGCGGGCGTCTCTATGTCACGACATCCTACGGCGAGCTGGTGGGGCTGGACCCGGCGACGGGCGCGACGCTCTGGACGCAGGGGTTCGGCAACACCTCGACCGGCGCGCCGAGCTATGCCGACGGGCTGGTCTACGCGGTGTCCGGCGACACGACCGCCTGGGCGGTGGAGGCCGCGGATGGCAAGGTGCGCTGGCAGATCGACGGGCAGGGCGACGTGAGCAACGTCGCGGGCGGCCCGGCGCCGGCCTTCGGCGACCAGCACGTGGTCTTTTCCTACGGATCCGGCACGGTGCAGGGCGCCTTCCGGCAGGGCGGCCTGCGGCTCTGGAGTTCCGAGCTGCTGGGGCGGCGTCCGGGCGTGACGCTGGCGGGCTTCGACGACGTGACCGGCGATCCGGTGATCTCGGGCGACACGGTCTATGCGGGCAACCATTCGGGCCGCGTGGCGGCGATGTCGGTCTACACCGGCGAACGGATCTGGGAGGCGCCCTATGGCGCCGAGGGGCCGATGTGGCCCGCCGGGGATTCGGTGTTCTTCGTCTCCGATCTCAACCAGCTTGTCCGTCTCGATGCCGCGACGGGGCAGGAGATCTGGACCACCGATCTGCCGGGCTACGTGCCGCGCCGCAAGCCGAACAAGCGTCGCGACCGGGCCTATGCGAACATGGGGCCGATCATGGCGGGCGGACGGCTGATCGTCGCCGGGTCGGACGGGCTGATGCGAGCCTTCAACCCGGCGGACGGTGCACTGGTCCAGACCATCGACGTACCGGGCGGTGCGACGACGCGGCCGATCGTGGCCGGGGGCACGCTTTATGTCGTCTCCAAGAAGGGCGTGCTGCACGCCTATCGGTGATATTGCCACGGGCCGCGCGGGGTGATCCCGGGGCGGCCTGACGGGCGAGGATGCCCCGTGCCGACCGGTGCGGTCCGCGGGGCCTTTCGCAGGCGCGGAAAATGCGTTACATGCGCGATCTGATCCGCGGAGCCTTTGCATGTCCTTCTCCCTCGCCATCGTCGGACGCCCCAATGTGGGCAAGTCGACCCTGTTCAACCGTCTCGTCGGCAAGCGGCTGGCGCTGGTCGACGACCAGCCTGGCGTGACCCGCGACCTGCGGGAGGGCGAGGCGAAGCTGGGCGACCTGCGGTTCACCGTGATCGACACGGCGGGCCTTGAGAACGCCAACGACGATTCCCTTCCGGCACGGATGCGGCGCCTGACCGAGCGGGCGGTGGACATGGCGGATGTCTGCCTGTTCCTGATCGACGCGCGGGCGGGCCTGCTGCCGGACGACCACGTCTTTGCCGAGATCCTGCGCAAGCGCGCCAAGCACGTCATCCTCGCGGCCAACAAGGCCGAGGGCTCTGCCGCCGACGCCGGTGTGTTCGAGGCCTTCGAGCTGGGTCTGGGCGAGCCGATCCGCCTGTCGGCGGAGCACGGCGAGGGGATGCCGGAGCTCTACTCGGTGCTGGCGCCGCTGGCGGACGGGTACGAGGAGGAGCGCGCCGACGACGCGCCGGAGGTGGATGTCGCCGTCTCCGAAGACGACGAGGACGACGACAGCGTGCCGGTTCCGACCCGCGCGCGGCCCCTGCAGATCGCCGTTGTGGGGCGCCCGAACGCGGGCAAGTCGACGCTGATCAACCAGATCATCGGCGAGGACCGGCTGCTGACCGGGCCCGAGGCGGGGATCACCCGCGACGCCATCTCTCTGACCCACGAGTGGGGCGGTGTGCCGATGCGGATCTTCGACACCGCGGGCATGCGCCGCCGGGCGAAGGTGCAGGAGAAGCTTGAGAAGCTGTCGGTCTCTGACGGCATCCGGGCGGTGAAGTTCGCCGAGGTGGTGGTCGTGCTGCTGGATGCGGCCATCCCGTTCGAGACGCAGGACCTGAAGATCGCCGACCTTGCGGAGCGCGAGGGGCGTGCCGTGGTCGTGGCGGTCAACAAGTGGGACATCGAGGGCGAGAAGCAGGAAAAGCTGAAGTGGCTGCGCGAGCAGTTCGAGCATGTCCTGCCGCAGCTCCGCGGCGCGCCGCTGGTGACGGTCTCGGCCCGGACGGGCAAGGGGCTGGACAAGCTGCAGGAAGCGGTGATGAAGGCCTACACGGTCTGGAATCGCCGCGTGTCGACCGGGCAGCTCAACCGCTGGCTCGAGGGCATGATCTCGCGCCATCCGCCCCCGGCGCCGCAGGGCCGCCGGATCAAGCTGCGCTACATGACGCAGGCGAAGACCCGGCCGCCGGGCTTCGTGGTGATGTGCTCGCATCCCGACAAGCTGCCTGAAAGCTATTCGCGCTACCTGGTGAACGGGCTGCGCGAGGACTTCGACATGCCGGGCACGCCGATCCGTCTGCACATGCGCGGGCAGGGCGACAAGAACCCCTACAAGGGCCGCCGGACGAAGAACGCGGGGGCGCTGAAGAAGCACCTCGGGTCGCTTCAGAAGAAGAAGGACTGATCCGGTGGAATGGGCGCCCTTTGGGCGCCCATGCTGTTTGCCTCACCGCCCGCCTTCGGCGGTCGGCTCGGGTTGGCGGGGGTCCATGTTGGGCGATACCGTTGACTGCGGAAGGCCGCGCAAGCTGAAGTGCCGGACGCTGCGCGTCTGACGTGGTGACTGACGTTTTCCCGACGCGATGCGTGACCTTGCGTTTTCACTGCAGTCGAAAGGCGCGGCTGTTCCAGGCCGGGCGTGCTTGGCGGCGCTCTCAAGGGGCCGGTCTCGGGACATTGCAGCCGTTTCGTTGCGGCGCTATAGAACGGCCCTTCGCCAGCCCGGAGGATGACCGTCATGCCAAAGCTGTATCTGCTGGGGGCCTCGTGCTCCGGCGTGTCGACACTGGGCGCGGTTCTGGCTGAACGACTCGACGTCCCGCAGATCGACGTCGACGATTACTACTGGATGCCGACCGATCCGCCGTTCAGCGTCAAACGCGACCCCGAAGAGCGCGTCCGTTTGATCGGCGCGCGCCAAGAGATCGCCGAGGACTGGGTGCTGACCGGCTCATTCATGGGGTGGGGCGATGCGCTTGTCGAAGAGGTCGATCTGATCGTCTTTATCCATACTCCGACACCGATACGCCTTGAGCGCCTTGATCGGCGCGAGGCACAGCGCCATGGCGCGCGCATTCTGCCGGGCGGCGACATGCACCGATCCCATCTGGCGTTCCGGGACTGGGCGTCCCGGTACGACGATCCGTCCTTTTCCGGGCGCAACCTTGTGCAGCACGAGCGATGGCTGGAGGCGCAAGGCGCGCCGGTTCTTCGCCTCGATGGTCAGCGCCCGGTCGGGGAACTCGCAACAAAGGTTTTGGAGACGATTCTCGGTTCACGTGACCGGAACAATCACTGAGCTGACACCCGGCCGGGCAGGAAACTCCTGCCCGGCCGGGTGTCACGCCCTCAGATGAAGCGCCGCGTTGGGGTATGGATCACCGGAATCGTCCACATCCCGGCGCGACACCTCGGTAAAGCCGAGCGTGCGGTAGAAGCGGACGGCCTGCTCGTTGGCGGTGTAGACCTCCAGCGACAGCTCTCCCTTCAAGGCCAACGCATGGGCAATCAGCTTGCGGCCGATGCCCAGACCTTGCCGATCGGGCGCAATGAAGATCCCGCCGACAAAATTGCCGAGCAGGCTGATGAAGCCGACCGCGTCCCCGCCGCAACAGGCGACCCAGGTCTCCGATTTCGGCAGGTATGTCTCCTCGATCAGCGTGCGCTGTTCCACGAGCTTCGGTTCACCGATGAAGGGATGCGCCTTGAGGGAGGCGGCAAACCAGATGTCCGACAGTCTTTCGGTATCCGCCACCCCATCGAAGGGCCGGATCGATATGTCGTTGTTCTCCATGAGAACTCCACGGAATTCATGCAAAAGGGATCGGCAGCGATGTGCCGATGCGAAGCCGCTACATGCGGTTCAATCGAGGCCTCTGTGCATGAATCTCCTTCTGAGACGGCCACAGGATAGATGGCCATGTCATCACGTTCAATGACCGAGACAGGGATCGGAGGGGTTCGCGCCGGATGGATGCGGCGGGCAGGCGCGGACGCCCGCCCGGTTGTCATTCGGTGTCGGTGGCGCGCAGCGACAGGATCGCGACGATGCCCAGCAGGGCGAGGCCCGCAACGGCGGCGTTGAACGGCTGGGAGTTCTGGATGATCACGCCCACCAGCGCCCAGATCACCGTGATGCCGTATTCCGGCGCGCGGTGCAGGCGGTACTGGACGATGACGGCCAGCGCCAGCGCCAGAGAGAGCGAGATCAGCGCGGCGATCGTCGGCGAGAAGATCTCGTACCCGCCGAGTACCACGCCAAGCGCCACGAAGGCCGCGGCTGTCAGCCAGCCGGAGTAGATCGCGACCGGCGCCTGTTGCAGCCAGCGGTCGGTGTCGCCGACGCGGAAGAGCGCGCGCAGCGCCGCCGCCAGCATCAGGAATATGAGGACCGTTGCCGCCAGCGGCGAGACGCTGGCCACGGGCAGCCATGTCGCCCCCAGCGCGAGGCTGAGCGCCAGCCAAGGGCGCATCGGCATCCAGTCCTCGTCGTCGGAGCGGCGGACCGCGCCGAAGACCGCGCCGACCAGCAGCCAGACGTAGATCAGCCCCCAGATCGCGAAGGCGTAGCCCGAGGGCTGGACCGGCGGTTCCTCGATGACATTCGGAAACTGGTCGGGGGTGAAGCCGTTGAAGTCGGGCACGACGAAATACGACGCGATGAACGCCAGCGTCGCCAGAAGACAGGCCCAGGCCCAGAGGCGTTGCATGATCGCGCCCCCCGGTCTCAAACCAGGTTCCCGGAGGCGTCGAGGCGCGTCCTGCCGCGCAGCCATGGGTGCAGCGCCTCGGGCAGGTCGACGGAGCCGTCCGCCTGCTGGCCGTTCTCCAGCACCGCGATCAGCGCCCGGCCCACGGCAAGGCCGGAGCCGTTCAGCGTGTGCAGGAAGCCGGGCTTGCCGCCCTCCGCGGGCTTGTAGCGGGCGTTCATCCGCCGCGCCTGGAAATCGCCGCAGGTCGAGACGGAGCTGATCTCGCGGTAGGTGTTCTGGCCTGGCAGCCAGACCTCGATGTCGTGGGTCTTCTGCGCGCCGAAGCCCATGTCGCCGGTGCAGAGCACGACGGTGCGGTAGGGCAGGCCCAGCTTTTCCAGGATGGTTTCCGCGCAGCGGGTCATGCGCTCGTGTTCGGCCAGCGATTTGTCGGGGTGGCAGACGGTCACCATCTCGACCTTCTCGAACTGGTGCTGGCGGAGCATGCCGGCGGTGTCTCGGCCGGCGCTGCCTGCCTCGGACCGGAAACACTGCGAATGGGCGGCGTAGCGGCGGGGCAGGTAGCCCTCGTCCACGGTCAGCCCGTTGACGATGTTGGTCAGCGTGACCTCCGACGTGGGGATCAGCCACCAGCCGTTGGTGGTCTCGTAGCTGTCCTCGCCGAACTTCGGAAGCTGGCCGGTGCCGTACATCATCTCCGGCCGCACGAGGACCGGGGTCCAGGTCTCGGCAAGCCCGTGTTCCTCCACGTGGGTGTCGAGCATGAACTGCGCCAGCGCGCGGTGGATGCGGGCGACCCCGCCCGAAAGCAGCACGAAGCGCGAGCCGGAGAGCTTCGCGGCGGTTTCGAAATCCATGCCGGGCTTCACGCCGTCGAGCTCGTAATGCTCCTTCGGAGCGAAGTCGAAGCTGCGCGGCTCGCCCCAGCGGCGTATTTCCACGTTGTCGTTTTCGTCGGCGCCGTCGGGCACCTCGGCCAGCGGCAGGTTCGGGACGCCCAGCAGGAGGTCGGTCAGCTGCGCGTCCAGCGCCTTGGCCTTCTCCTGCATTTCGGCGACCTCGGCCTTCTTCTCGGCCACCAGGGCGCGGAGGCGTTCGAACTCCGCCTCGTCGCCGGAGGCCTTGGCCTTGCCCACGTCCTTCGACGCCTTGTTCTGATCGGCCTGCGCCGTCTCGGCGGCGAGGATCGCGGCGCGGCGGTCGGCGTCGAGGGCGAGGATGGCGGACGACATCGGCTCTGCCCCGCGGCGGCTGAGGGCCGCATCCCAGGTTTCCGGGTTCTCTCGGATGGCGCGGATGTCGTGCATTTGGGTCTCCACGGAAGAATGCTGTCGAGTCGCAGCGCTTATGCCCGAAGTTTCAGGGGGAGTGTAGGGGCCAGCCTGCCGCGGGTCCATCTGGCGCCCGACGGCCATTGTTCAATGCCCGTCGACAATCCTTTGCCGTTTAACGGGATTTTTTCGTTTGAAGGCCATGATCCCCGAAACCGCGGGACACGGGCGCCCGGGATCGAGGAGCAATCACATGGGGTTCGGCCTGATGGCGGTCGTCGGTGCGATGGTGCTGATGGCTCTGCAAGGAATGATGGAAGACGTCCCGGAGCCGGGCGAGGACGTGATCCGCGAAGACGACACCGTGGTCGGCAGCGATGACGACGACGTCATCATGGGCAACGGCGGGGCCGAACTGCTGCTGCCGGACGACGGCAACGACCTGGTGCGCGGCGGGGGAGGGAACGACACGATCTCTGACCTGCGCTGGGACGAGGATGCGGTGATGACGGATGCGGGTCCTGTCAATCCGAACTGGAGCAGCGACACGCTGTTCGGCGGTACGGGCGACGACGTCATCACCGCGACCGGCGGGCAGGACGACGTGAACGGCGGCGCGGGCGACGACCGGATCAACACCATCGACCTGCACCCCGACCAACCCTTTGCGCCCGACCGCTTGTTCGGCGCCGCGGGCGACGACTGGCTGGTGGGCGACGACGGCGACACGATGATCGGCGGGGAGGGGGCGGACTTCTTCTCCAACCTCATCGACGAGCCGGAGGACCAGCCGGTGATGATCCGCGACTGGCAGAGGGGCGAGCAGGTGGAACTGCTGCTCTATCACCCCTCGCTGATCCCGGCGGACGGCAGCGCGCCGGTGGCGGAACTGCGCGACAGCGACGCGGGTGCGGTGCTGTCGGTCAACGGCCACGACGCGGCGGTCTTTGCCGACGCTCTTGCGCGCGACCTGAACGGGCATGTCCGGGTGGTGAGCCGCGTCTGAGGTTTACCGTGCTGACTTTTGGGCTGATGACCGGCCGGGCATTCGGGTGTCTGGCCGGTTTTCCTTGTCGCGTTGGAGGTCTCCGTTACGAGGCCGGACGTCAGAGCGCGTCGGTGCCGGGCGATGCGGGGAGGCTTGTCCGGGTCTCTGGCATATCCGCCGCCGTTCCCCTGTCTTCCGTGTTGGTTGAAGGGCTGGCTCCGCAGCGTCTGACGCTCAGGGAGAGGTCAGTCGCGGAGGTTGGCGAGTTGGGCGAGGAGCCAGCTGTCGACGGGGACGACGATGGCCTCTTCCTCTACCACCGCGGCGATGACGGCGACGATGCGGCGGGCGCGGTCCTCGCCCAGGAAGACCGGGCCGCCTGACTGACCGGGTTCCACCCGGCAGCGGAGCCGCCAGAGCGGGCCTGTCTCGTCGCCGTAACACAAAGGCGTGATCGTCAGCCGGTGCGGGACGGAGCGGCGGTAGCCCATCAGGGTCATCGGTCCCGGCGGAACGCCAATGCCGACAGGCAACGGCGCGACTTCCAGCAGCTGGTCGAGCGTCACAAGCGCGATGTCGTGGGCGATGTCGAAACGCCCGTTGTCGTAGGCCTTCGGATGCACGGTCACCGCCTTGATTCGCGCAGCCCCTGCGTGATGCTCCCCGTCCCAGCCCGCGACGAAGGTCATGTCCCCGATCCGCTTGAGATATCCGTCGGCTGGCGTTGTGACGCAGTGCGCCGCGGTCAGCGCGATATCGGGGGCCACGAGCGTCGCCGTGCACATCTCGCGGTGGCGGTAGCCGGCGAGGTTCAGACGGCCCACCGCGTCCTCCGCAGGGGCGGGGACGGGCAGGAGGGCGGCGGCCAGCGCCAGGAGCAATACCCGTAACATGGCCGCAGCATAGCGCGGGACGGGCCTGCGCGACCATCTGCCAGCCTGCCGCGCACCTTGCATCCCGGCGCAGGGCCGCATAGGTAACGGCCAATTTAGCGGGGGATGCCCCGCAGATCCGACACAGAGATCCAGCAGGGAGCATCCAATGGACCAGAACGCCCTTTCCTCTTTCGTGATGATGGGCCTGATCTTCGCGATCATGTATTTCCTCCTCATCCGCCCGCAGCAGAAGAAGGTGAAGGAGCACAAGGCGATGATCGAGGCGATCCGCCGCAACGACATCATCGTCACCCAGGGCGGGATCATCGCCAAGGTCGTCAAGGTCAAGGACGACGCCGAGGTCGAGGTCGAGATCGCCGAAGGCGTGAAGGTGCGCATCATGCGCTCCACCATCGCGGCGGTGAAATCCAAGACCGAACCCGCAGAGGCCTGAGACCCAAATGCTGCAGATCGACGCCTGGAAGCGCTGGCTGATCTGGCTCACCGTCGTGGTGGGCCTGCTTCTGGCCATTCCGAACCTGTTCTACGGACGGGTCGAAAGCCACAACGACGCCGTCAAGGCCATCGAGGCGGGCGCCGACACGTCGGAGAACCGCGCGGCAGAGGCCCAGTGGCCGTCTTTCCTGCCGTCGGGGCTGGTGAACCTCGGGCTCGATCTGCGGGGCGGTGCGCACCTGTTGGCGCGGGTGCAGACCACGGACGTCTACAAGTCCCGGATGGAGTCGCTCTGGCCGGAAGTGCGGGACCTGTTGCGCGACGAGCGTGACACGGTGGGCACGATCCGCTGGAACTCCGAGGCCGTCGACCGCGGCGAACTGCGGGTCAAGCTGTCGAATCCGGAAGGCATGCAGCGCGCCATCGAGGTGGTGCGCGGGCTTGCGCAGCCGGTCGTGACGCTGACCGGCGCGGGCGCGTCAGACATCGAGGTGCGCGGCGAGGGCGACGAACTGGTCGTCACGCTGTCGGAAGCCGAGAAGCAGGCAACCGACGACCGCACGCTGCAACAGTCGCTGGAGATCATCCGCCGCCGCATCGACGAGGTGGGCACGCGCGAACCGACGATCCAGCGGCAGGGGTTCGACCGCATCCTGATCCAGGTGCCGGGCATCGGCTCTGCGGCGGAACTGAAAGAGATCATCGGCACCACGGCGCAGCTGACCTTCCAGCCGGTCGTCGGCCGGACCACCAACCAGAACGACGCGCCCGGACCGGGCAACGAGCTGCTGCCCTCGCTGGACGAGCAGGGGCTGTATTACGTGCTGGAGCAGACCCCGGTCGTGACCGGGGAAGAGCTGACCAACGCGCAGCCGACCTTCGACCAGAACGGCCGCCCGGCGGTGAGCTTCAACTTCAACCCCGGCGGCGCGCGCAAGTTCGGCGACTACACCGCCGAGAACATCGGCTCGCCCTTCGCCATCGTGCTGGACGACGAGGTGATCTCTGCCCCCGTGATCCAGAGCCACATCGGCGGTGGCGCGGGCATCATCACCGGCAACTTCACGGTCGAGGAATCGACCAACCTCGCCGTGCTGCTGCGCGCAGGCGCTCTGCCCGCGGGACTGGAGTTTCTCGAGGAACGGACCATCGGTCCGGAACTGGGGCAGGACAGCATCGAGGCCGGCAAGTTGGCGACGGGTGTGGCCTTTGTCGCGGTGCTGGGCTTCATGGTGGCGAGCTACGGTCTCTTCGGTGTCTTCGCCAACATCGCGCTGATCCTGAACGTCGCGCTGATGTTCGGCCTGCTGAGCCTGATCGGGGCGACGCTGACCCTGCCGGGGATCGCGGGGATCGTGCTGACGGTCGGCATGGCTGTGGACGCCAACGTGCTGATCTTCGAGCGCATCCGCGAGGAGCTGAAGACGGCGCGCGGACCGGCGCGGGCGATCGAGCTGGGCTATGAAAAGGCGCTGAGCGCCATCGTCGACGCCAACATCACCACCTTCATCACTGCCGTGATCCTCTACGTGATGGGTTCCGGCCCGGTGCGGGGCTTCGCGGTCACGCTGGGTTTCGGCATCATCACTTCCGTCTTCACCGCGATCTTCGTGACGCGGGTGCTGATCGTGACGTGGTTCGAACGCCGCCGCCCCAAGACCATCGAAGTTTGAGAGAGAGCCTGACATGCGACTGAGACTGGTCAAGGACGATCTGAACTGGGACTTCTTCTCGAGATCGAAGCTGTGGCTCGGCATCTCGGGGGTGATGGTGGTCATCGCGCTGGCAAGCTTCTTCATCCAGGGGCTGAACTACGGCATCGACTTCCGCGGCGGCACGACGATCCGGACCGAGAGCGCGGAGCCGGTCGACGTGGGCGCCTACCGCGACGCGCTGGCGCCGCTGGGGCTGGGCGACACGGTGATCTCGGAGGTGTTCGACCCGAACTTCCGCGACGACCAAAACGTCGCCATGGTGCGCATCGGTGCGCAGGACGGCGAGGAAGCGGTCAGCACCGAGGTCATCGATTCCGCCGAAGCAGCCCTGAAGGAGGTCGCTCCGGATATCCGCTTCACCTCTGTTGAATCGGTGGGTCCGAAGGTCTCGCAGGAGCTGATCCATACCGCCGTGTTGGCGGTGTGCCTCGCGATTGCGGCGGTGCTGGTCTACATCTGGCTCAGGTTCGAATGGCAGTTCGCGCTGGGGGCGGTGATCGCGCTGATCCACGACGTGGCGCTGACCATCGGGATCTTCAGCGAGTTGCAGATCCGCTTCGACCTGGCGATCATCGCGGCGCTGCTGACCATCGTCGGCTATTCGCTGAACGACACGGTGGTGGTCTTCGACCGGGTGCGCGAGAACCTGATCAAGTACAAGTCGAAGGACCTCAAGGAGGTCCTGAACATGTCCATCAACGAGACCATGAGCCGGACGGTCATGACCTCGCTGACCACGCTTCTGGCGCTGATCGCGCTTCTGGTGCTGGGCGGCGACGTGATCCGCGGCTTCGTCTTCGCCATGACGTGGGGCATTATCGTCGGCACCTATTCGTCGATCTTCGTCGCCTCCGCCATCCTGCTGCGGCTTGGGGTGAAGCGCGACTGGTCGAAACCCGCGGACACGCCGGGCACGCAGTTCGGTGACGTCGACGCCTGAACGACGGAGGCCACATGCGCCTGAACGAGATCATCTATACCGACGCCCGGCCCGTGGACGGCTACGGACCGGGCTTCTTCCGTGTCGGCGGCGAGGTGCATGAAGGTGCGCTGCTGCTGTGGGACAAGGGCAAGGCCGGTTGGGGCGGTTTCGAGGACGAGGGCAGCCTGCTCAGTTTCGTCGACATGGTTGACGTGATCCTCGTGGGCACCGGGGCCGAGATCGCCTTTCTCCCGACGGAGTTGCGGGAGCGGCTGGAGTCCGAGGGGCTGGGGGTCGAGGTGATGAGTTCGCCCTCTGCCTGCCGGACCTACAACGTGCTGATCAGCGAAGGGCGCCGCGTCGCGCTGGCGGTGCTGCCGGTCTGAGGCGGAGGACGCATTTCCATGACAAGTCAGGGCCTTCGGTGACGGTTTTGCAGGTATCCGGTCTGGGGGTCGCGCGCGGGGGCGTGCCGGTGCTCGAAGGGCTGACCTTCGGGATCGGCGCCGGCAGGGCGCTGGTTCTGCGCGGTCCGAACGGGTCAGGCAAGACGACGCTGTTGCGCACCATCGCCGGGCTTCAGCCGCCGCTGGAAGGGCAGATCGAGGGCGCCGGAGAGCGCATCGCGTACGCTGCCCATTCCGACGGTCTGAAGTCCATGCTGACGGTCACGGAAAACCTGAGGTTCTGGGCGCAGGTCTTTGGCACCGCAGGCATTTCCCCCGCCATCGAGGCCTTCGACCTGATCCCGTTGCGGGACCGGCTGGCGGGCAGCCTGAGTGCCGGTCAGAAGCGTCGGCTTGGGCTGGCGCGGCTGATGGTGACGGGCCGCCCGGTGTGGGTGCTGGACGAGCCGACGGTGTCGCTGGACACGGCCTCTGTCGCACTCTTCGCCGATGCGGTGCGCGCGCACCTTGCGGGCGGGGGATCGGCGCTGATGGCGACGCACATCGACCTCGGGCTGGAGGCGGACGTGCTGGACGTGACCCCTTTCAAGGCGAAGCCGCGCGTTGCCGTGGAAGACGAGGCCTTCCTGTGATCGCGCTGCTGGTCAGGGACCTGCGGCTGGCGGTGCGGGCGGGCGGGGGCTTTGGCCTCGGGCTCGCGTTCTTCCTGATCGTGACGGTGCTGGTGCCTTTCGGCGTGGGGCCGGAGACGGGTCTCCTGTCGACCATCGCGCCCGGCGTGCTGTGGATCGGCGCCCTTTTGGCCTGCCTCTTGTCGCTGGACCGCATCCTCGCCCTCGACTGGGAAGACGGGTCGCTCGACCTGCTGGCCACGGCGCCGCTGCCTATGGAGGGGATCGTCAGCGTGAAGGCGCTGGCGCACTGGATCACCACGGGTCTGCCGCTGGTGGTCGCGGCGCCGATGCTGGGCGTGCTGCTGAGCCTGCCGGCCGAGGGCTACCTGTGGGTCTTCGTCAGCCTCGCCCTGGGGACGCCCGCGCTGTCGGTGATCGGCACCTTCGGGGCGGCCCTGACCGTTGGGCTGAAGCGCGGCGGCCTCCTGATGTCGCTGCTGGTGCTGCCGCTTTACGTGCCGACGCTGATCTTCGGCGCAGAGGTGGCGCGGCGCGGGGCAGAGGGGCTGCCGGTGGCGACGCCGCTGGCGATGCTGGCCGGGATCAGCTTTGGGGTGATCGCGCTTTTGCCGTTTGCCAGCGCCGCCGTCCTGCGGATCAACCTCAGGTGAGGTGGGCCGTCGGGCACCCGGGGACATATTGCCTCGGGCCGATATTTGGGGTTCATGGAAACCGGAGGCGAAGGTAGGGAGAGCCATGGCGTCGATCTGGGAATATGCCAATCCGGTCAAGTTCATCCGGACCACGGACAGGGTGCTGCCCTGGCTCTCGGCCGCGGCTGTCGTGGCGCTGGTGGGCGGCCTCTTCTGGGGGTTCTTCCTGACGCCGGACGACTACCGGCAGGGGTCGACCGTCAAGATCATCTACCTGCATGTGCCTGCGGCGCTGATGGCGATCAACGCCTGGCTGATGATGCTGGTCGCCTCGCTGATCTGGATCGTGCGGCGCCACCACGTGAGCGCGCTGGCGGCCCGGGCCGCGGCGCCGGTGGGGGCGGTGATGACGCTGATCGCACTGGCGACGGGCGCGATCTGGGGCCAGCCCATGTGGGGCACGTGGTGGGCATGGGACCCGCGGCTGACATCCTTCCTGATCCTGTTTCTCTTCTACCTCGGCTACATGGCGCTTTGGGAGGCGATCGAGAACGACGACACGGCGGCGGACCTGACGTCGATCCTGTGTCTCGTGGGTTCGGTCTTTGCGATCCTCAGCCGCTACGCCGTCAACTTCTGGAACCAGGGTCTGCACCAGGGTGCCTCGGTCATGCGCGCGGGCGCGCTGGCCGGCGACACGGAAGAGCGGGTGTCCAACGTCTACGCGGTGCCGCTGTTCGTCTGCATGGCGGGCTTCGTGCTGCTGTTCATCGCACTGGTCTTCCTGCGCACCCAGACGGAGATCCGGGCGCGACGGACAAGGGCGCTTCTGGCGCGGGAGCGGGTGGCATGATCCCGGAACTCGGCAAGTATGCGGGGCCCGTGCTGGCCTCTTACGCGGTGTCGCTGGCGCTGCTGGGGCTGCTGATCGTGGCTTCGGTCCTGCGCTCGCGGCGCGTGAAACGCGAACTGGAACAGGTGGAGGGCCGCAAGGATGGCTAAGGTGTCGCCGCTGATGATCCTGCCGCCGGTGATCTTCGCCGCCTTCGGGGTGATGGCCTACCTCGGGCTGAAGAACAGCGACGAGACGCACCGGCTTGAATCGGTTTTCGAGGGCAAGCCCGCCCCGGCGGTGACGGATGTCGCGCTGGAAGGCTACCCCGGCATCACGCCTGAGATGCTGGCCCGGGGCGAGGTCGTTCTGGTCAACTTCTGGGCCTCTTGGTGCCCGCCGTGCCGGGCGGAGCATCCGCAACTTCTGGCGTTGCAGGCCGACGGGGTGCCGATCCTCGGCGTGAACTTCAAGGACCAGGCGAAGAACGCCAGGTCCTACCTCGAGGACGAGGGCAGCCCCTTCGAGGCAGTGGCCTTCGACCCGAACGGCCGCACGGCGATCGACTGGGGCGTGACCGCGCCGCCGGAGACCTTCATCGTGGACGGAGACGGCACAGTTCTGTTCAAGTTCGTGGGGCCGCTGGTTGGCTCGGACTACGAGCAGCGGTTCGTGCCGGAACTGGAGAAGGCGCTGGCCGACTGACCCTTGCCCGGCGCGGGTGCGCGTGGGCAGGGCGGATGCCTCCGGCGGAGGTATTTTTCACCAAGATGAAGGGGGGGGGCGTCGTCAGAGATCGCAGACGGTGGTTTCCTGGCGGGTGTCGCAGGGGGCCTTGCTGTCCTGCGTGCCTGCGTATGCACCGATCACGGCGAGCAGCAGCAATGCGCCTGCCTGCAGAAGGGTAATCACTTTCATCTCTGGGCGCCTCTCTGTTCGGTCTCTTTCGTGGGCCGTGGCTGTGAAATGGTCCCGTCGCCGGGGAATTAAAGGGGTCGTGCCTGCGGGCATAGGGGATGCCGTGCGGGGCGAGGAAAATCTGCGCGGTGGCCTGCCGGTTGCCGCGAAATTCGGCAAGCTCCTGCCGAGGCGGGAGCGGCGGGCCCGTTTGTGATAATTGATACTGATGGCAAGCGGCAGGTCAGGAAAGCCTGACCCATGGGCTTGTCCCGTGCGGGTGGGGTGGCTATCTAGGACGCCAAGGCCCGATCCCGGGCCGATGGAGTTTGCATGTTGGAGAATGTGGCGGGCCGCTGAGGGCCGGGCTCACAGGATGAACACCGGTCCCGACGAGACCTGACCTTCCGCGCGCCGGCCGGAGGGTTGGCGGCTGACGTCTGATCCGGACATGACTTCCAATGAACATCTCGAAATACGAACAGCGCGTCTTGCACGTGCTGGCTCAGGGCGGCGCGATTTCCTTCGAACGCGGCGCCAATGGCAAATTGCTGGACGTGACCTGCGTGACACGCGACGGCCACGTGCTGAACGACTGCACGCTGGCGGTGGTGGAGCGCCTGAAGAAGCGGCGGCTGATCCGGTCGCGGGGCGGGGCGGCTTACCGCGTCACCCGGGCGGGGCTGGCCGCCGTGCGGGCGCAGCTCGACCAGCGCTGAGCGGGGCGACACGGGGTAGGGCGGGGCTGTGCGCCGCCCTGCCTTGAACGAAGAAAGCGCCCCTTTTCGGGGGCGCTTTCGGATCATTCGGCAGTGGCTTCAGGCCGCGGCCCGGCTCATTCGGCTGCCACGGAGCCCTCGGCTGCGAGGTTGCGCAGCACGTAGTGCAGCACGCCGCCGTGCTCGATGTATTCCACCTCGATGGCGGTATCGATCCGGCACTTCAGCGTGATCTCCTTGGTGGAGCCGTCCGCGAAGGTGATGGTGCAGGGAGTTTCCTGACCCGGCTTCACATCATCAAGGCCCTTGATGTCGACGGTTTCGTCGCCCTTCAGGCCCAGCGACTTGCGGGTGTCGCCGCCGGTGAACTCGAACGGGATGACGCCCATGCCTACGAGGTTCGAACGGTGGATACGCTCGAAGTTCTCGGCGATCACAGCCTTCACGCCCAGGAGCGCCGTGCCCTTGGCCGCCCAGTCGCGCGAGGAGCCCGCGCCGTACTGTTCGCCGCCGAAGATCACCAGCGGGGTGCCCTGGTCCTGGTAGGCCATGGCCGCGTCGTAGATCGAGGTCTGTTCGCCGTCGGGGCCCTTGGTGTAGCCGCCCTCGACGCCGTCCAGCATCTCGTTCTTGATGCGGATGTTGGCAAAGGTGCCGCGCATCATCACTTCGTGGTTGCCGCGACGCGAGCCGTAGGAGTTGAACTCGCGCACGGGCACCTGGCGCTCGGTCAGGTACTTGCCTGCCGGGGTGGTGTCCTTGAACGAGCCCGCCGGAGAGATGTGGTCGGTGGTGACCATGTCGCCGAGGATCGCCAGGACGCGCGCGCCCTCGATGTTCGAGATCGTGCCCGGCTCCTTGCCCATGCCCTGGAAGTAGGGCGGGTTCTGGACGTAGGTGGAGGTCGCCGGCCAGTCGTAGGTTTCGCCGCCGTTCACCTCGACCGACTGCCACTTCTCGTCGCCCTTGAAGACGTCGGCGTACTTGGACTGGAACGACTCGCGGGTGACGGTCTTTTCGACGAGGTCGGCGATCTCGGCGTTCGAGGGCCAGATGTCCTTGAGATAGACGTCGTTGCCGTCCTTGTCCTTGCCCAGCGGGTCGGTGGCGATGTTGACGTTCATGTCACCCACCAGCGCGTAGGCCACCACCAGCGGCGGCGAGGCGAGGTAGTTGGCGCGCACGTCCGGACTGATCCGGCCTTCGAAGTTGCGGTTGCCCGACAGCACCGAGGTCGCGACTAGGTCGTACTTGTTGATCGCCTTGGAGATCGGGGCGTCCAGCGGACCGGAGTTGCCGATGCAGGTGGTGCAGCCGTAACCCACCAGGTTGAAGCCGATGGCGTCGAGGTGCTCCTGCAGGCCGGCGGCCTCGAGGTATTCGGACACGACCTGCGAACCGGGGGCCAGCGAGGTCTTCACCCAGGGCTTGCGGTTCAGGCCCAGCTCATGCGCCTTCTTCGCCACCAGACCTGCGCCGATCATGACGTAGGGGTTGGACGTGTTGGTGCAGGATGTGATCGAGGCGATCACGATGGAGCCGTCGTGCAGCTGGTAGGCGCCGTCGGCGGTCTCCACGAAGCCGCGCTTGTGCTTGCCCTCGTCGCCGGGGATGTCGCGCGGCTCGGGTGCGCCGCCTTCACCTTCCCAGCGGACCTCGTCCTTGGCCGGGACGTCCTGACCGTCGCGCACGCCCTTGATGTACTTGGCGAAGGCCGGTGCGGCCTTGTCCAGCGCGATGTAGTCCTGCGGACGCTTCGGGCCGGAGATCGCGGGCACGATGGTGCCCATGTCCAGTTCCAGCGTGGAGGAATAGACCGGGCTGTAGCCCGCGTCGCGCCACATGCCGTTTTCCTTGGCATAGGCCTCGACCAGAGCGATGCGGCTTTCCTCGCGCCCGGAGACGCGCAGGTAGCGCAGGGTCTCGTCGTCGATCGGGAAGAAGCCGCAGGTCGCGCCGTACTCGGGCGCCATGTTGGCGATGGTTGCGCGCTGTGCCAGCGGCAGGTTGTCGAGACCGTCGCCGTAGAATTCGACGAACTTCGACACCACGCCGTGTTCGCGCAGCATCTCGACGACCTTCAGCACGAGGTCGGTGCCGGTGGTGCCCTCGACCATCTCGCCGGTCAGCTTGAAGCCCACGACCTCGGGGATCAGCATGGAGATCGGCTGGCCCAGCATGGCGGCCTCGGCCTCGATGCCGCCGACGCCCCAGCCCAGCACGGCCGCGCCGTTCACCATGGTGGTGTGGCTGTCGGTGCCGACGAGGGTGTCGGGGTAGGCGACCATGTCACCGTTCTGGTCCTCGTCGGTCCAGACGGTCTGGGCGAGGTACTCGAGGTTCACCTGGTGGCAGATGCCGGTGCCCGGGGGCACGACGCGGAAGTTGTTGAACGCGGTCTGGCCCCACTTGAGGAACTCGTAGCGCTCCATGTTGCGCTCGTACTCGCGGTCGACGTTCATCTGGAACGCGCGCGGGTTGCCGAACTCGTCGATCATGACGGAGTGGTCGATCACGAGATCGACGGGGTTCAGCGGGTTGATCTTCTGTGCGTCGCCGCCGAGTGCCTTGATGCCGTCGCGCATCGCGGCGAGGTCAACCACGGCGGGAACGCCGGTGAAGTCCTGCATCAGAACGCGTGCCGGGCGGTAGGCCAGTTCCCGGTCGCCCTTGCCGCCGTTCTTCGCCCAGTCGGAGAAGGCCTTGATGTCGTCCTGGGTCACGGTCTTGCCGTCCTCGAAACGCAGCATGTTCTCGAGCACCACCTTGAGCGCGGCGGGCAGCTTCGAGAAGTCGCCGAGCCCGGCGGCTTCGGCGGCGGAAATCGAGTAATAGGAGACGGTCTGGCCGCCCGCTTCGAGCGTCTTGCGCGTCTTGGCGCTGTCGTGGCCGACTTGAATGGTCATGGGAACCTCCGATGGGTGACGGAATGTGATAGCCGTGTCATGCCGCAACGCCGCAAACAACTCAAGGGGTCTGTGGCGTTTTGTATGCCATTGTACACAGAAAATTGTCGCAGCCGCGCGTCCTGTCCAGATTGCCGGTTTCCCTGTGTGTGTCACGGGTCAAGCGCCGCTGCCGGGCGGGGCAGGGGCCCGATTGGTGAAGAATGCGGCGGCCACTGTTGCGGCCCCAAGCGCCACTCGAAGAATGGTGTGAGACGCTGCCTTGTTCTGGACGGAAATACCTCGCGGGCGTGTTCGAAGAGGACGGGGCAGCGCGCCTATGCCGCCCTCTGGCCGCGCGCCGCGATCCTCGACCCGACCGGTTCCGGCACGCATCCCCCAAACGTATCGCGCCACGGCTCCCGGGAACCGTGGCGCAATGACTCTTCCGACTGAAAGAGGGGCTACCCTTATCAGGCCGCGCGGGTCGGACCGGCGGGGTCTCCGGTTCCGGTGATGCGGTAGAGCGCGGCGTCGCCAGTCATGGAGGGCGCGACACGGTAGGAAAGGTTCTCGGGGACGCTCATCGTGTCGCCGGGGGCGAGGATGGCGTGTCCATCCGTCCAGTCCACCCGCCAGTGGCCCGTCACCGGCATCAGCACGGTCGGGTGCGGCGCGGCGGGCTGTTCGCCACCGGCGGAGGCGCGGGTGATGAAGTCGACCTCGAAGCCGGGCCGGTCCTTCAGCAGGCCCGTGGCGCCGATGACCTTGCAGGGCGTGCGGTCGGCCAGGGCCACCATGTCCCAGTAGCGTGCGACGTGGTTGGGCAGGACCTCGGCCGTGGTGGGTTCCGGCCGCTTCGCCAGTTCCTCGTCCGACATCAGCGGCATGGGATTCACACCCTCGGGCAGGCGCTGCTGGCGCTTGGTGTCGTAGAGCTTGCCGTCGTCGCCCAGCACGAGCCCGTGCGCGCGGGCATCCTCGATCACCTGCGGCGCCCACATGACGCCGCCGCCCGCGTCGTCGCCGCCGAGGATCGCCATGATCATCCCGTAGTCGGTGCCGATGTTCTCGAACCCGCGGAAGATGCCGGTGGGGATGTTGAAGATGTCGCCCGCCTCGAGCACCACCTCTCCGGCGGTGCCCCAGCGGCCCCAGAAGAACCGCCACCGGCCCGAGAGGACGAAGAACGCCTCGGCGGTGTGGTGGTCGTGGAGCGAGTTGCGGCACCGGGGCGGCTGGCCTGCGGCACCGATGTTGAAGCCGTGCGGGATCGAGATGTGGACGTGCTGATCGGGCGATTCCGACACGCCGCCGCCGATGATGGTGAAGTTTTCCTTCTGGTCCGAGCCCGGCGTGTGGGCGTCGATGAAGGCGGTCTTGCAGGGCTGAAGCTCGCCGTAGCGGACGATGCGGTCAGAGAGATCCATGGATCAGGCTTTCTCGGGGGTTGCGGTTTTCTCGGAGGGCAGGACGGGCGCCGCCTCGGCGTAGGGCACGTTGACGCCGCCGTATCGGCGCACACGAAGGTTGCATTGCTCGGCATGCCCGGCGAACCCCTCCAGCATGCACAGCCGGGAACCGGCGGCGCCGATGCGGGCGGCGGCCTCGTCGGTGGTGATGCGCTGGTAGCTGTGGGTCTTCAGGAACTTGCCCACCCAGAGGCCACCGGTGTAGCGGCCCGCCTTCCGGGTTGGCAGGGTGTGGTTGGTGCCGATCACCTTGTCGCCGTTGGCCACGTTGGTGCGCGGCCCGAGGAAGAGCGCGCCGTAGCAGGTCATGTTCTCGAGGAACCAGTCGTCGCGGTCCGTCATGACCTGCACGTGTTCGGAGGCAATGTCGTCCGCGACCGCCAGCATCTCGTCGTAGGTGTCGCACAGGATCACCTCGCCGTAGTCGGTCCAGGAAGCGCGGGCGGTGTCGGCGGTGGGCAGGATGGCAAGCAGGCGCTCGATCTCTGCCAGCGTGTCGTAGGCCAGCCTCTGGGAGTTGGTCAGCAGCACGGCGGGGGAGTTGTAACCGTGTTCCGCCTGTCCCAGCAGGTCCGTGGCGCAAAGCTCGGCGTCCACGGTGTCGTCCGCAATGACCATCGTCTCGGTCGGGCCGGCGAAGAGGTCGATGCCGACGCGCCCGAAGAGCTGGCGCTTGGCTTCGGCGACGAAGGCGTTCCCGGGACCGACGAGCATGTGCACCGGCTGCATCGTCTCGGTGCCGATGGCCATGGCGCCGATGGCCTGGATGCCGCCCAGGACCCATATCTCATGCGCGCCGCCGAAGTGCATGGCGGCGATGACGGCGGCGTTGGGCTGGCCTTTGAAGGGCGGGGTGCAGGCGACGATGCGCGGCACCCCGGCGACCCGCGCCGTCGCCACCGACATATGCGCCGAGGCGACCATGGGAAACTTGCCGCCGGGCACGTAGCAGCCGACCGATTGCACGGGAATGTTCCTGTGGCCGAGGATCACGCCGGGGAGGGTCTCGACCTCGATGTCCTGCATGGAGGCGCGCTGCGCCTCGGCAAATTTCACCACCTGTGCCTGTGCAAAGCGGATGTCGGCGATCTCCTGTTCCGACAGGGTGGCGATCAGGGCATCGATCTCGTCCTGCGACAGGCGGAAGCTGTCCGGCGTGTAGCCGTCGAACTTCTGCGACAGGTCGCGGACGGCGGCATCTCCGCGCGCCTCGATGTCGGCGAGCGTGGTTTCGACCGCGGTGCGGACCTGCGCATCGTCCTGTCGGCGGTCCGCGTCCGCCTTGCCGCGTTTCAGATACGTGATGGCCATGATCCCCTCGCCACTTTGCATACGTTTGCAATCATGGATAGCGGCACGGCGTAGCTGCGGCAAGCGTATTTTGCATACGATTGCAAAATTGATCGGGCGCGGGGACAGAATGAACGAGGGGCCGCGCGGGCCCCTCGGTCAGTCGCGGGTGGTGCCGCGCGGGATGGGGACGGGCATGATCCGCAGCTTGGTCGCGGGCCTGTCCTCGCCCTCTATCGCGCTGATCAGCTCGTCCACGGCGGTCGAGACCATGACGTTCAGCCGCTGCCTTACGGTCGACAGGTTGAAGGACGGCCAGGCCGCCTGCGGGATGTCGTCGAAGCCCACGACGGCCACGTCCTCCGGCACCCGGAGGCCCAGTTCGTGCCGGATCACGTCGAGCGCGGCCAGCGCCATGTGGTCGTCGGTGACAAACAGGGCGTCGGGCGGGGTGTCCCCCTCGAAGAGTTCGCGGGTGGCGTCCGCCGCGTCGCTGTAATGGAAGTTGCCCACCGCGCGGGCCACGACGCTCTTGCCGGCCTCGGCCAGTGCCGCGGTGAACCCGGCCTCCCGGTCGATCTGGGTGGAGGCGCCGTCGAAGCCCGCCAGATGCGCGATCCGCTGCGGGTTGCCCTTCAGCAGCATTTCCGCGGCCAGGCGCCCGCCCGCGACGTTGTCGGAGGTGACGGCCAGGAGGTCCTCCCTCGGCTGGTCGCGGTTGAACAGCATCACCGGGATGTTGCGTTCGCGGCAGCGGTCGGCCAGCGTCGAGGACATGGAGACCGACACCAGGATGATGCCGTCGACCCGGTAGTCGAGGATGGTCTGCACCACCGGCTCCACGTCGCCGACGGTGGTCGACGCCATGAACAGCAGGACGTGGTAGCCGTTTTCCTGCAGGGCGATCGACAGCTTCTCCACCGCTTCGGGATAGAACTGGTTCTCGAGGTAATAGACCACCAGCCCGATGATACGGCTCTTGCCGGTGATCATCGCGCGGGCCAGCACGTTGGGGCGGTAACCCAGTTCGTCGGCGGCCGCCTTGATCTTTTCCGCCATCTTCTTGGACACCGAGGCGCCGGGCGTGAAGAAGCGCGAGACGGCCGATTGGCTGACGCCGGCCCGGCGGGCCACGTCGACGGAGGTCACAGGTTTGCCGCTCACGCCGGTTGAGTCTCTTTGACCATAGAAATCCGTCCTCGTCCCTGTCCGGCCTCTTTACCCTTGCACACCGTCAGCGGCGCGTCAGATTCTTTCCCGTCTCGACATCGAATAGGTGGCAGGTCTCGGCCGGGATATCGGCATGTATAGTCTTGCCGATCTCCGCGCGGAAGTCCTTGGCGGCCTTGAGGTTCACAAGATCGCCGCCGACGCGCACCGCGGCCATCGACGCCTCGCCCAGAAGCTCCAGCGCGTAGATCGGCGCGTGGATGTCGCCGCCCTCGGGCGCCAGCGTGACGTCCTCCGCCCGGAAGCCGAGGATCACCTTGCCGTGGTGGCCTTGCGGCAGGCCCGAGAGGCGGATGTTCTCGGCCGAGAAGGTGCCGTTTTCGATGGTGCCCTCGACCAGGTTCATGGCGGGGGAGCCGATGAAGCCGGCGACAAAGGTGTTGGCGGGGTTGTCGTAAATCTCTGTCGGTGTGGCGACCTGCTGCACCACGCCCCTGTTCATCACCACCACGCGGTCGGCCAGCGTCATCGCCTCGATCTGGTCGTGGGTCACGTAGATCGTCGTGGTCTTGAGCCGGTGCTGGAGGTTCTTGATTTCGGCCCGGGTCGAGACGCGCAGCTTGGCGTCGAGGTTCGAGAGCGGCTCGTCCATCAGGAAGACCGTGGGTTCGCGGACGATGGCCCGGCCAAGCGCCACGCGCTGCCGCTGGCCGCCCGACAGTTCCGCCGGACGCCGGTCGAGCAGTTCCAGCAGGTCGACCTGTTCCGCCGCCTTCATTACCCGGTCGTGGTGCTGGTCCTTCGGCACCTTGCGGACCTTCAGCGGGAAGCGGATGTTGTCGTAGACCGTCAGGTTCGGGTAGAGGCCGTAGCTTTGGAACACCATGGAGATGTCGCGGTCCTTGGGTTCGAGGTTGTTGACGACGCGCCCGCCGATGATGATCTCGCCCTCGGTGACGTCCTCCAGCCCGGCGATCATCCGCATGGTGGTAGACTTGCCGCAGCCCGACGGCCCGAGCAGTACGAGGAACTCCTGGTCCGCTATATGCAGGTCGAAGTTGTCGACACCGATCACCGTGCCCCACTTCTTGGAGATGTTTTTCAGGTGAATGTCGGCCATTTGGCTTACCCCTTGACGGCGCCCGCGGTCAGGCCGCTGACGATCTGGCGTTGGAAGAACATTACGAGGATGAAGAGCGGCACGGTGGCGGATACGGTCGCGGCCACGGCATACATGATGGTGCCCTCGGTCTGCACCGTCCCGAGGAAGGAGTTGATCTTGGGCACCATGGTCTGGTTGTCCTGGTTCAGCAGCATCGCGGTCACGGCGAAGTCGTTGTAGGCCAGAAGGAAGCTGAACAGCCCCGTTGTGATCACCCCCGGCCACATGACCGGCATGATGGCCCATCGGAACGCCTGGAAGCGGGTGCAGCCGTCGACCATGGCAGATTCGTCGAGGTCCTTGGGGATCGACATGAAGAACGAGTGCAGCATCCAGATGGTGAAGGGCTGGTTGATCGCCACCAGCACGATGATCGCGGTGGGCAGGTAGCCCCAGATGTTCATCTCGAAGAACGGTAGCAGGTAGCCCGAGACCAGCGTGATGTGCGGCATGGCGCGGAACACCAGCGCGGCGATCAGGATCCAGAAGGTGTACTTTCGGGTGGATCGCGACAGGGCGTAGCCCCCCAGCGTGCCGAACAGCAGCGAGATCGAGGTGACGCAGACCGTGACGATGACGGTGTTCCAGACAGAGTGGTAGAACTCCCGCTCCACCCATGCGCCGCGGTAGCCGTCCAGCGTGAAGGCGCCGCCGGTCTGGCGCTGGGTGGCCGGGCCGAAGATCGCGTTCCAGAAGGACTCGCGGCTGAAGAAGTCCGCCTGCACCTTGAACGACCCCCAGACCGTCCAGAAGAAGGGGAAGGCGGCAAGGATCAGCCAGACCAGGAGGATCAGGCCCGAAGTCACGGCCAGCGTGCGGGAGTGTCCGATTTGCGTGCTCATCAGCGGGCCTTCCGGTTGAAGTCGCGCCAGGTGCGGATCAGCACCGGCATCAGCAGGACGATCACGCCCAGCATGGTCAGGATCGAGGTCGCCGCCGCCGAGCCGAAGAGCTGGTCGACCGAGCCGTTCAGGTCGTTGTAGATCGACCAGGACAGCGATGTGGCGTTGGCCTCGGACGAGAAGCCGATGATCGGTTCGAAGACGCGGAAGTTGTCCATCAGCAGCACGAGCCCCACGAAGGTCGCCAGCGGTGTCAGGTGCGGCATGACCACGTATCGGATGCGCTCCCACCGGTTGGCGCCGTCGATCATCGCGGATTCGAGCGTGTCCTTGGGCAGGGTCTGGAGACCGGCGTAGAAGACGACGAAGGCGAAGGGGGTCATGTGCCACGTCCCGTAGACGATCAGCGTGACCCACGTGAGGAAGGGCGAGGCCTTCAGCGACAGTTCCGGATCGTCGAACACCCATTGCAGCGTCGCGCCGATTACCCCGTCGGAGTTGATCATCCAGAACAGGATCAGCGAGCCGAGAAGCGGCGTCACGATGTAGGGCAGGAGCGACAGGAAGATCACCGGCCCCTTCCAGAACTTCGGGATGTTGTTGACCCCGAGCGCCACGGCAAAGCCCATGATCATGCTCAGCGGCGTCACGAGGAAGGTGTAGACCAGCGTGAAGGACAGCGCCTTGTAGAACGGCAGGTTGTAGACGCGGCTGACCACGTCGCCGAGACCGTTGTTGTCCGACAGGATCGCGCCCAGTTCGTCCACCGCGAGGTGCGCGCGGTTCAGGTAGGTGCCCAGACCGTTGAACCGGCCCAGAGGGTCCGCCTCCTTCAGGGCGGCGGTGGCGTCGGGGTCGACCTTGGTTTCGGTCTGGCAGCCGAAGGGGCCGCAGTTTTCCACCGACACCAGCACCTGCTCATGCTCGACGAACAGCGACTGCACCGCCACCGACACGATCGGCAGGGCGATGAACAGGAGCATGGCGAGGGCAGAGGGGAAGATGAAGGCGGTGAAGTCGCGATGGCGCATTTCCGTCTCCTGATGGAAGGACGCCCCCGGCGGAAGAGAGACCGGGGGCGTGAGAGGCGATTACTGGAGGAAGCCCGCCTCTTTGGCCGCGGTGCGGTAGGCGGCCTCGACGTCGGCCAGGGCCTGCTCGGCGCTTTCGGTGCCCTGCATGAAGTCCGACAGTTCGGCCCCGAGCGCAGTGTGCATCAGGCCCATGTAGGGCGACATCGGGTAGGGCTTGGCCCCCGCAGCGGCGGTGCCCAGCACACCCTGCGCGGAGGCGGGTGCGGCGAAGTCCTTCATCAGCCATGTCGCGGCGGAGGGGTTCTCCTGCGCGATTTCCGGGCGGATGCCGTGGACCATCGCGATGAAGGAGGCCTCTGCATCCTCGTCCGAGATGTTCCTGGCGATGGTGAAGCCGTCCCACCACAGCGCCGCCGCCGGGACCGAGCCGCCGCCGACGGTGGGCGCGGGGGCCAGCACGGTGGCTTCGCCGATCTCGGGGGCAGGGCCCGCGGGGTCGATATGTCCGTTCACCATGGAGCCCCACTGGGTCATGATCGCCACGTCGCCCGAGAGGTACATCGCCTTCATCTCGTCGGCGGTGAAGGTCATGTACTCGGGTTCCATGTACTCGGTCATGGCCTTCATCATCTCGAGCGTCTTGATGCCCGCCTCGCCGGAGATCGCCGGTTCCGCGCTGCCGGCGGCAAAGAACTCGCCGCCGTAGCCCAGGTAGGTGTTGACGAATTCATTGGCCAGGTACCAGCCCGCCTGATCGGCGGCGGCCAGCGGGTATTCCATGATGCCCTTCTCGCGGATGATCTTCGCCGCCTCGAGGATGCCCTCCATGGTCGTCGGCTGCTCCAGACCGGCCTCTTCCAGCACGTCGCCGCGGATGAAGAGGTGCTGGCCGTTGCCCATGAAGGCGATGGCCATGGTCTGCCCGTCGATCTTGATGAGCTGCGAGGGCTGGAGCGTGTCGCCGTATTTCTCGACGAGGTCGTCCAGCGGACGGATCAGGCCGTTGTTCAGCAGCGGCACGATCGAGTTGTTGGCCACGACCGCGACCGTGTACTGCGCCGGATCGACGGTGAGCGCGGGCACCTGAAGCGCCTTGTGTTCGGTCGTCATGTTGCTTTCGACGGTGACGCCGTCGCCGGCGCAGGTTGCGGCTTCGTCGATCACGATGCCGAGCGCGTCGAAGTCGTTGGCGAGGATGCGGACCGAACCGCTCTCGATGCCGCAACCCGCCTGAGCGGCTCCGGCAGCAAGGATCACGGCCAGCGCCGTGGAGGTCAGTGTTTTCATGGGCTCACTCCTTGTCGGGGTCCGGCGGCGTGTTGGTGCCGCCGCTCGGATGTGGTGCGTGGGGTCATCCCCACGCTTGTTTCAGTTGTCCAGCGCTTCTTCGGCGGATGGTTTGTCGGCAAGCTGCGCGATCCTGATCTGCGCGAGCAGGGCAAGCTCGTCGTAGACCGTCCATTCGTCGACGATCTTGCCGTCCTTGTAGTGGTAGTGGCTCATCCCCATGACCTGCACACGCTTGCCGGTGGGACCGCCCAGAGAGTCGAGCCCGCCGAAGCCCAGGTGATGGCCTTCCATGACCCAGCGCACGGCAACCTTGGTGCCGCCTTCGTTGCAGGGGGTGGAGCAGATGTGTTGTGGCGCGAACTGGGCATCGGGGAAGGCGCCGACCAGCGCAAGCGCCTGATGGGTGACAGAGGCCACGCCGTAGAGCTCCTTCATCAGCGGGCCGTGCCACATGACGGTGGGAGCATAGATGTCGCGATAGCAGCCGAACATCTTCCTGTTGAACGACTCGTGCAGCCAGGTCAGCGTGTGGCGTTCGAGGTCGGTGTGCGCGATCGACAGATCGGCTTTCTCGGCAGGCGGGTACTGTCCCAGCATCAGGCCGGTCTCGCCGATGTCGAGCGTTTTGAACCCCTGTGCCAGCCGGCCCTCGGCGATCTTCGTCGCGTAGGCGTCCACGTCGAGACCGAGCTGCCGAATGATCGCCATCTGGTCGGACACCACCCATTCGCGGTAGATCTTGTTGCGGTGGATCATGCAGTCGGCCACCGTCCGGCTGACGAAGGGACGGCCGTTCGCCGGGCCGTAGTGGCCGTTCTGCGTGTAGCGGCCCGACCCGGTGACGAGGTGCGAGGTGTAGAACCCGTCCTTGTCATTGCCGTTCCAGACGACCTGGGTGGCATTGCCGCGCCGCTCGGGCAGGGAGACGAGCCGCTGGATGGTGTCGCGCACCACGTCCTCGCGGTTGTAGATCGTCATCGTCGGCAGGTAGAGCACGATATTGTGGGTGTAATGGGTGTAGATCAGGCCCACGTCCCGCTCGTCCCAGATCTTGTGGGTGCAGCGGATGATGTAATCGACGATATCGCTGTAACAGGGATCGAAGCCCTCCATTCCCTGCACGGGCGCGCGGCCCTCAGGGACAAGGTCGGTGAAATCGGCGCGCTCGACATTCATCACGTTGCCATTGTGCGGGCCATCGTCGCGTTTGTCCCGCGTGGTGACGGATTTCGCCGATTTGGCAAGTGTTGCGCTGTCGTCGTGAGAAGCCATGTCGTCCTGTCCATTTCGCGGGATGTCCCGCGTCTTGCATACCTATTCAATCCAAGGTGACGCAGGTGCGGGCGGCAAGCAACAAGAAAATGAATACCTATGCAAAATATTCATCCGGCGGACAGGATAAGCGAACTGACGCTTGCGCACCGGCTGTTGAATACATATGCAAAATCAGGACGTACGCGGGTTTCGAAAGGGATCGGGATGACTGCCAGGGACTTTGCCGAATTGTTGCGCGCCGCCGGGATTGTGCTGTCCGAGCAGGAGGTTCAGGCCGCCTGGCCTTCGGCCCGCAAGCTGCTGGACCTCGCGAATCAGCTTCCCGGGCCGCGCGATGATTGACGCCCCGATCCGCGCGCAGGCCGCTGCCGTGGCTGACGGCACGATCAAGGCCACTGATCTCGCGCAGGCCACGCGCGACCGCATCGCCGCACGGGACACCATTCTGCGCAGCGTGGTGCATCGGGCCGACCCCGCGGCGCTGGACGGACCGCTGCACGGTGTGCCTTTCGGGGTGAAGGACATCATCGACGTGGCGGGGCAGCCGACGCGCTGTGGTTCGCACGCGCACGCCGAGACAGGGCCGGAGGCCACCGCCGTCACCCGGCTGCGCGCGGCGGGCATGGTGCCGATGGCGAAGCTCGCGACTTATGAATACGCGCTCACCGGCCCGGCATGGGACCAGCCGAACCCGCCCGCGCGCAACCCGCGGAACCCGGAGCACATCACCGGCGGATCGTCGTCCGGCTCTGCGGCGGCGGTGGCGGGGGGCCTGTTCCGCGTGGCGCTGGGGACCGACACCGGCGGCAGCATACGCGCCCCGGCGGCCTATTGCGGTATCGTCGGCCTGAAGCCGACGCATGGCGCGGTGCCGGAGGACGGATGTTTCCCTCTGTCCCCCAGCCTCGACGTGATCGGCCCGCTGGCCACCACGGTCGAGGACGCCGCTGTCGCGCTGGAGGTCATGGCGCCGGACACCCGTGCCGCGCAGGCGCTGGGTCAGGGGATCGACGGTCTGCACATCGGCTACGCGCGCGACTGGTTCGCCGAGGACCCGGCCTGCGCGCCCGAGGTGCTGCGTGCGCTGGACGACACAGCCGCCTTGTTGTCCCGCCTCGGCGCGCGGATCGAGCTGGTGTCATTGCCGGACTATCCGCAGCTTGAGGCCGCCGGGACCGTGATCCTGCAATACGAGGCGTGGCAGGTGCATCGGTCGCGGCTGGCCGGGCGCTGGGACCGTTACGGCGTGGACGCCCGGCGCAACCTCGTCACCGGCGCGGTGCTGACCGAAGACCATGTCGCACGGGCGCGCGCCGTGGCCGTGGCATTCAGGGCTGCCGTCGACACGCATTTGGCGCGCCACGCCGCGCTGCTGACGCCGACGACCCTGTCGCCGGCGCCCAGGTTCTCGGATTTCGAGGATGGGCCGGTCTGGACAGCGATGCGCACGTTGCCGTTCAACATGAGCGGGCATCCGGCGATCTCCGTGCCCTGCGGCTTTGCCGACAACGGGATGCCGCTTGGCGCACAGTTTGTCAGCGCACACGGGCAGGAGGCGCTGCTCTGCCGGATCGCCGCCGCCTTCGAAAGCGCCTGCGCCGCAACCGCCTGCAGGGCCATGCCCGCCGACCCCGTTGTGATCGGCGCATGAGGCGGGGCACAGCGTCGGGCGGGGATTGACGCAAGGGGCGGATACGGGTTCGCTGACGCGAAAAGGAGATCGCCCATGCCGGAAGAGATCTACGAAGGCGGTTGCCTCTGCGGGGCGTTGCGCATCACGGCGCGCGGACAACCGCAGCGCGTCGGTATCTGCCACTGCCTCGACTGCCGCAAGCACCATGGCGCGCTGTTCTATGCCGCCGCGCAGTACGCCCCCGAACAGGTCGCCGTGACCGGGCTTTCCCACAGCTTCAAGGGGCGTCACTTCTGCCCGACCTGCGGCGGTTCCGTCTTCGCGGAAAGCGACGGTGAGGTCGAGGTGCATCTGGGCGCACTGGACGAACCCGACCGGCTGACACCCGACTACGAGCTCTGGACCGTGCGCCGCGAAGGGTGGTTGCCGCCCTTCGCGGCGATGGCTCACTATGATCGGGATCGAGAGGAGCCGGGCGCGGCGACGGATGGCGCGCCCGGCTTCCCGTGACGGATCAGGCCTGAACCTGCATCCTGTCCAGCCGCAGTTGCGCGGCGCGGCGGTGACCTTCGAGCGTTTCCGAGGCCGCCTGACGTGCCGCCGGGGGCGCCACCTGCTTCACCCCCTCTTCGGTCAGCCACTGGTGGGTCACCGTCTTGATGTAGGTGCCGACCCACAGCCCGCCGGTGTAGCGACCGGCGCCCATGGTCGGCAGCGTGTGGTTCGTGCCGGAGCATTTGTCGGAATAGACCACAGAGGAGTTCGTCCCGATGAAGAGCGAGCCGTAGTGGCGCAGCCGTTTGCCCAGCCCGTGCGCATCCTCGGTGTGGACCTGCAGGTGCTCGGCGGCCACGATGTCGGAGTAGGCGATCATCGCCGCCTCGTTCTCGCAAACGACGATCTCGCCGTAGTCGCGCCACGCCTGACCCGCGGTCTCGGCGGTCGACAGGGTTTCGAGCTGGGCGTCGACTTCCTTCAGCACGGCATCTGCCAGCGCGGCATCGGTGGTGATCAGGCCGACACGGGTGCGGGTGTCATGCTCGGCCTGCGCGAGGAGGTCGGTGGCCAGCATCTCGGCATCGCCGGTGTGGTCGGCAAGGATGAAGATCTCGGACGGGCCGGCAAGCTGGTCGATGCCCACGGGACCGAAGACCTGGCGCTTGGCCTCGTTGACGAAGGCGTTGCCCGGCCCGACGATCTTGTCCACCGCCGGAACGGTTTCGGTGCCCAGTGCCATGGCGGCGATTGCCTGCGCGCCGCCGATGCGGAAGATCCGGTCGGCGCCGGACAGGTGGCAGCCGGCGATCATCGCCTCATGCGCGTTCGGCGGCAGGCAGGCGATGACCTCTTCACAGCCGGCGACCTTGGCGGGGACGATGGTCATGATCGGCGCCGACAGCAGCGGGTAGCGTCCGCCCGGTACGTAGCAGCCGACGCGCTCCAGCGGGATGTTGCGGTGGCCGAGGTGGACGCCCGGGCGCACCTCGATCTCGATCTCCGACAGCGACGCAAGCTGCGCCTCGGCAAAGGCGCGGACGTTGGCAATGGCGAACTCCGTGTCGGCGCGGGTCTGCGGGTCGAGGTTGGCCAGCGCCTGTTCGCGTTGCTCGGCAGTGACCTCGAAGCTCTCCAGCTCGGCCTTGTCGAAGCGGGCGGAGTAGTCGCGCACGGCGGCGTCGCCCTCTGCTTCGACCCGGGCGAGGATCTCGGCAACCAGCTTCTCGACCGGCGCGTTGTCGGCGACGGCGTCGCGGGCGGGGGATTTGACGAAGGTCAGGCCTTCGGGAAGGGGGAGACGGGGCATGTGTGTCCTCTGGCGTTACAGGTAGGGGCGGTCCGGAGGGCCGCCTCAGGTTCTGGCATTCTCGAAGGCGGTCCAGGCCGCCTCGAAGCTCTGGAAGTCGAAGTCGGGGGCGCCGGCCGCCTCCATCACGATGGATTCCGTCCGCTGCATCTTCGCGATGGCGGCGGGCAGTTCGGCAAGGTGCGTCTCGGGGATGACCAGCGCGCCGTGGCGGTCGGCATGGACCCAGTCATCGGGCCGGACGGTCAGACCGAAGACTGTCACCGGACCCGCGACCTCGACCACGTGGACGAAGGCGTGGGAGGGCCCGATGTGCCCGGCGACGACAGGGAAGCCCGGGGCCAGGTCGCCCAGGTCGCGCATCACGCCGTTGGTCAGCGCACCGCTCAGGCCGAAGCCCTTGTGCACGGTGGTGTTGAGTTCGCCCCAGTAGGCGCCGACCGGGTGCGGGTCGATGTCCTCGACCACGGCAACGCGCGGGCCCGCGCCGTCCGCCATGTGGCGGTAGTAGTCCATGCGGCGGGCGCGGATCGTCGCGGCGGGTTCGGAGGGGGGCGCGGCGGCGCTGATCCGCGCGGTACGCGCCCGGCCGACCATGACGCCTTCGGGATCGCTGGACAGCGGGGTGCCCCGGGTGAAGGCATCGAAGCCGCGCTTGCCGTCGATCACCTCGATGGCGTTGCAGACGGTCGGCGTGTCGACGCTGCGCAGCAGGGCGAGGATGTCGGTCAGGTCAGCCATTGGATCAGGGCCTCCGTTGTCGTGTCGGGTTGTTCGAGCGTGGGCAGATGGCCCGCCCCGTCGATCACGCGATAGGTGGCGTGAGGCATGCAGCGGTGCATCAGGTCGTGCCTGTCGCGCGGACAAAGCCTGTCCTCCGCTCCGGTGAGGATCAGCGCCGGTCCCTTGTAGGCGCGCAGCGTGTCGCATTGGTCGGGCCGGTCGCGCAGGGCGATGCTCTGTCGGGTGAAAACGTCTGGCCCAAGGTCCAGGGCCATGTCGAGGCAGGTCCGCTCGATCCCGGCATCGGGCGCGGCGAGGTAGCGGGGAATGAAGGTGTCGCGCATCATCGCCGCCAGTTCACCGGCCTGCGCACGGGCAATCTGGGGGCCGCGGCCAGCCTGAACCGCCGCCGTCTCAGGCAGGGGGTTGGTGTCCAGCAGGGCCAGCCGTGCGACGCGGTCGGGGGACTGGCGGACGACCTCCATCGCGACGATGCCGCCCATGGAAAGCCCCGCCAGGGCGAAGCGGTCGGGGGCGTCGGCCAGCACCCGGGTGGCCATCTCCTGCACCGTGTCGTCGCGCGACAGGTCCGCGCAGAGGGGAGCATGATCAGACATCGCGGCCATCTGCGGCGCAAAGAGCCGGTCGTCACACATCATGCCGGGCAGGAAGAGCAGCGGCAGCGTCATGCGGCGGTCCATCCGCCGTCCACCATCAGCGCGGTGCCGGTCACCAGCCGCGAGGCGTCGGAGGCGAGGTAAAGCGCGGCTCCCATCAGGTCCTCGACCTCGCCCACGCGGTCCAGGGCGATCTTGCTCATCACCCATGCGCGCTTGTCCGGGTCGTTGAAGGTCGGCTCCGTCAGCGGGGTGCGGACGAAGGTCGGGCACAGCGTGTTGATGCGCACGCCCGCCGCGCCCCATTCCAGCGCCATCGCCTTCACCATACCCTCCAGCGCGTGTTTCGAGGCGCAATAGACCGCGCGATCCGGCCCGCCGACATGACCCATCTGCGAGGAGACGTGGATGATCGACCCTGGCTTGCCCGCCGCGATCAGCGACCGCGCTGCATGCTGCGACAGGAAATACGCGGCGCGCAGGTTCACCGCCATCACGGCGTCGAAGTCCGCGCCGGTGGTGTCGAGGGCAGGGGAGTGCCGTGCCATGCCGGCCGCGTTGACCACCACGTCGAACGGCCGGTCGAAGAAGGCCGCTACCTGATCCGTATCGGCAATGTCGCAGGCCTGTTTCCGGACCGCCCATCCTTCGGCCTGCATGGCCTCGACCGCTTCGGTCAGAGGGGCGGGGCGGCGTGCGACGCAAGTGACCTCCGCCCCGGCCTCGGCCAGTGCCACGGCGCACCCCAGCCCGATCCCCGAAGAGGCCCCGGTCACGAGCGCGCGGCGCCCGTCCAGTCGGAAGGAAGGTGTACGGGGCAGCATCGTCGGGTCCTCGGCAGTCGTGTTGAATACGTTTGCAATATCGGTATCCGCGACGCCGCATTCCTGCAAGCGATTTTTGCATACGATTGCAAAATGAGATGGGACCCAGCTGCGCTTGTCGGTCTCATGAGCGTGAAGACCGGCGGGCAGGGCCCTTGGCAACAGTGAGGAAAGGCCCCCGGTCGGACGGTCGCACATCAGCGATACGCCATTGTTCGCAGGGCCGGGAGCACCGCCGACGAACCAACTGACCGGCGCCCGACGCATGCCGGGATGATGCGCCGGAGCGACATGTGTCACTTTCCTCGCCAAACCTTGATTGGCGTTTGAGGCAGGCTGTCGTTAGATCGGGTTGGTCCGACAACAACAGCAGGCAATCTCATGCGAAGGCTTCTCTCACTCGGGATGGCGATCTGGATCGGACTCGCCGGCAGCACGGCTGGCGCAGAAACCACCCATCCTGTTGTCGTGGAGTTGTTCACCTCGCAAGGTTGTTCATCCTGTCCTCCCGCCGACGAACTGCTGGCGGAACTCGCCGACCGCGAAGACGTGATCCCCCTTGCCCTGCATGTCGACTACTGGGATTACATCGGCTGGAAGGACGTGTTCGCGACGCCAAAGGCCACCAAGCGCCAGAAGGGTTACGCCCGCGCCAACGGCTGGAAGATGATCTACACGCCGCAGATCATCGTGAACGGGCGCGAGGACGTGGTCGGATCCCGTCCGGGCCAGGTCGCCGCGCTGATCGAGGAGCACCGCTCCGATGTCAGCCACGTCGAACTCTCGCTGGAGCGGATGGGCGACCGTGTGCTGATCCGCGCGACCGGCGACGGAACGGAACGCCCCTGTGACATCCACGTGGTGCGCTACCTGCCGTCCGAAGAGGTCTCGATCGGGCGGGGCGAGAATGCTGGCAAGACGATCACCTACACCCACATCGTGCGCGACTGGGACGTGGCGGCGCGCTGGGACGGGCTAGGCACTTTCGAGGGCGCGGTCCCGGTGCCTGCGGGCACACCGGTCGTGGTCATCCTGCAGGAGCCGAAGAACGGCGCGATCCTCGCGGCCCGTCGCCTGCGCTGAGGCGTGCAGGTCAGTCTGGCGGGGCGGTCTCTGCGGCGCGGTACTTCGCCACGCGCTTGGGTTTCCAGCGCCGATGCGTCCACATCCACTGGCCGGGATCCTCTTCGATCCGTGCCTCCAGCCGGGCCGTGACCTCCGTCATCATGGTGACCGGATCTGTGTGCGGCACCGGCTCCTCGAACACCGCGTCAAAGCCGTACCGGTCCGCGTGCCGGATGCCGAAGTAGGGCAGCAAGAGCGCGTTTGTCCTGAGCGCGATCTCGGCGGGCGACGTTGCGGTGGGCGCGGGCTGGCCGAGGAAGTCGATCAGTTCGCCCGAGGATTCGAAGACGTCGAAAAGCATCGCCGCCATGCCGCCGGCACGCAGGTACTTCATCAGCCCCAGCGTGCCGCGGCGTCCCTGCACAAAGACCTCTCCGCCGACGTCGCGATAGTTCTGCACGTAGCGCTCGTTCATGTAGGGGTTGGACATGGCCCTGAGGAACCCCGCCGTCTGGTAGCCGCGGGCCAAAAGGGCCGCACGGGGCAGGACGGGGCTGCCGTAATGGCCACTGATCAGCAGCACCGGGCGACCCGCGGCGCGCGCCTCTTCCAGCGCGGGCAGGCCCGGTCCGGTCAGCGGGTAGCGGCTGCCGCGGGCCAGCATCTCCTTGGGGTCGTAATTCTCGATCAGCGCGCGGGCGAGGTTGTCGATGGCCTGTTCCGCGATCTCGCGCCTGCGCTCGGGCGGGGTGTCCGGCCAGACGAATTCGAGGTTGGCGTCGGCCCGCTTGTACCATCCCAGCGGCGGCGCAAGGCATTTGCGCGTCGTCCACCCGGCGAGGGCCAGCCGCTGGCGGGCGGGGAGCAGCCGGATCGTTCTGATGAACACGCTGAAGGCGATGTCGGCGAGCCGCTCGCTGAACCGGCCTTCGGGCGCGTCCTTTGATGTGTCTTCGCCAGTCGCCAAGGTCTGCCTTCCCGCGTTTGGCGGTGTTTTAGGTCGGGCGCCGGGCAGCGGCAAGGGGGCGGGCGCAACCTGCCGCGTACAGGACGAAGCGGTCCGGACCGGTGCGCCAACCGGCTGGGATATCCCGGAGCGCGGCGGTACAACTGCTCGGGACAAGAGGGAGGCACAGGACAATGAAAAGCGCGATCACCGCGGGCGGCGCGATCTTCGGCAAGCTCAAGGCCTTGGGCATCGACTATGTCTTTGCCAACTCCGGCACGGATTTCCCGCCCGTGATCGAAGGGCTGGTGGAGGCGCGGCGTCAGGGGCTGGATCTGCCGATCCCGGTGACGGTGCCGCACGAGCACGCCGCCGTTTCGATGGCGCATGGCGCGTGGCAGGTCACGGGACGCCCGCAGGCGGTGCTGCTGCACACCAATGTCGGGTTGTCGAACGGGGCGACCGGGCTGATCAACGCCTGGTGCGACCAGGTGCCGATGATCGTGATGTCCGGGCGGACGCCGGTCACAGAACACACACGTTTCGGCGCCCGGACAGTGCCCATCGGCTGGGGGCAGGAGATGTTCGATCAGGAAGCGCTGATCCGCGAGACCACAAAGTGGCACTATGAACTGCGCTTCCCCGAGCAGATCTCCGACCTTCTGGACCGCGCCTGGGCGATTGCCAATTCAACGCCGAAGGGGCCGGTCTACCTCAGCCTCCCGCGCGAAGTGCTGTGCGAGCCCTGTCCGCCGGAAGGTCTGGACCGCCCGTCGCGGATTGCGCCCGTCGTCACCGCGCCCGAACCTGCCGCCGTTCAGCGGGCGGCCGAGGCGCTGGTCGGCGCGGAGCGGCCGCTGATCCTTTCCCAGCGCGGCGCCGGCAGCGCGGAGGGGTTCGCGGCCCTTTCTCAGTTGTGCGACGACTTTGCCCTGCCGCTTTCGCACTACTGGTCGAACCAGATCGCATTGCCCATCGCGCATCCCATGCAGGTCGGTAGCGATCCGGCGCCGTGGCTGGAAGAGGCCGACGTCGTGCTGGTGCTCGACGCGCTGGCGCCGTGGTTCCCGGACAAGGTGACCCTGCGCGACGATGTGACGGTGATCCAGGCGGGGCCGGACCCGTTGTTCTCGCGCACGCCGGTGCGGATGTTTCCGGCTGCCATCACCCTGTCCGGACCCGTGGACGGAACGGTTGCGGCGCTCGGGGCGGCGATGTGGGCGCTTCCGCCGGACGCCGCGCGGGTGGAGGCGCGGCGAACCGTTGTTGCACAGGCATCGGACGCGGCACGCACCGCTGTTCGGGCGCAGGCAGAGGCGGGCCGGGGCGCCCCCATGAGCAAGGAATGGGTGGCGCTGTGCCTGGGCGAGGTGGTGAAGGGGCGCAAGGCCACGGTCTTCCACGAGTTGGGCTGCCCCCTGCAATCGCTGATGCTGGACCAGCCCGACAGCTATTTCCAGGAGCCGCATTCCGGCGGGCTGGGTTGGGGGTTGCCTGCCGCCATGGGGGCAAAGCTTGCCGATCCGGAGCGGCTGGTCTTCGCCACGATCGGCGACGGCAGCTACATGTTCGCCAACCCGACGGCCTGCCATCTGGTGGCAGAGGCGCAGGGGATCGCGGTCGTCACGCTGGTCCTGAACAACGAGGAATGGGGTGCGGTCCGGCACTCGGTGGAGGGGCTCTACCCGGAAGGGCACGCGCGGGCGACGAACGAGGTGCCGCTGACCTCCCTCCGGCCCAGCCCCGACTTTGCGCTCACCGCCGCCGCCAGCCGTGCCTGGACGGAGACGGTGACGGATGGGGCCGATCTGCCCGCCGCGCTGGAGCGCGCGGTGGAGGCCGCCGATGCAGGACGGCAGGCGCTGCTGAACATCGCCATTGCGCGGGTGACTTAAGCTCCGGAGAGTCTCCGGGTGGCGGGGGTGACCGACGTGCAAATACCGGAGACCGCGGAACGGGCGCTTGGCTGGTTTCCCTGATGCACGCGATGGGCGGAGGGGCGCCAAGCGTCTCCTCTGAGAAAGAGGGTTGCCGTCCCGAGGGACCTCCGATCCAAGGCGGGCAATCCACCCCCGGCACGCAAAAGGCCCTCTATTCGTCGGCGTCGGGGTCCAGCAACTCGATCTCGCCAACCGAAACCAGGTCGCGGATGGCAGAGACGACCGCCGCCATGGCCTTTTCCCCGACCTTCGGCTTGACGGATCCCTTGTTGCCGGCCTCTTCGCGCAGGTTTTCCGCCAGGCGTTTCGACATGTTGGACAGCAGGAATTCCGCGGTGCGCCGGTCCTCGTCCGAGGTGGCGGCGGCGAGTGCCACAGCAAGCGTATCGGGCGGCACGTCGCGGGTGATCTTCGGCACGTCGATGGCATTCAGCCGCTCCGGGATGTTGGCGAAGGTGAAGATCGCCTTGCGCACCGCCTCCGCAAACTCGGCGTCTTCCTGTTCGAGCTGCTGGAGCAGTTCCTCGCGCACGGCGCTGTTGGAATAGTTGAGGATTGCGCCCAGCCGTTCGTCGGGGCGTTTGACGAAGGCCTTTTCCGGCTCCGCGTCGATCTGGGCGGCCAGCGACAGGCCGATCCGGTCAACCGCATCCGGCGTGACCCCGGTGGTCATCGACACCGCGTAGGAGATCCGGCGCGCCTTGTCGCCGGGCAGTTTTGCCAGCACCTGCGCGGCCTTGCCCACGTCGATCTTGGACATCATGACCGCCGCGACCTCGGTGCTTTCGGACAGCACGAGCGCCTCCAGCCGTTCTACGGCAAGATCGTTGATGCGGTCCCATGGATCGCCGGTCTGGCGCACGCCTGCTTCTTTCCTCAGGCGGGACGCGGTACGGGGATTGATCCGCCCGTCCAGCGCGGTCAGCGCACCGGCCATGTCGCCGGGGAACGACAGACCGACCGATTCCAGCTCGTCCGAGAATTCCGTCACCACCTGATTCAGGGTCTCGCGGTCGATGTAGCGCATGTTGCCGAGGAGCATGGTCAGCTCCTCCTGCAGGTCGTCGGGCAGCGAGGCGAGCGGCACATCGCTTTCCTCGTTCAACAGGAATTGCACGATGATCGCCGCCTTCGCCTTCCGTGAGAGGGGCAGTCTGCCACCGCCGAAGGACGGACTCGGCAGGGCGGCGAGCGCATGCATGTTGGTCATTTGCGATCTCCGGGATAGCAGTCCGGATCACTTGCTAGCGGCTCAAGGTTGCTGGCCCGTTAAGGACGGCGTCCGAGGGCACCGGATTCACGCGATCTCTGGAGAGTTCGAGACAAAGCCGCGTGGCTTCCCCCCGATCGCTTAAGACGGCGTTAGGGAGGCCCGGCACACGATGCGGCAAGGACCGGGATTTGATGTTCCGTGGGGCAAAGCGAGAGAGGTTTCAGATGCAACGGATTGCCCGAAAACTGGAGTTCCCCGAACCGCAGGCGGTCGCTACGCCGCGGACCCGTTGCCTTGTCGTGGACGACGATGTGTTCGACCGGGCGATGCTGGGCCGTTGTATCGGCAAGGGCGTGACAGAGGTGGAGGTGCTCGAGGCCGATTCCATCGCGGCGGCGCGCGCCCATCTGGACCGGGTACGGCCAGATATCGTGCTTGTCGATCACCGGCTGCCGGACGGGCATGGCACGGAGTTCGCCCGGGAACTGATGTCGGATGAGGCGTTTGCCGACGTGCTGATCTGCGTTGTCAGCAGCGTCGATCCCAGTCTTCTGGATCCCGCCGTCGCCACCTTGCCGAAAGACGCGCTGAGCCGTGTTGGCCTGACGCGCATGGTTGAGGAGTTCCTGGAGCGGCGGCGCCTTTCACGGGCATCCGCCGACGGCGCGCTCGTCGCGGATTTCGGCGCCCATGTGAGCGACAGCCTCGATGCCGCCGTGGCGCGGATGCTGCGGACATTGCGCCGCGCCAAGTCTGGGGCGCGCAGGACGATCCCGCGTAGCGCGATGAACGATCTCGATCAACTGGAGCAGATGCTTCTCGCGCTGTCCGACGTGCGGCAGCGAGTGCATTGAAGCGCGTGGACCGTACCGCGCAACGCCAGGGCGAGAGGGAAGAAGCCCCGGCGCCACCGCGATACGGGAAAGGGGTCAGCCGGTGACGACCTTGCAGCTATGGGTGTCGGCGTCGTAGGCGGAACCTTCAGCGCAGGTCATGGCCTGCTTCTCATGCCACTGGCAGGCAGAGCCCAGCACCGGGACAAGGGTCAGGGCGGCGGCAGTGAGAATCGTCGTGATCTTCATCGGGTCGTCCTCCTGTTGGGATGGACGAAAAGGTAGCACGCAAATGCAACTTCTCAAAACGCCGGAGCGGAGGAGGGCATCTCACCATTCCGTGATGGCGGGTCAGGGTGTTGAGATTGGGCAGTCCCAATGCGCGAGAAGTCCCAGAAACGACCAGAGGTCGGCCAACGGGCGGAACGACAAATTCTCGGTCGCGTCCGCCGGCACGTCGCTGGTTCACAAACGCCCGTCCGTTGCCAGCAAACCGGTCAAGGGCGCATGGCACGTCAGTAGGTGTAGGTCGTACCGGTGGTGATCGCGTCGCGGAGGGAGGCCTCGGCCCATGTGCCGCGCCCGCCGCGGGCGATGATCTCGTCGTACTGGCGCTTGGCACCGACCCAGTCACCTTCCAGCACGAGGCCCTGGCCCATGTAGCTGCGGGCGAGGAGGTTGTCGGGGTTCTGCGCCAGCGCGGCATCGTACCAGCGCTTCGCACCGTCCATGTCGCCCGACATCCGCGCGATGAAGCCGCGGTAGGTCAGCACGCCGTCCGCCTTCTGGTCGTCCATGGCGTCCAGAACCATCAGCGCGTCGGCGAACTTCCCCTCGTATGCATAGCCGCGCACCGCTTCCAGCCGCATCATGTCGTCGACGTGTCCGCTTTGGGGTTTGACGCACTTGTCCGACATCACGTCGTAGACGTAGCCGGCCTTGCAGGCGGATTTTGGCGGCGTGGAACTGTCGGTGCCTGCGGCGAAGGCGGCGACGGGCAGCAGGCTTGTCAGAAGGGCGAGGCAGCGCATGGCGTTTGTCCCTGTCGATTGCATCCTGCAACAGAGATTAGCATGCGCCTGCCGCTTTTCGAGTGGGGAATAGACGGGAGTATGGAATACCCCCGGCTTTCAATGTCCGCGGCGTTTCGGTGAAACCGCGCGCCCGATCAGGGCGCGAATGGCGCCTCAGTCCTCGTGGAAGACCCGGGCAAAGATCGTGTCGACGTGCTTCGTGTGGTAGCCGAGGTCGAACTTCTCGTTGATCTCGTCCTCGGACAGCGCGGCGCGCACCTCGGCGTCGCCCAGCAGTTCCTCGCGGAAGTCGGTGCGGTTGTCCCAGACCTTCATCGCGTTGCGCTGAACGAGGCGGTAGGCGTCCTCACGGCTGACACCGGCCTGGGTGAGCGCCAGAAGCACGCGCTGCGACATGACCAGCCCGGGGAACTTGTTCATGTTGTCGAGCATGTTCTGCGGGTAGACCAGCAGCTTGTCGATGACGCCGGTCAGACGGTGCAGGGCAAAGTCCAGCGTGATCGTGGTGTCGGGGCCGATGTTGCGCTCCACCGAGGAGTGGGAGATGTCCCGCTCGTGCCAGAGAGCCACGTTTTCCATTGCCGGTATCACGGCCATGCGGACAAGCCGCGCGAGGCCGGTGAGGTTCTCGGTCAGGACCGGGTTCTTCTTGTGCGGCATCGCCGAAGAACCCTTCTGCCCCATCGAGAAGAACTCCGCGGCTTCCAGCACCTCGGTGCGCTGCATGTGGCGGATCTCGATGGCGATGTTCTCGATCGAGGAGGCGATGACGCCGAGCGTCGCGAAGAAGGCGGCATGACGGTCGCGCGGGATCACCTGGGTCGAGATCGGCTCCGGCACGAGGCCCATCTTTTCGCAGACGTGTTCCTCGACCGCCGGATCGATGTTGGCGAAGGTGCCGACCGCGCCGGAAATCGCGCCGGTGGCGATCTCGGCCCGCGCATCGCGCATCCGGCTGAGGTTGCGGTCCATCTCGGCATAGAAGCGGGCGAAGGTCAGGCCCATTGTGGTGGGCTCGGCGTGGATGCCGTGGCTGCGGCCGATGCGGACAGTGTCCTTGTGCTCGTAGGCGCGTTTCTTCAGCGCGGCGAGCAGCGCCTTGAGGTCAGCAATCAGGATGTCGGAGGCGCGGACGAGCTGCACGTTGAAGCAGGTGTCGAGCACGTCGGAGGATGTCATCCCCTGGTGGACGAAGCGCGCCTCGTCAGACCCCACGTGTTCGGCCAGGTGGGTGAGGAAGGCGATGACGTCGTGCTTGGTCTCGCGCTCGATCTCGTCGATGCGGTCGATGTCGAACTCGACGTCCTTGGCCTTCCAGACGGCCTCGGCGTTTTCGCGGGGGATGACGCCCAGATCGGCCATGGCGTCGCAGGCGTGGGCCTCGATCTCGTACCAGATGCGGAACTTGGTTTCGGGCGACCAGATGGCGACCATGTCGGGGCGGGAATAACGGGGAATCATCTGGGCCTCCTGCGGATGTCGGACGCAGGCGGTTTAGGGGCGGCGGGCGCAGGTCTCAAGAGGGTGTGGGGACTTGCGACGAATGGCGGCGGGGCGGGGCCGTGCATGCGCGGGGGCGGCGTGCGAAACGGCGACACGTCTGCCGGACCGTGCTAGACAGGAAGACCAAGGCGGATGGAGGCGTCCATGGCAGTGAATTTGGCGGATTTCATCGGGTGCTGGCGGGTGGAACGCGAGATCGCCCACGGAGACGGTTCGCGCGGGCGGTTCACCGGGACTGCGGAATGGGTGTCGGGCGAGGAGGGTGCGGACTACGTGGAGCGCGGCGTGCTGGAAGTCGGCGGCGGCGCGTTCCAGGCGGAGCGAAGCTACCGCTGGGGGCCGGGGCTGGACGTCTATTTCGAGGACGGCCGGTTCTTTCACGCGGTGCCGCCGGAGGGCGGAGAGGCCGCGCATTGGTGCGATCCGGACCAGTATGATGTCACCTACGATTTCACCCGGTGGCCGGAGTGGACGGCGCGCTGGCAGGTCCGGGGGCCGCGCAAGGACTACGTGATGACAAGCCGCTATGCCCCGCTGGCCGGGTAAGGGCATGTTTTGCCGGGGTTTTCCCGCTACGCCGTCCGATACCATTGGCTGTATACCGTCGTATCCATGTAACGTGTTGAAATGCTTGCGGAAATGGCTTTACATTGATGCTGCGGCGCGGCATCAACGCGACCGACCCTTGGAGACCTGACATGCCGCCGATCACCGATCACCCGCTGCGGTACAAGCTTGCCAACGAGCTTCACGCGCGGCCGTTTCCGTCGCTGACGACGCCGTGCCGGGCGGTCTACCTCGCGGTGAAACAACCCAAGGACGCGGCGTCCCGGGACCGCGACGAGGACTTTGCCCACCTGATCGACCTGCTGGACCGTCACGGCACCGCGCACCCGTCGCCGGGGGCCACGCATTTCAGCGCGCGGATAGGTCAGAACACGGTGAAGTGGGAGCAACATACGGAGTTCGTGACTTATACGGTTTTCCTGCCGGGGCTGGGGGAACGGCCCTTCGACCCGGCGGATTTCGCGGTTTTCCCGCAGGACTGGCTGGACAAGGCGCCGGGCGTCCGCGTCACTTCCGCCATGATCCGGGTGGAGCGGCGGATGGACGACGAGGAAATCCGTGCCCGGCTTGAAGACTGGCTGGTGCCCGAGAGCATCGCGGTCAGCGAGGTCATCGACCGGGAGGCGGTGATCGCCGGGGACTTCCGCATCGACTCCGCCGGCCACCAGCGGTTCGCCGTCTTCACCAAGCCGTCGGTCGGCCAGCGGCGCGCCGGGCGGATCGTGCAGCGGCTGTGCGAGATCGAGACCTACAAGAGCATGTCCATGCTGGGGTTCACCCGGATGAAGGAGGTCTCGCCGCGCATGGGCGAGATCGACCGCCAGCTAACGCGCCTGATGCAGGTGATGACGGAAAGCGAGGGGCACGAGGAGGCTACGTTGAAGACCCTGCTGGCGTCCTCCGCGGAGCTCGAGAAGATCTCGGCACAGGTGTCCTTCCGGCTGGGTGCGACTGAGGCCTACGAGGCCATCGTCGGCCAGCGGATCGCGGTCCTGCGGGAAGAGCGGTTCCAGGGGCGGCAGACCTTCTCGGAGTTCATGATGCGCCGGTACGATCCTGCCATGCGCACGGTGAAATCCTCTGCCCGTCGGCTGGAGAGCATGACGGCCCGGGCCACCCGCGCGGCGGACCTGCTGCGCACGCGGGTCGAGGTCGGTCGCTCGGCGCAAAACCAGCGGCTCCTGGAGAGCATGGACCGGCGGGCGGAGCTGCAATTGCGGCTGCAGCACACGGTCGAAGGGTTGTCGGTGGTGGCGATCAGCTACTACGCGGTGTCGCTGGTGTCCTATCTGTTGTACCCGGTGGCCGAGGCTTTGGGGCTGTCCAAAGGCACGATGACAGCGGCAGCGGTGGTGCCGGTGGTGCTGGTGGTCTGGCTGATGATCCGGCGCATCCGTCATCACGTCGAACAGGCGGGTCCGGACCTCTGATCGGGTTGCCTTGCGGCGGTGATCATGCGGCCTGCGCCTGCGCGCAGACAGGAAAAGCCCGGGCTGTGCCCGGGCCGCAGGGGGCGCTGCCCCCGCCTTCGGCTCCCCCGAGGTAATTATGCCAAGATGAAGGCCAGGGTCACTCTGCCGGTGCCATGGCGTGGGCGCCGCGGGGGGCTGTCTTGAGAAGCGCGTTGGTGAGGAGCCCGCCCGCGGCGATGCTTCCGATGGCGAGCAGCGCCGCGAAGGAGAGGGTAGGGACGCCGGAGAGGCCCGCGCCCACCGTGCAGCCGCCCGCGAGAACGCCGCCAAAACCCATCAGCATGGCGCCGGTCAGATAACGGCCGGTCTCGCGGGGCGTGGAGAAGCTTTGCCACTGCAGGCGCCCTGCGGCCGCGGCGGAGAGGAAGCTGCCAAAAAGCACGCCGAGGACGAGGCCCACGCCGAACCCTGCCGGGACCGCCGTGGAAGCGATGACCCAGAAGAGCGTCTCGGACCAGGTGGAGGTGAAGGCGAGGCTCTGCATCACCACCGGATCGAAATCGTCGTAAAGGATGAAGCCGGTGCCCGCCCAGGCGGCGGGGACGAGGAGGCCCAGTACGGCCGCACCGATGAGCGACAGCGGGCTCGCCTTGGAACGGGCCACGATCAGCAGGGCCACGATGGCGAGGACGGCGGTCCAGAGCCATGCGCCCCCGGGCAGGCTGGCGAGGCCGGTCGTGGCGCCGAGGTCGACCGTCACGCTGCCGAGCGTGGTGCGGATCGGGGAGGCGATGCCCTTCAGCAGGGAATGAGCGGTGATCGCGAAGACCGCCAGAACGGTCAGCGCGCGCAGGTTGCCAGTGGCACTGAGCACCGTCAGGCGGGAGACGCAGCCCCGGGTCAGAACCATGCCTGCGCCGAAGGCCAGACCGCCCACAAGCACGGCCAGCCACGGCAGGTCGGAGGCCATGAAGCGGTGATCGTCGAAGGTGATCAGGCCTGCCGCCACGGCGGCCTGCGTGCCGATCAGCGCGGTGGCCAGCGCCATGAACCAGACGCCGGACGCGGCGCGGCGGTCTTCACCGACAAGCGCGCGGCGGAAACAGAACTTCGTACGTTCGGCGAGCACGCCGAAGAGGAGCCCGAGGCCCACGGCCAAGTAGACCGCGGCCTGCGGCGCGGTGAGATTTTCGAAGCCGAGAGATTCGTACATGGGGGCCTCCATCAGGAACAGCGTTCCATCTGGGGCAAAAGGACCGGGCAATCAACACTTCATACTATGTAGCGCGGTCGGAAAGCGGGGATGGCTTCCCGATTCCGTCCGGATTGATGAAATCGTGGTCTCTTGTGGACCGGCAGGGCCGGAGCGGCTTTTCCCAGGGACGGGATGGCGCCGCCGGGCGTTCTTATTTTTCAAGGGAGGCCGGAAATGCAAAAGGAGCGCCCCGCAGGGCACTCCTTCACCTTATGTGCGCAGCGCATGGAGACAGCCGGTCAGGCTCAGTCCATGGCTTTGAAGTTGAACTCGCCACCTTCCTTGATGCCGGAGAACCAGCGCGCGGTGACGGTCTTGGTCTTCGTGTAGAAGCGGAAGGCGTCGGGGCCGTACTGGTTCAGGTCGCCGAAGGCCGATTTCTTCCAGCCGCCGAAGGTGTGGTAGGAGAGCGGCACCGGGATCGGGAAGTTGATGCCGACCATGCCCACGTTCACCCGGTGCGCGAAGTCACGTGCGGTGTCGCCGTCGGCGGTGTAGATCGCCGTACCGTTGCCGTAGGGGTTGTCGATCACAAGGTTCAGCGCATCCTCGTAGCTCTCGGCGCGGACGGTCGACAGGACGGGGCCGAAGATCTCTTCCTTGTAGATGTCCATGTCCGGGGTGACGTTGTCGAACAGCGACGGGCCACAGAAAAAGCCGTTCTCGTAGCCCTGAAGCTCGAAGCCGCGGCCGTCGATTACCAGCTTGGCGCCCTGGTCCACGCCGGAGGAGATGAGCCCTTCGATGCGGGTCTTGGCCTGCGCGGTGATGACCGGGCCATAGTCCACGTCTGCGTCCGAGGTGTAGGGGCCGACCTTCAGTTTCTCGACGCGGGGGACAAGGGCGTCGATCAGCTTGTCGGCGGTTTCCTGGCCCACCGGAACGGCGACGGAGATCGCCATGCAGCGCTCGCCCGCGGCGCCGTAGCCCGCACCCACCAGAGCGTCCGCTGCCTTGTCGATGTCGGCGTCCGGCATGATGATCATGTGGTTCTTGGCGCCGCCGAAGCACTGGGCGCGCTTGCCGTTGGAGGCGGCGCGGCCATAGATGTACTGCGCGATGGGGGTCGAGCCGACGAAGCCCACGGCGGCGATGTCCTCGTTGTCGAGGATCGCGTCGACCACCTGCTTGTCGCCGTTCACCACCTGCAGGACACCGTCTGGCAGGCCGGCTTCCTTGATCAGTTCGGCAAGCCTCAGGGCGGTGGAGGGCACACGCTCGGACGGCTTGAGGATCATCGCGTTGCCGCAAGCCAGGGCCGGGGCCATCTTCCACAGCGGGATCATGGCGGGGAAGTTGAACGGCGTGATGCCGGCCACGACACCCAGCGGCTGGCGCATGGAGTAGAGGTCGATGCCCGGGCCGCCGTCATCGGTGAATTCGCCCTTCAGCATGTTGGGCGCGCCCATGCAGACCTCGACCACCTCGAGACCGCGCTGCACGTCGCCGCGCGCGTCGGGCAGGGTCTTGCCGTGTTCTTTCGAGACCAGTTCGGCCAGTTCGTCCATGTGCTCGTTGATGAGCTGGCCGAACTTCATCATCACGCGGGCGCGGCGCTGCGGGTTGGTGGCGCCCCAGGCCTTCTGAGCTTCCACGGCCTTGGCTACGGCATCGTTCAGCTCTTCCACGGTGGACAGCGGCGTCTTCGCCTGCACTTCGCCGGTGGCGGGATTGTAGACGTCCGAGGTGCGGCCCGACGTCGATTTGACGTGCTGGCCGTTGATCCAGTTGGTGAGTTCGGTCATGGCAGTCCTCCAGAGTTCGTTCTTGCGCGGACCCTACTCTTGCAATTTTGCGCAAGGAAGGGGCAGTTTGACAAATAGGTCTTGCAGGAGTGCAAAATGGACTGGGACGATCTGCGCGTTTTCCTTGCCGTTGCCCGGGGGGAAAGCCTGTCGGCGGCGGGGCGGGTGCTGCGCATGGACCCCGCGACGGTTGGGCGCCGGGTGGCACGGCTCGAACAGGGACTGGGCGCGCCACTCTTCGCGAAATCGCCGCAGGGTTACGCGCTGACGGAGGCCGGGGCGCGGCTGGTCGACCATGCGGAATCGGCGGAACAGGCGGCGCTGCTGGCGGCGGAGGCGGTCAAGGGCCGGTCGGAGGGGCTGTCGGGGCAGGTGCGGATCGGGGCGCCGGATGGCTGCGCCAATTACCTCCTGCCGCAGGTCTGCGCGGCGATTGCCGATCAGAACCCTGAACTTGAGGTGCAGATCGTCGCCCTGCCGCGCGTGGTCAACCTGTCCCGCCGCGAGGCCGACATGGCCATTGCCGTCTCTCCGCCGACGGCGGGGCGGCTCGTCGTGCAGAAGATTGCCGACTACCGGCTGCATCTTGCGGCAAGCGACGCCTATCTTGCGGCAAACGCCCCCATCAGGACGCTCGACGATCTGCGCGGCCACAGGATCGTCGGCTACATTCCTGACATGATCTTCGACAAGGAACTGGACTACCTCGCCGACCTGGGCATGAACCGGGTGGAGCTGGCGTCGAACTCCGTTGCTGTGCAGTTCCAGTGGATCAAGGGGGGCGCCGGGCTGGGCATCGTGCACGACTTTGCCCTGCCGCAGGCCGAAGGTGTCAAACGCCTGCTGACGGACGAGATGGAGTTGATACGGTCCTTCTACCTTGTTCGGCACGCCGACGACCGGCGGCTCGAGCGGATGAACCGGTTTGCCGAGGCGCTGGTTGCCGGGATGCGTGCCGAACTGGCCCGGCTGGAGGTGCAGGCCGGTCTGTAAATACGCCTTATGTCGGTGCCCGGGCCGGGGTTTCCGCCAAATGGCTGACTTGACAGGTTGTCGCACCTCGGTGACGCTGGGTGAAAGTCATCGCAGACGAGGAGCATCGCCATGCAGGTCCAGCAGATTCTGAAGAGCAAGGGCATCGACAGCGTGTATACGGTCAAACCGGGCACGAAGGTCGCCGATGCAGCCAAGATCCTTGCGGAAAAACGGATCGGGACGGTGGTGATTTCTTCGGATGGCGTGGTGGCAGAGGGCATCCTGTCCGAACGCGACATCGTGCGGGTGCTGGCCTCGAACGGGGCGGGCTGCCTATCGGACGCGGTCGACGACTACATGACGAAGAAACTGGTGACCTGCGCACGCGGCGACAACGCCGACGAGATCCTTTCCAAGATGACGGAGGGCCGGTTCCGCCACATGCCCGTGGTGGAGGACGGCAAGATGGTCGGGCTCATCACGCTGGGCGACGTGGTCAAGGCGAAGCTGAGCGAACTGGCGATGGAGAAGACGGCCCTCGAAGGCATGATCATGGGGCACTGACGCCTCTCTGGGACCCTCCAGGCGCCTGTTCCATACCCGGCCGCAGACGCGTCCGCCTGAGCTTGCCGCTGACAGCCGAAAACCACGTGCTGTCATCTTCGATCCCGAGGCGCGGACCGGGGGTCTCGGGTTTCCCCCTTGCATTCACTGGCGCAATATTGTTGCGTTTGCGCGCGGCGAGCAATACGGGGGAGCCTCAAAATGCGCATCGGCCTCTATCCAGGCACCTTCGATCCCATAACTCTGGGCCATATCGACATCATCCGCCGCGGGGCCACCTTGGTCGACCGGCTGGTGATCGGTGTCGCGATCAACCGGGACAAGGGGCCGCTGTTCACGCTGGAAGAGCGCGTGGCCATGGTCGAGGCCGAGTGCGTCGGCATCGCCGAAGAGACCGGCTGCGAGATCATCGCCCATCCGTTCGAGAACCTGCTGATCGACTGCGCCCGTGACGTCGGCGCCTCGGTCATCGTGCGCGGCCTGCGTGCCGTCGCGGATTTCGAATACGAATACCAGATGGTCGGCATGAACCGCTCGCTCGACGATTCGGTTGAGACGGTGTTCCTGATGGCGGAGGCGCGGCATCAGGCGATTGCCTCGAAACTGGTGAAGGAGATCGCCCGGCTGGGCGGGGACGTGTCGAAGTTCGTGACGCCGCCGGTGCGCGACGCGCTCGAGGCGCGCCTGGGGTGAGAGCGCGCCGCGCAGTCCTGCTGGCCGTGGCCGTTGGTGTCCTGCTGTACGCGGCTTACGCCGTGGCGGCGGTGTCGGTGCATACCCGTCTGGTCTATCCGTTTCACAACCAGACCGAACTGATGGAGCCGGGCTTCGACGCGCAGGACGTGCCGACCGACGCGGGCCCGTTGCGGGTCTACAAGCACGTGGGTGAGGCGGACGCGCCGGTCGTCATGTACTTCATGGGCAACGTCGGCGCGTTGACCGCCTTCGCCCCCATGCTGCGGCATCATGCGGAGGCCGGGCGCAGCGTCGTGGCCATGGGCTATCGCGGCGGCGGGGGCGTGCCCGGAACACCGTCCGAAGACCGCCTGAAGGCCGACGCACTGGCAGCGTATGACGCCCTGCCGCAACTGGTGGGCAAAGACGGCCCGGTCATTGTGCACGGCTATTCTTTGGGCACGGGCCTTGCGCTGCATGTCGCGGCAGAGCGGTCGGTGGACGGGCTCATCCTCGCGGCGCCCTACGCGCGGCTGTGCGAGCTGATGGCTGCGCGCTCCTTCCTGCCCGCCTGCCTGGTCCCCGGCGTCCAGAAGTGGCAAAGCCTGAACGACGCGCGCCGGGTGACGGCCCCTTCGCTGGTGTTGCACGGAACGGTGGACGGTCTGATCCCCTTCGGCCACGGCGAACGCGTGGCCGCCGCACTGGAAGCGGCCGGGAGCGACACGTCGCTGGTCCCGATCGAGCTGGGCGGTCATGACGACCTGTTCGGCAAGCCTGGTTACCTGACGGGCATCGACGCGTTCATCGACGGCATCGCCCGCTGAATTTCCATCCACTTCCACTCGCTTCTGGCGCGCCGGTTTGGTCCATGCCGAGGTGGTCCTGAGGCGTAAGATGTTGGCGGGTCTGCAGACACGCAGTTCGCGGCTCTTCCTGACATCGAAGTGATCGGCTCCGACCCGCGCAGTCAATGCTGCATGGCAGCGTTAAGATTGCCCTTAGGTTGCTTTGCATTCCGTGCATGGCGACCCGGCCCATACGACAATTGTGCTGCGCCGCAGCGTGACTATGTTGGCGGTAACGAAACGCAGACTGAAAGGAAACGACATGAGCTTCGTTAGCAACTTCCGCGGCCGGATGGCGAAACGCGCCGAGTACAAGCGCACCCTGTTCGAACTGACTTCCATGCCGGAAGACACCGCCCGCGACCTGAACATCGCACGCGCCGACATGCCGCGCATCGCCTACCAGGCGGTCTATGGTGGCTGAACCAGACGCGACCCGCGGACAGGACACCGCAGAATTCGAAAGGCGCCGCCCCTTGTGAGGACGGCGCCTTTTTCTTTGTGCCGGCATCAATGTGCCCGGCAGGGGCGGACGGGCCGCCCCGGGGCCAAATGCCTCAGATCAGCTTGCCCATGGCGACAGCAGTGTCCGACATGCGGTTGGAGAAGCCCCACTCGTTGTCATACCACGTCAGTATGCGGCACATCGTGCCGTCCATGACCTTGGTCTGGTCGGTGTGGAAGATCGACGAATGCGGGTCGTGGTTGAAGTCCGACGACACCAGCTTCTTGTCCGTGTAGCCGAGGATGCCCTTCAGCGGGCCGTTGGCTGCGGCGCGGATCGCGTCGTTGATTTCCTCGACCGTGGTCGGGCGCGCGGCCTCGAACGTCAGGTCGACGACAGAAACGTTGGGCGTGGGCACCCGGATCGCCACGCCGTCCAGCTTGCCGTTCAGTTCCGGCAGAACGAGACCCACGGCCTTGGCCGCGCCGGTCGAGGTCGGGATCATCGACAGCGCCGCGGCGCGGGCGCGGTAGAGGTCCTTGTGCATCGTGTCCAGCGTCGGCTGGTCGCCGGTGTAGGAGTGGATCGTGGTCATGAAGCCCTTCACGATGCCGATCTCGTCGTTCAGCACCTTGGCGACCGGCGACAGGCAGTTCGTTGTGCAGGACGCGTTCGAGACGATCAGGTCGTCCTTGGTCAGTTCGCCGTCGTTCACGCCGAAGACGATGGTCTTGTCGGCATCGGTGCCCGGAGCGGAGATCAGCACGCGCTTCGCACCGGTCGACAGGTGCGCCTGGCATTTCTCTTTCGAGGTGAAGATGCCGGTGCATTCCATGATGACGTCGACATCGCCCCAGGGCAGCTCGGCCGGGTTGCGGATCGCTGTGACCTTGATCGGGCCGCGGCCCACGTCGATGCTGTCGTCGGTGTGCGTCACCTCGACCGGGAAACGGCCGTGCACGCTGTCGTACTGCAGCAGGTGGGCATTGGTCTCGACCGGGCCGAGGTCGTTGATCGCGACCACTTCGATGTCGGTGCGGCCGGACTCGATGATGGCACGCAGCACGTTGCGGCCGATGCGGCCGAAACCGTTGATGGCGACTGTGACGGTCATGGGAGTGTCCTCTCTGTAGCAGTCTTCTGCAGCGAGCGTCCGCGGCGTGGCGCGCCCGGTCAAGTGATGTTAACGCTACCAAGCATCCGGCACCCGCGAAGTCAAGGGCGCGGCGGGTGCTGCGACGGCTCTGGCGGCAGTCCAACGGCACGCGCCAAGGGTCACGGCATGGTGTCGCCGGGATGGGCAGGGTCGGCGGTTCGGGATGCCCGGGCGTTCAGCGCCAGAAGGCAACGTAGTCGATCAGCCAGTAGAGCTTTTTGCCGAGGAACAGCAGGTTGGCCCCGTCGTACAGCGTCAGGTCCGCGGCGATCAGGACCGCGATTATCCCGCCGAGGATGAGGGCCAGTTTGTTGGTCATGCTGCGCTCCGCTTGCCTTTGCCGGTCATGCCAGAGCGCGGGGACGCTGTCACGCCTTTGCGCGGGCCGCGAGGATGAAGAGCACGGCGATCACCGCAGAGGCCACGATGTTCAGGTTCGCCATCGACAGGCCGAACATTTCCCACGGAATCTCGTCGCAGCGGATGACGGGCGCGTTCATGATCTGGTCGAACAGCTCGTCCGTGCTCAGGTTGCCGACCGGGCCGCCGGAACAGGTTGTCGGACCTTCCCACCAGCCACGCTCCACCCCGGTGTGATAGACCGCGATGCCGGAGGACGACCCCGCACCGGCGGCGCCGATCCACAGGAGCACCCGGGCCGGGACGAACAGCGCCACGACCCCGGCGGCGATCGCGGCAAAATGGCCGTAACGCTGCCAGTAGCACAGTTTGCAGGGATAAAGCCCGCCGATGTACTGGAAGCCGAGCGCCCCGAGGATCAGCGCGGCAGAACCGAGGGTGGCGAGCAGGGTCAGTGTCTTGCGGGTCATATGTATCTCAGCAACAGGAAGCCACCCACAAGAAGCGCGACGAACGCCGTGAACACAAGCCCCAGATACCTCTCGATGAAGTCACGAATGGGTGCGCCGAAGGCATATAGCAGACCGGCTACCACGAAGAAGCGGATCGCGCGGGCGATGAGGGCGGTGGTGAGGAAGGTGGCCAGCGGCATCGCGGTCCAGCCGGACATGATCGTGATGACCTTGAACGGGAAGGGCGTGACGCCCGCGATCAGGACCGCCCAGAACCCGGCGCCGTTGAAGGTGGCGTTGAACTCCACCATCTTGTCGGCCTTGCCGAAGAACTCGAGGATCGGCTGGCCCAGCGTTTCGAAGAAGAAGAAGCCGATGCCGTAGCCAAGGAGGCCACCCAGCACCGAGGACAAGGTGGCCACGAGGGCGATCAGCCAGGCGCGGGAAGGTGCCGCGAGGATCATCGGGATCATCAGCACGTCCGGCGGGATCGGAAAGATCGAGGCCTCGATGAAGGAGACAAGGGCAAGGACAAGCAACGCGTGCTGCCCACCTGCCTGCGCCATGGTCCAGTCGTAGATGCGGCGCATCGCGCACTCCTTTTCGCTGTCGCAGCGATTGAACATGGCGGGCCGGGGGCGTCAAGCTGTGCGGTTTGACACTTTACGACGCGGATCGGGGCCGCTAAATGTCGGGCCCGGGCCCAAGTGGCGGAATGGTAGACGCAGGGGATTCAAAATCCCCCGGCCGAAAGGTCATGTCGGTTCGAGTCCGACCTTGGGTACCAGCCTGAAAATCCTCAGACATTCCTGGATGACGTGACGCGGAACAGGGCCTGGTCCTGACGGACGAGGTGCGGGCATAGTGGTGGTCGCATCGGTCGACGATTGCCGTTCGGCGGCCAGCCGGCGCCACAGGTGCGCGGCCCAAAGGAGACACAACTGCGGCGTCCCGTGCGCACTTCGTAGGCGGAGGACGATGACGCCTTGCGGTCGGCGCCGGCCGAGCGTGGTGGCCGTGTCCCGGTTCCCGGCCGCTTTGAGGCGGGGCGGCGGTGTTTGGATCGTCCGCCAGGTGAAGCGGCCGGTTCGTACCTGGCAAGTCCGCCAAGACGACACAATTCAACCTAAGCGCAAGCTGAAACAAACAGAACGCACTTGCCACAATTGCGGTCAGTCAAGCGCAGAAGTCGCACGTATGTTGGCCGACATGATGGTTTCACACCTCGGCGGGCGTTGTTTCAGGCGAAATCTGGCCGAAAAGTGACCCCTTTACTTGCAGGCAAAGGTCTACTTAGGGTTGAATTGGGCGGAAGTGCCCAATTTGCCTCGAATGATTCGGGTGATTTACGCCTTCCTCGGCACGATCTGGTGACCAATTTGGCCCAGTCTGCGGAATTGGTTCGTCTGAAAGGACAAAACGACAAGACTTGTGGCAACCTGACGCTCACGACGCAGCCTAAATTGGGCCTCATTTCACTGTTTCCGTTTTGAGACATAATGTGGGGTGTGAGGCTCGCGTGCGCACAATATATGGTGCATTTTCCAGCCGGTGCGTCAATATCTGGCTTCACCTGTTGCAGCCTGAGATACAATTTCCAGCCAAACGCCCGCGATACTTGCCTTTTTTCGCCCGATTTGCGGCGCGGATGCGGCGAAGGCTGCCCGGATTGCGCCATTTTTCCTTTCCGACTGGGGCAGCTTCGCCGTATTAACGTTTCAAGCCCAACTGGGGGGTGAAGACATTGGCCACGGGGGCGGCCGCTGAACGGCTCGGGTTTCGATGACCCGGCGTGACGCGAGGGGGGAGAATCCTCCCGTGCCGCTAAGGTGTTCTTCGTCCACGAAAAAACGTGGGTAGAGGCAACACCCGACACGTCGGGATATCCAGAGCAGTGCAGATGAGGAAACGGGCAGTGCCGTGGGCATTGTCATGGCGCGCATACGCCAGGGGCATGCCCCCACGACGATATAGAGGGTCTATAGTATGGCTGACTTGGTTCTGGATTGGGGTCTTATCGGGGCCTTCGGCACAACACTGACCGACACCGACGTGTTGGGAGGCGGCGTGTCCGCAACGGTGGACACCGGCGGCGTGGCCGTCGACGTCACGTACGACGGTATCTCGCCCGGCGCACAGGCGATCACGTTCAACGCTCCGGCCTACTTGGCAGATGGCGAAACGTTCGATCCGCAGTCGCACCTGAAGCTCGTGGGCGAGGTCGAGGGGTTTGCCCAGGCGACCTCCACCACCACCCTGGATTTCCGGTCGACCGACTCCGCGCTCTATACCAACAGCGTGCAGAACGTGTCCTTCCGACTGAACGACATCGACACCGGCACAACCGGTGACAAGACGGGCGTCGCGGGCTCCTTCGAGGACATCGTGACGATCACCGCATACGACGCTGCGGGCAACCCGGTCCCGGTGACCATCACGCCGTCTGGCACGGCAGCGGTGAACGGCTCCACGATCGATGGCGAGACCCGGACCGACGATTTCGAAACGCCGGAAGGCTCCGCGCTGGTGGAAATCGAAGGTCCGATCAGCCAGATCGTCATCGAATACGCGAACGGCGGCGAGTCCGACCAGCGCATTCTGATCTCCGAAGTCGAGTTCTCCACCGTTGACGTGGCAGACAACCTGCCGCCGAGCGCCGTTGACGACAGCGCCAGCACCGACGACGATACGCCGGTCGTGGTGGACGTGACCGCGAACGACACCGATCCGGAAGGCGACACGCTGACCGTGACCTCTGTCGGTACCCCGGCCAACGGCACCGCCGAGATCGATCCGACCACGGGCGAGGTGATCTACACCCCGAACACCGGTTTCGTGGGCACCGACACTTTCACCTACACGGTGAACGACGGCACCCCGGGCAACGACTCCACCGCGACTGTCACCATCACCGTGACCGACGGCGGCACGCCGACCAACATCCCGCCGGTGGCAATGGACGACATCGTTTCCACCGACCCGGCGACCCCGGTGGTGATCGAGCCGCTGAGCAACGACACCGACGCTGATCCCGCCGACGTGCTGACCGTGACTTCCATCGGGACGCCGGCCAACGGTACCGCGACGCTGGACCCGACCACGGGCGAAGTGACCTACACGCCCAATGCCGGCTTCGTCGGCGTGGACCGCATCTCCTACACCATTTCCGATGGCAACGGCGGCACCGACTCGGCCGAGATGATCGTGGGCGTGGGCGTAGAGATCTCCGAAGGCCGCATCGACACCGACGTGTTCCCGGTTGCACCCGGCCTGCAGCCGTTCGACCCGCTCGACGGTTTCGACGAAGATCCGGACCCGTCCGACGACCTCGACTCCGAAACCGGCACCTCTGGCGCGGACCTGATCTCTACCGGTGACGACGACGACACCATCGTCGCGGGCGGCGGTGCGGACACCGTCCTTCCGGGTATCGACGACGACCTCGTCGACCTCGGCGGCGGCGACGACTACCTGTACGACGTGCAGGGCTCCGACACCATTTACGGCGGCCAGGGCCATGACACGATCATCGCGGGCACCGACACCTTCTCCGATTACGAGAACGACGATCCGGCCTTTGCACCGGGCAGCCCGCTGCGCGATGTCTTCGGTTTCACCAGCGACCCGAACCAGGAAGACGGCCGTGACTCCATCGACGGCGAAGGCGGCGACGACTACATCGAGACCGGCGACGACCGCGACACCATCACTGGCGGTGGCGGCAACGATACCATCGACGGCGGCATCGACGACGACCTGATCCGTGGCAACCAGGGCGACGACTCCCTGATCGGCGGCCATGGTTCCGACACCATCGACGGTGGCCAGGGCCATGACTACATCGACGGCTCCAACATCGCGACGCTGGAACTGACCGACGACATCGACGTCAACACCGAGAACGACCGTGACCTGCTGCAGGGTTTCCTCGGCAACGACACGATCTTTGGCGGCGATGACGACGACACGCTGCAGGGTGGTTCCGGCGACGACTACCTCGACGGTGGCATCGACGACGACGAGATCTCTGGCGGCGACGACAATGACACGCTGATCGGCGGGCAGGGCAACGACACGCTGAACGGCGGTGCCGGGGTCGACGACATTCAGGGCGGGTCCGACCGCGACGTGATCTTCGTGGACAGCGCGGCGCATGGCGCCGGCGACGTCGTGGACGGTGGCTCCGGCGGCTTTGTCGACGTGGCCGACCCGGCGGATGCGCCGAACCAGGACTACGACATCCTGAACCTGTCCGGCGTGGGCCAGCGCGATGTCGACTGGCGCCTGACCAACGTGACCACCGACTCCAACGGCAACGGCATCGACGGCACCGTCGAGTTCCTTGACGGCTCGGGCGCAGTGACCGGCACCATGGACTTCTTCGAGATCGAGGAAGTGGTGCCCTGCTTCACCCCCGGCACGCTGATCGCCACACCGCGCGGCGAGCGTCTGGTCGAGGACCTGAAGGTCGGCGACCGGGTCATCACCCGCGACAACGGGATCCAGGAGATCAAGTGGGTCGGCCGCAAGGACCTGACCGGGCATGAACTGGCGCGCAAGCCGCACCTGAGCCCGGTGCTGATCAAGCAGGGCTCGCTGGGCAACAACCTGCCGGAGCACGACACGCTGGTATCTCCGAACCACCGCGTGCTGGTGGCGAACGACAAGACCGCCCTCTACTTCGAAGAGCGCGAAGTCCTTGTCGCCGCCAAGCACCTGCTGGGTCTGGAGGGTGTCGAAGAAGTGGAAGTGGGTTCTGTCTCCTACATCCACATCATGTTCGACCAGCACGAAGTGGTGCTGTCGAACGGCGCATGGACCGAGAGCTTCCAGCCCGGCGACTACAGCCTTGCCGGCATCGGCAATGCCCAGCGTCAGGAAATTCTGGAACTGTTCCCGGAGCTGGCCGAAGCGGAAGGCATCAAGGCCTATGCCTCTGCCCGCCGCTCGCTGAAGAAGCACGAGGCCGCGCTGCTGACGCGCTGAACGGAATATGCAGCCATCGCCGCTTGATGCGGCGATGGGAAAAGGGCGGCCCCAAAGGTCGCCCTTTTTCTTTCCAAGAGTTTTAAGGGAAATCAATCAATTAACAGGATCGCAATCCTTGTGAGCCAAGATCGGGAAGGGCTGGAGATGGCTGGACCGATGGCGAAGACGGACAAACACTGCCTTATCGTGGACGATCAGGAATTCGACAGGCGCATGATGCGCCGTGTCTTTGCCAAGCAGTGCCCGAACGTACCGATGATCGTCGCCCGCGATCTGAAGGAAGCCCGCCAACGGCTGAAGGACGGACAGATCTCCATCGTCTTTCTGGACAACGCTTTGCCGGACGGCATGGGCGTAGACCTCGTTCAGGAAATGGCGAACGACAAGGCGTTGAAGGGCGTGCCGGTGGTCATCGTCAGCGACTTCCCGTCACCGTTCATGTACGCGAAGGCGAAGGCCGCCAATGTCTGCGAGGTTTGGGCAAAGCGGGATTTCGTCGGACCGTCCGTGCAGCGGGTCATGACCCGGCATGCGCGGCTGAACTGATCCAAAGGAATTAGTCGTTGTCCCGACTTACTCAGCCGGGACACTCAGCTTTTCCGGCGGACGCCCGCGCCATGCGTCCCATGCCTCGGGCGTGTCGAGGTCGACAAGCGCGCGTTCGTCGGCCAGCGCGATCCGGCGCAGCCGGTGCGCGTTCGCTTTCAGGATATCCCGCGCCCCTTGATCGCCCGTAAGCTGCAGGATGGCAGAGAAGCAATCGGCCGGGAACAGCACGGGATGACCCGGCGTGCCGTCCGCTGCGGTTGCCTGCTGAAGCATGGGGTAGGGCGTCGCGCGGAAGCCCTCGATCAGGCGGGAGATATCGTCCGTCTCGATCTCCGGCATGTCCGCGGGCAGCACGACGACCGCCTTCATGCCGCGCGGTAACATCGCGACGCCACGGCGGAGCGACGCCGACATGCCGAGATCCGCGTCAGGGACGCCCACAAGCTGCACAGGCAAACCGGCCAGTGCCCCCGCCCGAGGGTGATCGTAATCCGGCAAAGTCACGCAGACGTGCGCGCCGGTGGCCATGGCTGTCTGCGCCTGGCGGCGCAGCAAGGGCTCACCCGAAACGATCTCGGTGAGCTTGTCTCTGCCGCGCATTCGGGAACTTGTACCGGCGGCGGGAATCAGGATGGCGATGTCTTGCATGATGATGGATATAACGGCGAGCCATTTGAAAAGACAGAAAAATCGTCGCTGCACACGCACCGGTTGTGTGCTGCGGCGCAGAAAACAATGACGTTTACGGATCGACTGTGCGCCCATGCAGCGCCCTAAGGCCTTGATTTACCCGCGCAGTCGGGTGCCCTCAACGTCGAACAACGGCGCGGGTTGCAACCTTGCCGTGCATCTGCGCCCGAGGATCTCGATCTCTGCCACAAGGTCGTCGCGAACGTCGCTGCGCGGGATCAGGGCGTAAGCGATCGACTTTCCCAGCCAGTGCGAATAGCCGCCCGACGTGCAGAAGCCGCGCACCGCGCCGTCGATCCAGACCGGCTCATAGGCGGTGACATCGGCATCGTCGGCGTCGACCTCGAAGACCACAAGCTGCCGGTCCGGGGGAGAGGCGCGCTCTGCCTCCGCGGCGGCCTTGCCGATGAAGTCCTTGTCCCACCGGATGAACCGGTCCAGCCCCGTCTCGGCGGCGGTATAGTCCGGCCCGTATTCGCGCTCCCAGGAACCGAAGAACCGGTCCAGCCGAAGGCTCATCATGGCGCGCATCCCGAAGGGCTTCAGCCCGTGCGGCTGGCCCTCGGTCCAGAGCGTCCGCCACAACTGCCGCTGGTTCATAGGATCGCAGTAGATCTCGAACCCGAGGTCGCCGGTGTAGGAGACCCGCTGCACGAGGCAGTCGGTCATGCCCACCGTCATCCGCCGCACGTCGAGGAACCGCATGTCCGACAGGTCGGTGCGGGTGCAGGCCTGCAGGATGTCCCGCGCCTTGGGTCCGGCAAGCTGGAAGCCGGTGGAGGAATCGCTGATATTCTCGATGGTTACTCCGTCCTGTTGATGCTGCAGGAACCAGCGCATGTGATAGGCTTGGGCGCCGTAGGATGCGGTCAGGCGGAATTCCGTTTCCGACAGGCAGGCCACGGTGAAGTCGCCGATGATCCGCCCGGGAGGCGACAGCATCGGCGTCAGCGACAGGCGGCCCGGCTTCGGAATGCGGCCCGCCATGACATGATCCAGCCATGTGCGCGCGTTCGGGCCGGTCACCCGGTACTTGCCAAAGTTGTGCACCTCGTTGATGCCGCAGGCTTTGCGCACGGCACGGACCTCGCGCGCCGTGGCCTCCCACGCGTTGGAGCGGCGGAACGATGGAGTCTCGTACCGCGGCTCGTCCCCTTCGGCAAAGTAGTTCGCCACCTCCAGCCCGTATTGCGCCCCCCAGACCGCGCCCATGCCGTCGAAGATGTCGTACATCGGCGAGGTGCGCAGCGGACGTGCGGCGGGCAGTTCTTCGTTCGGGTAGCTGACGGAGAAGCGTTTCTGATAGTTTTCAATGACTTTTGGCAGGGTGTACCCGGGTGAAATCCAGTCTCCGAACCGCGCCACGTCCAAGGCCGACACGTCGCGTTCGCATTCGCCGTGGGTCATCCATTGCGCCAGCATCAGGCCGACGCCGCCGCCTTGGCTGAAGCCCGCCATGACGCCGCAGGCGGACCAGTAGCCGCGCATCCCCGGGATCGGGCCGACCAGCGGGTTGCCGTCGGGGGCGAAGGTGAAGGGGCCATGGATCACCGACTTGATCCCGGCGCGCTCCAGCACCGGGAACCGGCGGAAGGCGAAGCTGATCGAGTCCTCGATCTTGTCGAAATCGTCGGGCAGCAGTTCGTGGCCGAAGTCCCAGGGCGTGCCGTCGACGGCCCAGGGGCGGCAGGGCTGCTCGTAGAACCCGATGCACAGTCCGCGCCCTTCCTGCCGCAGGTAGCTTTCCCCGGCGGGGTCCATGACGTGCGGGTGTTCGCTGTCGCGCTCGTAGATCTCGGGGGTTTCCTCGGTCACGAGGTACTGGTGTTCCATCGGGTGCAGCGGCAGGTAGACGCCCGCCATCGCGCCGACCTCACGTGCCCATAGGCCTCCGGCGTTGACCACATGCTCGGTGTGGATCGTGCCCTTGTCGGTGACCACGTCCCATGTGCCATCCCGTCGAGGATTGGTCTCCAACACCTTGGTATGCAGGTGAATTTCGGCGCCACCCATGCGCGCGGCCCTGGCATAGGCATGGGTGGTGCCGGAGGGATCGAGGTGCCCGTCGAGCGGGTCGTAAAGCGCGCCGATTATCCCGTCGAGGTTCACGATGGGGGCGAGCTTTGCGATCTCCTCGGGCCCGACGATCTCCGTCTCAAGCCCCATGTAGCGGTGCTTCGCCCGTTCGGCGACCAGCATGTCGAAGCGGTCGCGGTTGTCGGCAAGGGTGATGCCGCCCACGTGGTGCAGTCCGCAGGACATGCCGGTCAGCTCTTCCAGTTCGCGATAAAGCCGGATCGTATAGCCCTGCAGCGCCGCCATGTTGGTGTCGCCGTTCAGCGTGTGGAAGCCGCCCGCCGCGTGCCAGGTGGAGCCCGAGGTGAGTTCCGACCGCTCCAGCAGCATGACGTCCGACCAGCCCAGCTTTGTCAGGTGGTAGAGGACGGAGCAGCCGACGACGCCGCCTCCGATCACGACGACGCGGGTGGTGGATTTCATGGCGGACTCCCTGTTCGTTGCACCCGAGCTTAAACGCGGCAGAAGCGGTGCCTAGCACGAATGCGACGCATGATGTCGCGACTACGGGGCTGGGCAACGCCCGTGGACGTGTTACGTCTGCGTGGATGAAATCCTTGTTCTCTCTTCCGAAAAAGGCGGTGCGCGTGCTGCGTGGCCACCTTCGGCGCCTCTGGGTGCGCGTCACCGCCTTCGGCCTCTTGGCGGTGGCGGTGATCCCGCTGTCGCAACTCGTGGAACGGGTCCTGCCGGAAGAGTGGCAAAGCCTGATCGCGGGGTCGTCCGTCGACCGGCTGCTGGACATCATCGCCGCGGCCATGCTGACGGTCACCACGTTCTCGCTGACGGTCATGGTGTCGACGAACCACGCCACCGCCTCGCAGTTCACGCCGCGGCTGCAGCAACTGATCCGGCAGGACACGGTCACGCAGAATACGCTGGCCACCTTTATCAGCAGTTACGTCTACGCACTGACCGCCATCGTGCTGCGCGAGGTCAGCTATATCGGCGACGAGAAGGCGCTGGTGATGTTTGTCGTCACGGTTTTCATGCTGGCGCTGATCGTCTGGTCTCTGATCCGCTGGATGCAGCACCTGCAGTCGCTGGGCAGTCTGATCAGCTCCGCCCGCCAGGTGGAGGACAAGACGGCGCTGCAGTTCCGCCAGCGGCTGGACACGCCGTGTCTGGGTGCCGTGCCGCTGACCGGAGACGTGCCGGAGGACGGGTTCGTCGTTGCCACGCCCGAGACCGGCTATATCCAGATGATCCATCCGGAGCCGCTGCAGAAACTGGCAGAAGAGTTGAAGTGCGACATCTATCTCCTTGCCGAGATTGGGGATTTCGCCTTCCTGCGGTCTCCGCTGGCGAAGGTCTGCGGGCTGGGTGATGCGGATGAGGAGACCCGCGAACGGCTGTCCGAGGCGCTGCACCTCAACATCATCATCGGGGACGAACGCACCTACGATCAGGACCCGCGATTCGGGCTGATGACCATGGCGCAGATCGGGTCGAAGGCGCTGTCGCCTGGGATCAACGATCCGGGGACGGCGATCGATGTGATCAACCGGTGTGGGCGGATCCTGTCGGCGTATCGGGATGAGACGGAGGGGGACGGCGAGGCGCTGCATCCCCGGCTGCATGCAAGGCCGCTGGATGCGGAGGTTCTGATCGGCGACGCCTTCGATTCGGTGGCGCGCGACGGGGCCGCAGTGCGGGAGGTGCAGGAGCGCCTGCAGAAGGTGCTGGGCGGTCTGATGCGCCATCCCGATCCGGAGCTTTGCGCCGCGGCGAAAGCGCGGGCGGACGAGTATCTTGAGCGGGCGAAACAGGCGCTGGACTGGGAGCAGGACCGCGTCCGGCTGGAGCGTGCGGCAGAGCGGCGTGAAGGGGGCTGAGGCATTATTCACGCGGAATAAACGCTAGCGCAGAAGACCTTACGTCAGGCGGGTGGTAATCTGTACAGGTCGCGGGGGACTGTTCCCGATGTGCATATTTCGTACTGATGTTACCACTTTCTTTCCCGTTTACCTCCCCCGCGACAAACCCTCAGGACGTACCCGAAAAAAGCCCGTCCGGCCGGATACCAGAGCCCGGTCGGACGGCACCCTGACGGTCGGGTGCCACCGCCGTCAGGGTGCATTTTGCGCGCCGAAATCCCGACAAAAACAGGCCCTGCGCACACCCCATGGGAAGGCCCGGTTAACCGGGCGCGCGGCAGGGCCAGGACAGATTGAAATCCGGTGAAGACCCGCCCCCGGGCAACCGTTCGTTCACCGAGGTTGACGCGCTGTAAGGGGTGAACCGGCCGTTTCGACCCCCTGAACCGGCCGGTTGTTAACCCTTTACGCCGCAGCGCAGCGGGAAACCCTTGCCAGCCGGTAAACGGCGCTTTTGCCGCAGCCGGACGGCGCGCCGGAGTGAAACTCCGGCCTACGGACCGTCGCGCCCCGTGGCTGTCAGAGCGGCATGATCTTCAGCTTGGTGATGCGGTTGTTCTCCCGCGCGAGGACCTCGAACCGGAAACCGTGGAAGCTGAACACCTGGCCGACGGTCGGGATCACCTGCGACTCGTAGATCACCAGACCGGCAACGGTGTTGGCCTCGTCGTCGGGCAGGGTGAAGTCGGTGGCGCGGTTGAAGTCGCGGATCGTCATGTTGCCGTCGACGAGGAATTGGCCGTCGTCGGTGCGCAGGATCTGGTGGTCGGCCTGCGGGTCGTGTTCGTCCGCGATCTCGCCCACGATCTCCTCGAGGATGTCCTCGAGCGTGATCAGACCCTGAAGCGAGCCGTATTCGTCCACCACCAGCGCGAAGTGGGTCCGGCGGCGCAGGAACTGGCGCATCTGTTCGTCGAGAGCGGTGGTGTCCGGCACGAAGTAGGGCTTCATCATCACATCGGTGATCTTGAAGCCTGCCAGCGCCTCGGCGATGTCCTTCTCGCCGGTGGTCAGCTTGTACATGGCGCGCAGCAGGTCCTTGGCGTGGATCATGCCGATGATGTTTTCCGGGTCGCCGCGGAAGACGGGCAGGCGGGTGTGGCTCGATTCGAGGCACTGCTGCAGGATGTCCTGCGGCGGCGTGTCGGCGTCGATCATCTCGATGTTGGACCGGTGGAGCATGATCTCCTCCACGGTGCGGTCGCCGAGGTCGAGCGCGCCGAGGATGCGGTCGCGGTCCTCCTTCTGCACCACGCCTTCGGAGTGGCCGAGGTGCAGGGCGCCGGCGATCTCCTCGCGGACGGCGAGGATCTGGCTGTCGGGATCGGTGCGCACGCCGAAGATGCGCAGCACGCCGCGGACCAGCAGGCGCACGGCGGCCACCACGGGCGAGAACAGCCGGATGACCACCGCGATGGGCGCGGCCACCCGGGCGGCGGCGGTTTCGGGGTTGGTGATGGCGTAGGTCTTGGGCAGCACCTCGGCGAAGATCAGCACGAGCAGCGTCATGAAGAGCGTGGCCCAGGCGACGCCGCTGTCGCCGAAGAGGTTGGTGAAGAGCGCGGTCGCCAGCGAGGTGGCGAGGATGTTCACGAGGTTGTTGCCCAGGAGGACGGAGCCGATCAGCCGTTCGTTGTCCTCGGTGATCCGCAGCGCGCGTTCGGCGCCCGAAGATCCCCTGTCGGATGCGGCGCGCAGTTTCCCGCGCGAGGCGGCGGTCAGCGCGGTTTCCGATCCGGAAAAGAAGGCGGACAGCATGATGAGGCCGAGGATCGCGCCGGAGGTGATCCAGAAGGCGGCGTCGAGGGTTCCGGTCTGCGGGTCCATGGGGGGTGTTCTCCTTGCTCTGGCCGGTTATGGGTGTGCTGGCGCGGCGGTTCAAGGGGCGCTGGCGGCGCGGGGCCGGAGAAGGAGCAAGACGTGACACGGTTTCTGTTCGATGGCGAGGCCGGGGCGCCGGTGACGGTGCTTCTGGCGCATGGCGCGGTGGCGGCGATGGACACGCCGTTCATGGAGGGACTGGCGGCGGCGCTGGCGGGCTGCGGCCTGCGCGTGGCGCGGTTCGAGTTCGCCTACATGGCGGCGCGGCGCACCGGCGGGCCGAAGCGGCCGCCGCGGAAGGTCGAGGTGCTGAGCGCGGAATACGCGGCGGCGCTGGCGGACCTGCCGGGTGCGGGCCGGGTGGTCATCGGCGGCAAGTCGATGGGCGGGCGCGTCGCCTCGCTGATCGCCGACGAGGCGTTTGCGGCGGGGCGGATCGCGGGGCTGGCCTGTTTCGGCTACCCGTTCCACCCGCAGGGCAAGCCGGAGAAGCTGCGCACCGAACATCTGGCAGGGCTCAGGACGCCCGCGCTGATCTGCCAGGGCACCCGCGACCCCTTCGGCACGCAAGAAGAGGTGGCGGGCTATGCGCTGTCGGAGCGGATGGCGCTGCACTGGCTGGAGGACGGCGACCACGATTTCGTGCCGCGCAAGCGGGTCACCGGCCTGACGCAGGCGGATCACCTGAGTGCCGCGGCGCGGGCCTGTGCCGGGTGGGCCCGGGGGCTATAGCGGCGTGCCTTGCCGGGGGCGGTCAGTCCTTCGCCATCGGATGGTGGTCCATCACGAGGTCGCGGAGGCGTTCCTCGAGGACATGGGTGTAGATCTCGGTCGTGGCGACGTCGGCGTGGCCCAGCAGGGTCTGGATCGCCCGCAGGTCCGCGCCGTTGGCCAGCAGGTGCGTGGCAAAGGCGTGGCGGAGCGTGTGGGGCGTCACCTCCGACGGGGGGACGCCCGCTTCGAGCGCGAATTCCTTGATCAGCATGTAGAAGGCGTGGCGCGTCAGGTGCCCGGCCTTGCCGTGCGAGGGGAAGAGGAAGGGCGAGGGGACGGCGCCGGTGGCGATGTGCGCCTCCGACGCGGCGGCGTCGCGGGCGGAGAGCCACGTGGCCAGCGCCTCACGCGCAGGGGGGGACAGGGGCACCATGCGTTCCTTGCCGCCCTTGCCGCGGATCAGCAGCATCCTCGGGTCGCCGCGCGCGGCGGAGACGGGGAGAGAGACCAGTTCGGTGACGCGCATGCCGGTGGCGTAGAGCACCTGCATCAGGCAGGCGTTGCGGGCGCGGTCGGCTTCGGTCCGGCCGTGGATGGCGGCGGCGTCGAGCAGCCGGTCCACCTGTTCGACGGAGAGCGTCTTGGGCAGGCGCTTCTCGCGGCCGGGGCCGGCGATCTGGACGGCGGGGTTGTCCTCGCGCAGGCCCTCCTCGAAGGCGAAGCGGTAGATCTGCTTGATCGCCGACAGGCGGCGGGCGCGGGTGGCGCGCGAAAGGCCCAGCGTGTCGCAGTCGACGAGGTAGGATTCGACGTCCTTCTTCTGCGCGGTGGCGAAGTCGAGCGCGTGGTCGGTGAGCCAGTCGGCGACATGGGTGAGGTCGCGCTGGTAGGCGGCGAGCGTGTTGGCGGCGGCGCCGCGCTCTGCCGCCATGGCTTCGAGGAAGAGCGGCAGCCAGCGGGACGGGGCGAGCGTCATTGCAGGGCACGCTCCGCGTCGAGGATCATCAGTTCGAGGGCGGCCCGGCGGGCGGTGTCCTCGAGCCCGAGCGCGCGGAAGGTGGCGATGGCGTCGGTCAGGTCCTGGCCGTTGCCCTCCGCGCCGGAGGCGAAGAGCGCCATGGCCCGCAGGATGACCTCTCCGAGGCGGCCGCTGTCGAGCTGGGTGGCCAGCACCTGCGGCATGGTCGCGCCCTCGGTGAAGCCGGCGGCCACGGCTTCGGCATGGGGCAGGGGCGGGAGTTCGTCCGGGGCGATGCCGCGGGCGATGTCGGTGAGGAAGCGCGCCTCGCGCCCGTCGTCGTCTTCGAGGGTGAGGGACAGGTCCTCGTACCCGGCGGTCAGGAAGCGGGCGCGGCGGGCCATCTGCTGCGCGCGCCCGTTCACGTCCACCTCGGCGATGTCCTCGGCGTAGAGGTCGGCGAAGGGGGAAAGCATCCGCGCATGGGCCATCTGCGGCCAGACCTGCACCAGCGCGCGGGCCACGCCCTCGGGGACGCCGCGTTCCAGCGCCGCCTCGAAATCCTGAAGCGCCTTCACCCGGTCCCAGATCCCGCCGGAGGCGGCGGGCCGCCGCAGCGTGTAGATCCCCAGAAGCCGGTTCGGCGGCAGGCTGCCGGCGCGGGCCAGCCGTTCTGCGGCCTCGATCTGGGTGCGCCAGCCGTTGTCGCCCGACAGGTCGAGCACAGCGAAGGGCAGGGGCAGCGGCGCCGTGGGCAGCGGTTCGCCCAGAGCCTCGAACAGGCGGAATTCCAGCGGCGAGGGTCGGACCGGCGGCAGGAGCGCGCGGCCGTCGCCCGCCTCCGGATCAAGGAAGCGGGTCAGCAGTTCGGCCCGCCGTCCGCTGATGTCGCCCAGCGTGCGGGCGCTTTGCAGGATCAGCGCGGCGCGTTCCCAGTCGCCCTTGCGCGCGGTGCAGAACACCCGGAGCGACAGGTCCGACGAGAGCCTCGGCTGCACTTCGAGCTTGTCGCAGACGGGTTCCGACTGTCCCAGCAGCAGCGAGAGGTCGACCCAATGGGCAAAGAGCCGCGGGTCGTCGACGCCGGTGATGTCGAGAAGGGCCAGCGCCTCTTCGACCGCGCCCTGAGAGGTCAGCCAGTTGAGCCGTCCGTCGAGGAAGGCCAGCCGCGCGTCGCCCGCGGGCGGTTCCGCCTCGGTGAGGATCAGCGTGCGCATCAGCCGCTGCATGGCGGGGACGGGCAGTTCCACCGCGGCGATCAGCACGGCGAGGTTCGCCGGGTCCGACGCCTTCCACAGGGTCACCGGCAGCCCGGTCGTGGCGGGCGACAAAAGGCCCGCGGCGCTCGGGTCCGCCTCTGACAGGGGCGACGTTTCCACCGAGGGCGGCAGTGCGCCCTGTGCCACGGGTTCGGTCTGGGCCACGGCGCCCGCTGCCAGGGCAATTCCCATGGCAAGCACGGCGGTCCCGCCGAGGGCCGCCCGCCGAATCCTGTTCGGGTTCATCGGCCCTCTGCCCATGTCATTCCTCTTCCAGTTCGACCGGCACCCGGATTTCCGCCTGTGGCGGGCTGAAGTCCGCACCGAAATACGGCCCGACATAGGCGTACGCCGTCAAAGCGATCACCCCCAGTACGAGCAGATAGAAAAGCCACTTTATCAGTCGGCCCATATGGGCACCCCCTGCCTCACCTTTTTTCGCGTTTATACCTAGCCTTTTTGTCCCGTTCACGTCATTCACGCAACAGGCAAGACATGGGCAAGGAATGGCCGAAGGCACCTTTCACAAGGGTTTGATCCTGCACAAGACCGTTGTTTTCGTCGGCATGATGGGCGCCGGCAAGACCGCTGTGGGACGGACCCTCGCGGCGCGGCTTGGCGTGAAATTCCGCGACTCGGACCACGAGATCGAGGTCGCGGCGCAGATGAACATAGCAGAGATCTTTGCCCGCGACGGCGAGGATTTCTTTCGTCGCAAGGAAAGCCAGATCATCGGGCGGCTTCTGGACGGTGCGCCCGGCGTGCTGTCGACCGGCGGCGGCGCCTTCATGTCGGAGGCCAATCGCAAGATGATCTCGGCGCGGGGCGTGTCCGTCTGGCTGAACGCCGACCTGGAGCTGTTGTGGGACCGGGTGCGTCAGAAGGACACCCGGCCGCTTCTGAAGACCGAAGATCCCAAGGGCACGCTGCGCGGGCTGTATGACCGGCGGGTGCCGATCTATGCACTGGCCGATCTGGCCGTGCGCTCGGAGCCCGGTATGTCGCTTGAGAAGATGGCGGCGCGCGTGGCGGATGCCCTGCTGGCAGAGCGCCCGGATGTACTGGAGGAACGCCCATGACCGAAACCGTAAGCGTGCCGCTGCCGGGGCGGGCCTATGACGTGCGCATCGGCGAAGGTTTGCTGGCGCGGGCCGGCGCAGAGATCGCGCCGCTGCTGAAACGGCCGCGCGTGGCCATCGTGACCGACGAAACCGTGGCTGCTGCGCATCTTTCGACGCTGGAAACGGCGCTGTCGGCCGAGGGAATCGCCAGCGTCGCGCTGACCCTGCCGCCGGGCGAGGCGACGAAGGGCTGGCCGCAGTTCACCCGCACGGTGGAATGGCTGCTGGAACAGAAGGTTGAGCGGCGCGACATCGTGATCGCGCTTGGCGGGGGGGTGATCGGCGACCTCGTGGGCTTTGCCGCCGCGGTGCTGCGGCGGGGCGTGCGCTTTGTGCAGATCCCGACCTCGCTTCTGGCGCAGGTGGACAGTTCGGTGGGCGGCAAGACCGGCATCAACGCGCCGCAGGGCAAGAACCTGATCGGCGCGTTCCACCAGCCGTCGCTGGTGCTGGCGGACATCGGTGTGCTGGACACGCTGACCCCGCGCGACTTCCGCGCCGGGATGGGCGAGGTGGTGAAATACGGGCTTCTCGGCGACGCCGCGTTCTTCGGCTGGCTGGAAGAGAACGCCGCGGCGGTGATCGGGGGCGACCGCGCGGCGCGGCAGCACGCGGTCAAACGCTCGGTCGAGATGAAGGCGGAGATCGTGCTGCGCGACGAGACGGAGCAGGGCGACCGCGCGCTGCTGAACCTCGGGCACACCTTCTGCCATGCGTTCGAATCGGCGACGGGCTATTCCGACCGGCTGCTGCACGGCGAGGGCGTGGCGATCGGCTGCGCGCTGGCCTTCGAGCTGTCCGCCCGGCTTGGCCTTTGCGCGCAGGAGGACCCGAGCCGGGCCCGCGCGCTGCTGGCGGAGGCGGGCATGAAGCGCGACCTGCGCGACATTCCCGGCGACCTGCCGGATGCAGAGGCGCTGCTGGACCTCATGGGCCAGGACAAGAAGGTGGTGGACGGGCGTTTGAACTTTATCCTCGCGCGCGGCATAGGCGCGGCCTTCGTCACCTCGGACGTGCCGCGCGACGCGGTGGCGGGGCTTCTGCAGGAGCAGCTTGCGGCGCGGTGAGCGTCATGGCTCAGCGCGGGCGGCGCAGCACCATCAGTTCGCCGACGTTCTCGGACGTGACGTAGCCCAGAACACGGCCATGCCGGTCGACGGCGGCCACGGCAGGGGCGGTCTGCAGGGCGTCCAGGACCTGCACCAGCGGTGCGGCCAGTCCCAGTTGCGGGATCTCGGAGGTCATGACCTCGGCCACGGGGCGGTTGGTGCTGCCCTCGGCCATGGCGGTGAAGAGCGCCTGCCGGGTCAGGAAGCCGAGGAGCGTGCCGTTGTCGTCCAGCACCGGGAATTCGTGCTGGGTGGTGCGGATCAGGGTCTGGCCCGCCATGCCCAGCGTGTCGCCGGGGCGGAGCCGTTCGAACTGGGTGATCATCGCGTCGCGCATGTAGAGGCCGCGGGCGATGTCGCGGGAAGAGACGTCCTGCGCCTCGCTCTCGGCGGCGAAGATCACGAAGGCGGCGATCAGCAGCAGGATCAGGTTGCCGGAGGTCAGGCCCCAGACCGCCAGCAGCAGCGCGAAGACCTGTCCTGCGCGGGCGGCGATGCGGGTGGCCCGCACCCGGTCGGTGCCAAGCGCCAGCGCCGCCCGCAGCACGCGGCCGCCGTCCATGGGGAAGGCGGGGATCATGTTGAAGAGCGCAAGCGCCATGTTCACCGCGGCGATGCGCCCGGCAAGGTTGCCGGTGGCGGTGGGGTCCGAGAGCGCGTCGACGCTGGTGTTGGCGCCGAGCGCGATCAGCACCGCCCAGATCACCACGTTGACCGCCGGGCCCGCCAGCGCCACGGCGATCTCCTGCGCGGGACGTTCGGGCATCCGGTCGAGCCGGGCCAGACCGCCGATGGGCAGGAGGGTGATGTCGGGGGTGCGGATGCCGAAGCGGCGCGCCATCAGCGCGTGGCCGTATTCATGCGCCACCACGCAGGCGAAGAGCAAGACGACGAAGCTCAGGCTGTCGAGCGCCGCCGCCGTGCCGCCGCTGCTGTAGGCCGAAAGCCCGATCCAGCCCAGGAGCAGGAAGAACGTGGCATGCACCCTGAGTTCGGAGCCGAGCAGTCGGCCGACGGGAAAAGACCAGGACATGGGCGCTCCGTTGTTGTGACGGTCCACACATAACCCGTGACGCAGGGGATTGCAGGGGGTTTGCCCGCGACATTCACGCAAGGCTGCCTTGCCCTGCGCGAACAGGGTTGCAGACCGGAGACGCACCGAGTGCCGGGATCAGCCGCCGGTGTGGCTCATGTGGCGGGATACGCGACCATCGACGGTCTGGCGGGAATAGTCGAAATCGTGGCCCTTGGGCTTCAGCCGGATGGCGTCGCGGATCGCGGCCTCTAGCGGCGCGTCGCTCTCGGGATGGTTGCGGAGGGCGGCGCGCAGGTCGGCGTTGTCCTCCTGACCCAGGCACATGAACAGCTCGCCCGTGCAGGTCAGGCGCACGCGGTTGCAGCTTTCGCAGAAATTGTGGGAGAGCGGCGTGATGAAGCCGATCTTCTGGCCGGTTTCCTCCAGCCGCACGTAGCGGGCCGGGCCGCCGGTGCTTTCGGGCAGGTCGGTCAGGGTGTACTGCTCGGCCAGCCGGGCGCGGAGGTCGGTCAGCTTCCAGTACTGGTCCAGACGGTCCTCGTTGCCGATATCGCCCATGGGCATGACCTCGATCCAGGTCAGGTCCATGTCGCGCTCGGCGCACCATTCGGTGATCCGGAAGAGCTCGTCCTCGTTGAAGCCCTTGAGCGCCACGGCGTTGATCTTGACCCGGAGGCCCGCGGCCTGCGCGGCGTCGATGCCCTTCAGCACCTGCGGCAGGCGGCCCCAGCGGGTGATCTCGGCAAACTTGGTCTCGTCCAGCGTGTCGAGCGAGACGTTCACCCGGCGCATCCCGGCATCGTAGAGGTCCTGCGCGAACCGCCCGAGCTGGGAGCCGTTGGTGGTCAGCGTCAGCTCCTTCAGCGCGCCGGCCTCGAGGTGCCGGGTCATGCCGCGGAAGAAGGTCAGGATGTCACGGCGCACCAGCGGTTCGCCCCCGGTGATGCGCAGCTTTTCCACGCCCAGCCGGATGAAGGTCGAACACATGCGGTCCAGTTCCTCCAGCGTCAGCAGTTCCTTCTTGGGCAGGAAGGTCATATTTTCCGACATGCAGTACACGCAGCGAAAATCGCAGCGGTCGGTGACGGAAACCCGAAGATAGGAAATCGGGCGCTGGAATGGATCGATCAGAGGTGTCGTCATGGTCCTGAACCTAGGCCTCGGCGAGAATATGAGCAAGGGCGCGCGCATGATTGTGTACCAAAGGCCAAGGCGTGTAAGACAGGATGCGGGCAGAAAAGGACTTTCCCAATGATGAATCGCGTGGCGATGGCAGGCGCACTGGCGCTTGGACTGGCGGGGTGCGGCGACGGAGCAGGCCTGTTCCAGCCGAAGACCCCGCAGAAATCCGCAACGGCAGAGGCGACCTCGGGCGGGTCGCGGCCGCAGGCACGTGGCGATGCGGCGGTGACCGCCGCGCCGAAGCCCCCGGCGAACGCCCGCACCGCGGCGCAGTTCGACACCACCTCGGCCGAGGAAAAGCAGGCGGCGGCGACCAAACCGGCGGACCCGGGCGGCGAGAAGCTTCTGGGCGATACCGTGGCCTCGTTGGGCGATCCGTCGCGGCCGGGGTTCTGGCTGGAAACGCCGCTGGTCTCGACGGCGCAGAAGGGCCGGGTGGAATACAAGGGCAAGAGCTCTCAGGTCGACCTGATCCCGATCGACGGGCCGTCCTCGGCGGGCAGCCGGCTGTCGCTTCCGGCGATGCAGCTGATCGGCGCGCCGCTGACTGATCTGCCGACGATCCAGGTCTACGCCGGGGGCTGATCCGGCCTTTTCCCATGGCTGTGCCCGCCGTGTGACGCGGCGGGCGGCCAGTTGCGGGCGGTCAGAGGTAATTCGACGCCTCGCGCACGGCGAAGGGTTTCATGGCAGCGGAATGCGTGTCCAGGAAGGTCCGGACCCTGTCGGCGTCGTGTTTGGACAGGTCGCGCAGCCACCATCCCACCGCCTTCTGGATGAACCACGCGCCGTCCTGCGTGTAACCGGCGGCCCAGCCGAGCACACGTTCGCGCGCGGCGATCTCCTCCGGTTTCGGAATGCTCAGGCGGGCCAGCGGCAGGGCGGCGACCAGCGCCGCGCGCTTTGTCCAGAGGTGATCGGAGGTGGTCCAGCCTTCGAGCGTGTCCAGCCGCGACAGGTCGGCCATGACCCGGCGCGACAGCGCGGAACAGGCGTGGTCGGCGATGGCCCAGCCGTCGAACTCCGGCACCCATGTCAGCATCAGGTCCCAGGCCGCGCTGTCCGAGGGGCGCATCCGCGCCTGCGTCAGCAGCTTGGCGGCGGCGATGCGGGCCTCGAACACGCCGGACTGCCAGAGCCCGTCGGCAAGTGCGGTGCGCTCGGGCAGGGAGAGGTCCTGCCGCCAGTCCTTTACCAGGTCATTGATCGCCGGGTTGGGCGTGCCGAGGCAGGGGCGGTCGGTCTTGTGATAGGCGGCCATGCCGGGCGTGCGCTCCGGATCGGACTGGGCGCGCAGGGCGGAAAGGGCGTCTTCGGGGGTCATGCGATGAAGGTCCTTCGCGCGCGGTCCGAGAGGAAGAGGTAGGGCGTCCAGATCAGCAGGCTGATGGCGAGGCTGGCGAAGGTCTGCACCGTTGCACCGTCGAACAGCGGAAGCTCCGGCAGCAGGTGGCGCACCGCCGCGATGTCCACGAGGTTCGCGGTCAGCGCCATCAGGTTGACGCCGAGGTAGAGCCGCGGGAAGGCCCATTTGCGCCGGAAGAACGAGGCCGCCAGCAGGACCGTCGCCAGAAGCATCATGACCTGGAAAGCCAGTTCGCCGACCAGCACCACCGGCCAGAGCGGGTCGTAGTCGGGGGAGGTGGTGTCGGACATGATGTCGAAGGCGCCGGAGGCGAAGACGTCCCGCCAGAGCGTGGTGAGGTTCAGAAGCACAAGGAAGGGCGCCAGAACGATACCCACCCCGAGAAGCACGAGCCAGCCGCCGATCGTCAGGGGGGCGGCGCGGGCCGGGGCATCGGTCATTCGGAGGCGAGGGGGGCTGTGTCCACGGGCGCGGCCGTCCCGGTGGGGAAGCCGTCGATGGTGGTCGCGTTCTTCTCGGCCCAGTAGGCGCGCACGCCGTCGCGGCCCTTGCGGTCCGCCCAGTCGTGCAGCACGTCCCGTTCGCCCGCGTAGTCGAAGAAGGGCACCGCGTAGCCGCAGGAGGTCTGGGCCATGTCCACCGCCATGTCGAAGACCTGCCGCGCGCCGGTTTCCTCGGGGAAGAGGCCGTTGAGCTCGGACCAGTCGGCGTCGCCTTCCTGCACGGTGCGGGCGGTGCCGTAGGCGCGCAGGATCATCGGCTGCTTTTCGAACCCGCACCACATGAGCGTCATGCGGTTGACCCGTTTCAGGTGGCCCGCCGTCTCGTTCCCCGACCCGGTCAGGTTGCGCCAGAGTATGCGGTTCGGCCCCATGATGCGCAGCGAATCCATCCCCTTGGGCGAGAGGTTCACGCGGCCCGTTTCCGCTGCCGTGGCCACGAAGACGATGTGCTGCGCGGCGATGAAGCGGCGGATCGGGTCGGTCAGGTGGTCGAATTGCTTGGCCATGGCGGCGGTCCTTCCGGGGTCACTCCACCGTCACAGATTTCGCCAGATTGCGCGGCTGGTCAACGTCCGTGCCCTTCGCGATGGCGGTGTGGTACGCCAGAAGCTGCGCCGGCAGGGCGTAGAGGATGGGTGTCAGGATCTCCGGCACCTCGGGCATCTGGATGACCTTCCACACGTCGTTGCCGGCAATGGCCGCGCCCGCGCTGTCGGTCACCAGAAGGACCTGGCCGCCGCGGGCCATGACCTCCTGCATGTTCGAGACGGTCTTTTCGAAGAGGCTGTCCTTCGGCGCCAGAACCACCACCGGCACGTTCTTGTCGATCAGCGCGATGGGACCGTGCTTCAGTTCGCCCGACGCATAAGCCTCGGCGTGTATGTAGCTGATTTCCTTCAGTTTCAGCGCGCCTTCGTGGGCGAGCGGATACATCAGGCCACGGCCGAGGAAGAGGATGTCGCGCGCTTCCGCCAGGCGGCGGGCGGCCTGGGCTATGACCTCGTCCCGGCCAAGGGCGGCGTTGAAGGTGCCGGGCAGCGCGCGCAGCGCGGTCAGGATGTCGTCGCGCCGCTCGGGCGTCAGCCGCCCGCGATCCTCCGCCGCCTTCAGCGCCAGCAGCAGCAGCACCGTAAGCTGGCAGGTGAAGGCCTTGGTGGAGGCGACACCGATCTCGATCCCGGCATGAATGGGCAGGGCCAGGTCGCTTTCCCGCGCGATGGAGCTTTCGGGCACGTTGACCACCGACCAGATGGCCGAAGCCTTGTCGCGGCAGTAGCGCAGCGCGGCCAGCGTGTCGGCGGTCTCGCCCGACTGGGAGATGAAGAGCGCCGCGGTCTTCGGCGGGATCGGCGGCTCGCGGTAGCGGAATTCGGAGGCGATATCGACGTCCACCGGCAGGCCCGCGATCTGCTCGAACCAGTATTTCGCCGTGAAACCCGCAAGGTAGGCGGTGCCGCAGGCAGATATGGTCAGCCGGTCGATGGCGGTGAAATCGATGCCCGGATCGGGCAGGGCGACGCCGCTTTCGGTCAAATAGGCGGACAGGCAGGCGGACAGGACCGAGGGCTGCTCGGCGATTTCCTTTGCCATGAAGTGCTTGTAGCCGCCCTTGTCGACGCGGGCGGCGTCCATGTTGATGGTGCGCGCCTCGCGGTTGACGCGGCGGCCCATGCGGTCGCGGATCTCGATCGTGTCGCGGGTCAGGATCGCGCGGTCGCCTTCCTCGAGATAGGTGATGCGGTTGGTCAGCGGGGCGAGCGCGATGGCATCGGAGCCCACGTAGTTCTCGCCCTCGCCATGGCCCACGGCCAGCGGGCTGCCCTTGCGCGCGGCGACCATCAGGTCTTCCTCGCCGTCGAACAGGAAGGCCAGCGCAAAGGCGCCCTCCAGCTCGTCGACGGTGGCCAGGGCGGCGTCGACCGGCGACTTGCCCTGCGTCATGTGGAGCTGTGTCAGCATGGCGACGGTTTCGGTGTCGGTCTCCGTCTCGGGCATCAGGCCCGCTTCGGACAGCTTCTCGCGCAGTTCCTTGTAGTTCTCGATGATGCCGTTGTGCACCACCGCCACCGGGCCGCACTTGTGCGGGTGGGCGTTCAGCTCCGAGGGGGCGCCGTGGGTGGCCCAGCGGGTGTGGCCGATGCCCGACTTGCCGCGCAGCGGATCGTGGACCAGCGCGTCCGACAGGTTGATCAGCTTGCCCACGGCGCGGCGGCGGTCGAGATGCCCGCCGTTCACCGTGGCGATGCCCGCGCTGTCGTAGCCGCGGTATTCGAGCCGCTTGAGCGCCTCGACGAGGATGGGCGCGACCTCATGGGTCCCGAGAACGCCGACGATTCCGCACATGGGAGGTGTCCTTCTCAGTTCCGCTGCTTGGCCTTGCGGGCCTTCAGCATGTTGAACATCTTGGTGGCGAAGCCGTCCTTGATCGTCATCTCGGCACGTTCGATGGCCATGGCGCCCGCGGGCACGTCCTTCGTGATGGTGGAGCCGGAGGCGGTCATCGCCCCGTCGCCCACCGTCACCGGGGCCACCAGCATGGTGTCGGAGCCGATGAAGGCGTTCTTGCCGATCACCGTGCGGTGCTTGAAGACACCATCGTAGTTGCAGGTGATGGTGCCCGCGCCGATGTTGGTCTTCTCGCCGATCTCGGCGTCGCCGATGTAGGTCAGGTGGTTGGCCTTCACGCCCTCGTGCAGCACGGCGTTCTTCACCTCGACGAAGTTGCCGACATGCACGTCCTCTGCCAGTTCGGCCCCGGGCCGCAGGCGGGCATAGGGGCCGACGACCGCGCCGCGCGACACATGCGCGCCCTCTAGGTGGCTGAAGGCGCGGATGCGGGCGCCGGTCTCTACCGTGACGCCGGGGCCGAAGACGACGTTCTGCTCGACCTCCGCATCGCGGCCGATCACCGTGTCCCACGCGAAGAAGACGGTTTCGGGCGCGGCCAGCGTCACGCCGTCCTCCATCGCCTGCGCGCGCATGTAGGCCTGGAAGGCGGCCTCTGCCTGCGCGAGATCGGCGCGGGAGTTGACGCCCAGCGTCTCAGCCTCCGGGCAGCGGACGACGGTGGCGGTCAGGCCGCGCGCCCGGGCGAGGCCCACGATGTCGGTCAGGTAGAATTCGCCGGAGGCATTGTCGTTGCCCACCTCGGCGATCAGCGAGGCCAGGGTGGCCCGGTCGGCGGCCACGACACCGGAATTACATAGCGTGATGGCGCGCTCGTCCTCCGTGGCGTCCTTGTACTCGACGATCTTCAGGAGGTCGTCGCCGTCGGTCACCAGCCGGCCGTAGCGGGCGGGATCGGCGGCCTCGAAGCCCAGCACCACCACGTCATGCGTGCGCCGCGCCTCCGTCATGGCGTGCAGCGTCTCTTCGGAGATGAAGGGCGTGTCGCCATATAGCACGATCACGTCGCCGTCGAAGACCTCGAGCAGGGGCAGCGCCTGTCCGACCGCATGGGCGGTGCCCAGCTGTTCGGTCTGCAGGACGATGTGGGCATCGGGGTCGTAATCCTTCGCCGCCGCCTCCACCGCGTCGGCGCCGTGACCGGCCACGACGATGGTGTGGTCGGGGGCCAGGCGGTACCCGGCGCGCATGGCGTGCCACAGCATGGGCGCCTGGGCGATGCGGTGCAGGACCTTCGGCAGGTCGGACTCCATCCGGGTGCCTTTCCCGGCGGCGAGGACGATCAGGGCTAGGGGCATGGGGCTCGATCTGGTTTGTTCTTCTCTGCCCGCCGTTTTATAGGCTTCACGGGCCATGACAAGCCGGGGCAGGGTCACGCTTGGTTGCGGGATGTGACACCGGCCGCCGATCCCGGCGGGCCACCACGGACGAACAACGGACAAGAGGGCAGGACCATGACGCGCTGTGTGATCTTCGATCTGGACGGAACGCTTGCGGACACCAGCGCCGACCTCGTCGCCGCCGCCAACGCCTGTTTCGAGCGGATGGGCCTCGACCAGCGGCTCGACCCGGTGGCCGATGCGGGCGTGGCGCTGAGGGGCGGCAAGCGGATGCTGACCGTCGGGCTGGAGCGCGCGGGGCAGTATTCCGTGGACGCGGTGGACCGCTGGTACCAGCCGCTGCTTGAGGCCTATGCCGCGGCGCTCGACACCCACACGACGCTCTACCCGGGCGTGGTGGACCAGATCGAGGCGCTGCGCCGCGACGGCTACGCGGTGGGCATCTGCACCAACAAGCCCGCCGCCATGGCCGAGAAACTGATGACATCGCTGGGCGTGCGCGACCTCTTCGGCTCGCTCGTCGGCGCCGACACGCTGCCCACCCGGAAACCCGACGTGGCGCCCTACTGGGCGGCGGTCGACCGCTGCGGCGGGCTGCGCGGAACCTCGCTGCTGGTGGGCGACAGCGACACCGACCGCAAGACGGCGAAGGCCGCGGGCGTGCCCTGCATCCTCGTCACCTTCGCCCCCGAAGGCGAAGCGGTCCGCGACCTCAACCCCGAAGGGCTGATCGCGCATTTCGACGAACTGCCCGCGGAAGTCCGCCGCCTGATCGGCTGACCGTCCCCTTCATCTTGGCCGAAATACCTCGGAGGGGGCCCGGGGGAGGCAGCGCCTCCCCCGCGGATCGCCTGCCGCAGGGCAGGCGAAACCCATTGACCCCGCGGCGCGTCTCGGCGCAGATGACGCCATGACAGAACGCTTCACCGGCTCATTCACCCAGCAGGAACCGATCCCCGACGAAGGCATCGCCGCGGCGCTCGCCGTGCTGCGCCACGGGCGCCTGCACCGCTACAACACCGCCCCCGGCGAGCTGTCGGAAACGGCCCTTCTGGAACAGGAATTCGCGGGCTTCACCGGCGCGGCCTATGCGCTGGCGGTGGCCTCCGGCGGATATGCGCTGGGGTGCGCGTTGCGGGCAGTCGGCGTGTGCCCCGGCGACAAGGTGCTGACCAATGCCTTCACGCTGGCGCCGGTGCCGGGGGCCATCGCGGCGCTGGGGGCCGTGCCGGTCTTCGTCGGCGTGACGGAGCGGCTGGTGATCGACCTCGACGATCTCGCGCTCAAGGTGCAGTCGAGCGGCGCGAAGGTGCTGATGCTCAGCCACATGCGGGGCCACATCTGCGACATGGACGCGCTCATGGCGATCTGCGATGCGGCGGACGTCACGGTGATCGAGGATTGCGCCCACACCATGGGGGCCTCGTGGAACGGCGTGCCCTCGGGGCGGCACGGCGCGGTCGGCTGCTATTCGACCCAGACCTACAAGCACATGAACTCGGGCGAGGGTGGTTTCCTCGTCACCGACGACGCGGAGATCGCGGCGCGGGCGGTGATGCTCTCGGGCTCCTACATGCTTTACGAACGCCACCTTGCCGCGCCGCCGCCCGAAGCCTTCGCCGAGGTGAAGTACATGACGCCCAACGTCTCGGGGCGGATGGACAACCTGCGGGCGGCGATCCTGCGGCCGCAGCTGGCCTCCCTCGGGGCGCAGGTGGCGCGCTGGAACGCGCGCTACGCGGTGGTGGAGGCGGGGCTGGCGGACACGCCGGGCCTGACGCTGGTTGCGCGCGATCCGAAGGAGGTGCCGGTCGGCTCATCCTTCCAGTTCCTGCTGCTCGACTGGAGCGACGAGGCCATCGCCGAGGTGCTCCGCCGCTGCGCCGCACGCGGGGTCGAGCTGAAGTGGTTCGGCGGGGCGGAGCCCACGGGCTTCACCTCGCGCTACGACAGCTGGCGCTACGTGGAGGCCGAGCGGATGCCCGCCTCCGACCGCATCCTGAAGGGCATCGTCGACATGCGCCTGCCGCTGACCTTCTCGGAAGAGGACTGCGCCCTGATCGCGCGGATCGTCCGGGCCGAGGTCTGCGCGGTCTATCAGGCCGGCTGAGCCAGCAGCCCGCGGGTGTCCAGCGCGTGGCGCAGCGGGGCGAGGTGTTCGGCATAAGCCTGCCACGCGCCGTCGCTGCCGGTGTAGATGCCGTCGCGGACCTGCAGCGAACTGGCGGTGGCGACAACCCGGTCGGACCCGCCGAAGGACAGGCAGGCATCGTCCCAGGGCAGCCCCAGCGCATCGAGCAGGGCCGCGACCGTGTCGCGCGGGGCCTCGGTCAGCGCGCTGTAGGACAGGCGGTGGATCGGCACGCCCTCTGCCTGCCAGTGGTCCAGCGTCTCGCGGTAGAGCGCCATGGCCCCGGCGATGTCGTCGAAATCATAGGCAAAGCCGTTGCCGGTCTTCACGAAACACTGCCGGAAAAGCGACCAGCCGAGCGCCATGGGATCGCGGTCGAGGGCCACGATCCGCGCCTCGGGGATCAGCGCGTGCACCAGCCCGAGCAGCGGGAAGTTGAGCGGCATCTTGTCGACCACGAAGGCCTTGTCCCCGCCACGCTCGGCCAGCGCCCGGCGGTAGCCGTCGCGCAGCCGGGCGAGGGTTGCGGGATCGGGGGCGCCCTTGTCCGGCGTGCCGGTCATCATCGCGGGCAAGAGATTCGCGCGCAGGAAGGTGCATTCCCCCGCCGTGCCGACCTGCGGGTGGGCCGACAGGATCGTTTCCGTCAGCGTGGTGCCGGAGCGGGGAAGCCCCACGACGAGGATCGGCACCGGCGCGCCGGGCGCGGGCTCCGGCAGGACGGGGAGGTCCTTGAGCCGCGCGACCTCTGCCGTGTAGGGCGCCAGCGACAGGCCGTGCGCCTTCTTCTTCTGGGCATTGCCGAGGGCATAGTGGCGAAAGGCCTCGCGCGGGCGGCTGAGGTCGTCGAAGGCCTTCCCGAGCGCAAAGTTGAGTTCGTAGAGCTCCGCCTCGGTCAGCTTGCCGGAGGCGGCGAGCTTCTTCATCTTCGCCAGGTGCGGGTCGCTGCGGGAGGTGTAGCGGCTGGTTTCCGCCAGCGCCCGGTGTGCGGCGCCGTTGGTGGGCTGGAGCCGGGTGAGCACGGCAAAGCGCGCCCGGGCCGTTTCCCGCGCGCCGTTCACATGGGCCGCGACGGCGGCCAGCCGCACCGCATGCGGGTCGTCGGGCAGGGCGTCGGCGGCGGCCTCTGCCGGGGCACGCAGGGCCTCCATCTCGCCCAGGTCCATGAGCGTGCGGGCGAGGTCGCGGTAGAGCGCCGGCTTGTCGGGGTTGCGGCAGAGCGCCTCCGCCACGGCATCGCGGGCCTCCCTCGGGCGGCGCAGGGCGGTGAAGGCGTGGTAGAGCGCCTCGTGCGGGGTCGCGGCCTCCGGGTAGCGGGCGGCGAGCGCGCGGGCCAGGGCCAGCGCGGCCTCCGCCTGTCCGCCGTTCAGCAGCATGGCGAGGCGCTGTGCCTCCGCCGGGGAGGGGCGGGCGGCGCCGAGGCCGGGCAGGGCGGGCGGACGCAGCCGGTTGCGCAGGCGGTAGGCGCGGGGCGCGTGCCGCAGGCTGTCCGGCAGCGCGTCGAGCAGGGCGCGCGCGCCATCCCTGTCGCCCGCGTCCAGCAGGCGCTCTGCCTTGTCGAAGTCTGACACCCCTGTTTCCTTCCTGTCCCGGCGGCGTTTGTCGGCGGGCAGTCTCTCCGGTTGGCGGGGGAAGGACAAGGGCGCGGCCTGTGCTTTGGCCGGGGCGGTGGAGGTTGGGGTGCGGTCAGGCGGCGGGCGGCGATGCCTGTGCCGTGGAGAGTTCGGCCAGGCGGGCGTCGATGTGGTGCAGCCCGTCGAGCGTCAGCGGTTTCGTCATGAAGTCGCGCACCACCTGGAACGCGCGGGCATGGGCCTTGTCCTCCTCCCGCGCGGAGGTGGAGAGCATGATGACCGCGCTTTTGACGAAATGCGTGCCGAAGCGGGCGGTGGCGGCTTCGAGGAACTCGAACCCGTTCATGCCGGGCATGTTGATGTCCAGAAGAATGACGTCGATGTCCGGGCCGTCGCCCGCGGCAAAGAACGCCAGCGCGCTTTCGGCGCCGAGGTGCTGGTGCAGCGTGCCCACGAGGCCGGAGCGTTCGATCAGCCGTTTGTAGAGCTTCTGGTCGATGGGCTCGTCGTCGATGGTCATCAGATGGTCGATCATGTCAGGCTGCCTTCATCGTGATGGTGAACGTGCTGCCCTCGCCTGGGGCGGATCTGAGGGTGATGTCGCCGCCGTGGGTCTGCGCGATCCGCTGGCAGATCGGCAGCCCGAGGCCCGAGCCGTCGAATTCGGTCCGGTTGTGCAGCCGGGCGAAGAGCGCGAAGATCCGGTCCTGCTGGTCCTCGGCGATGCCGATGCCGTTGTCGCCCACGGTGAAGGCCACGGTGCCTTCCGACGCCTCCGCCGGGGCGATGGAGACCACGGGCGCCACGCCGGGGCGGCGGAACTTCAGCGCGTTCGAGACGAGGTTCTGGAACAGCTGGCGCATCTGCGGCGGGTGGGCGGCGAGACGGGGCAGGGGGCTGCGCCGGATCTCGGCCCCGGCGCCTTTGATGTCGGCGCGCAGGTCGGTCAGCACCTGGTCCAGCACCGCGTCGAGGTCCACGTCCTCCCGCGTGAATTCGGTGTCGAGCGAGCGGGTGTAGGTCAGCATGTCCTCCACCAGCCGGTTCATGCGGGTCAGGACGCCGCCGAGGTCGCCGATCAGCTCTGCCGCATCGCCCGGCAGGTCGGTCTTCGCCTCGTCGAGGTCCTGCCGGACGGCGGCCAGCAGCATCAGCGCGGTGTTGGTCGGCGCCTTCAGGTCGTGCGAGATGGCATAGGTCATCTCTGCCTGTTCGCGGTTGATCTGCTGGAGCTGGCGGTAGGACATGGCGAGGTCGCGGCGGTGCCTGACCTCGGTGTCGAGCGCGGCCTCCTGCGCCTTCAGCTGGTGGAAGGCTTCGCGGGCGCGGGCGTGGTTGCGCAGTTCCTGTCCGTACAGCACCAGCAGCAGGAGACAGGCGAAAAGCGACGCCAGCATGGCGCGGCGCACGGGCTGGTAGGCGTCCCTGTAAGCGTTGCTGATGGCGCGTGTCGCCCTGTCGAGGCTTTGCCGGGCGTCGCGGTCCGACACGCGCACCATGGCGTCGACATCGCCGATGCTGTCCGTCGCGGCGCGCCGCCCCGAAAGGAAGTCGAGGTTGGCGCGGTATTGGCCAAGCGCCTGTTCGAACAGCGAAAGATCGACCTCCAGGCTGCGGTCGGCGGCCAGGCTGCGCAGGGTCGTCAGCGCCGCCATCGCACGGTCGTAATCGGCCATGGCATCGGCGATGTAATGCGGTTCGTCCGGCCGCAGGACCGCGTTCTTGAAGTCGTGGATGAAGCCCGTGTAGCCGGTCACCCGCTCCAGCTCGAGCGTGGTTTCGATGTGCAGGCGCCAGTTGGTGCGCACCTGATCGGAGGCGTACCAGAACCAGACGAAAGCGGCGCCGGAAATGGCGGCGCCGCCGAGTGTCACGGCACTGATGACGAGGTGTTGTCTGCGGCGCGGCATATCTTCGGCTCGGGTCGCCTTGCGTGGTCTGGTGTGGGTTCCGGCAGGCGCCGCATCGGACATGCGCTGCCCGTTTGCTGCGGCGCCGCCGGAGTGCGGGCTTCGGTTCTTTGCAGGATGCGGGCGGAGGTCTTAATAATCCGTTGCCCCGGACGCGGAACTCAGGGAACCCTTGACGCAATGCTTTCTGCGTCGTTAAATGAACAAGCGTTCAATAAGGGGGAGGAGAGGCGATGTTCCTTGCGAGCATGCGGTTCGATCTGGGCGAGGATGTGCACGCATTGCGTGAAATGGCGCATCGCTGGGCCCAGGAACGGGTGAAGCCGATGGCGGCGGCGATCGACCGCGACAACGTCTTTCCGCCGGAGCTCTGGCCGGAGATGGGCGAGCTGGGCCTGCTGGGCGTCACTGTCGAGGAAGAGTACGGCGGCGCGGGCATGGGCTATCTCGCGCACACGGTCGTCGTGGAAGAGATCGCGCGGGCCTCTGCCTCCGTCTCGCTGTCCTACGGGGCGCATGCCAACCTCTGCGTGAACCAGATCCGGCTGAACGGCTCGGACGAGCAGAAGCGCAAGTATCTGCCGGGGCTGATCTCGGGCGCGCATGTGGGCGCGCTGGCCATGTCGGAACCCTCGGCCGGGTCGGACGTGGTGTCGATGAAGCTGCGCGCCGAGAAGCGCAACGACCGCTACGTGCTGAACGGCAACAAGTACTGGATCACCAACGGCCCGGACGCGGACACGCTGGTGGTCTATGCCAAGACCGATCCGGAGGCCGGCGCGAAGGGCATCACCGCCTTCCTCGTCGAGAAGTCGATGAAGGGATTCTCGACCAGCCCGCATTTCGACAAGCTGGGGATGCGCGGGTCGAACACGGCGGAACTGATCTTCGAGGACGTGGAAGTGCCGTTCGAGAACGTGCTGGGCGAGGAAGGCAAGGGCGTGCGCGTCCTGATGTCCGGTCTCGACTACGAGCGGGTTGTGCTGGCGGGCATCGGCCTCGGGATCATGGCCGCCTGCATGGACGAGATCATGCCCTACCTGCGCGACCGCACCCAGTTCGGCAAGCCCATCGGGTCGTTCCAGCTCATGCAGGGCAAGATCGCCGACATGTACACCGCGATGAACTCGGCCCGCGCCTATGTCTACGAGGTCGCCAAGGCCTGCGACCGGGGCGAGGTCACGCGGGCGGATGCGGCGGCCTGCTGTCTCTATGCCTCGGAGGAGGCGATGAAGCAGGCACACCAGGCGGTCCAGGCGATGGGCGGGGCGGGGTTCCTGAACGACGCGGCGGTGGCGCGCATCTTCCGCGACGCCAAGCTGATGGAGATCGGCGCGGGCACGAGCGAGATCCGCCGGATGCTGGTCGGACGCGAGCTGATGGGGTCGATGTGAGCGGAGCGCCGGGTGCGGCTGTCGGGGGCCGTTCTGGCTGGTCCGGGGCTGAGCCCTGCGTGCAGAATGCTCGGGTGCGGACGCTTTCCGCGAACCCGCTGCGGTGACTCCGCGTTGGGTCATGTGGCTGCCGCTTGGCGTGCTGGTGACCTGCGGGGCGCTGTTGGCCTTCCGCTATGGCTGGATAGATGCCAACCTGACGGAGAGCGCGGCGATCGAGGCATACGGGCGGCGCTACATGCGCGAGGCGGGCGCGCCGGCGGCGGATTGCACCGGGGTTCCGGGGCAGGGCGTCTGGCTGGTGGTCCGCTGCGGGCCGGAGGCGGCGCGCTGGGAATACCGGGTGAACCGGTTCGGGGGACTGGTGGAGATCACCCGGTCGAACGGAATGGGAGAGGGGATATGATGCTCAGGATCATCGGCATGGCGCTTCTGGCGATGCCCGTCGCGGTGACGTTGCCGGTCGGGGCCGTGGCGCAGGACCTTGCGTTCTCGCCGCAGGTCACCGCGGATTGCGTGTCCTCGGGCCAGCCCTTCGAGGAATGCATCGGCGCGGCGGCGGAGGACTGCATGGAGCGCAACGGTTCCGCCACCGTGGTGATGAGCGCCTGCTACGGCGCAGAGGCGGACTGGTGGGATGCGCGGCTGAACGAGATCTATTCGGGCGTCATGGCCGAGGCCAAGGGCATGGACCGGGAAAACGGCGAACATGCCCCGAGCCAGGCGGAAGCCCTGCGCCGGATGCAGCGGGCCTGGATCGCCTACCGCGACGAGACCTGCAGCTACGAGGCGAGCCTCTGGGGCGGGGGCACGGGCTCAGGCCCGGCGTTCAACGCCTGCCTCATGCGGATGACGGCGGAGCAGGGCCGCTACCTGGACACCGCGACGATCAACTGATGCTGGAGCGCGCGGACACATACGAGGCGCTGCGGGCGGGCTTCAGGTGGGAGATCCCCGACCGGCTGAACCTGGCGGAACAGGTCTGCGACGGCTGGGCCAACCGCGAACCGGAGCGTCTGGCCATCCTCGACCTCTCGGAAGAGCGCGCGGAGCGGGTGTCCTATGCCCGGCTCCACGCCCTGTCGCTGCGGGTCGAGGACGTGCTGCGGCGCCGGGGCGTGGCGGAGGGCGACCGGGTGGGCGTGCTGCTGAGCCAGTCGGCGCTTTGCGCGGCGGCGCATGTGGCGGTGTGGCGGATGGGGGCGATCACCGTGCCGCTCTTCAAGCTCTTCCGGGAGGACGCGCTGCGTTCGCGGCTGGAGGACAGCGGCGCGCAGGTCGTGGTGACGGACACGGAAGGATCGGGGATGCTGGCGCCCTTCGGGGTGGTGCCTGTGACCCGCGCCGACCTGCCGGAGGAGGGCCGGGGCGGCCCGGTTGCGCAGACCGGGCCGGAGACGCCGGCGGTGCTGATCTACACCTCCGGCACGACGGGCAAGCCCAAGGGCGCGCTGCATGGCCACCGCGTGCTGACTGGCCACCTGCCGGGCGTCGAGATGAGCCACGACTTCCTGGGCCAGGAGGGCGACATGCTCTGGACGCCGGCGGACTGGGCGTGGATCGGCGGGCTGTTCGACGTGCTGATGCCCGGTCTGGCCCTGGGCGTGCCGGTGGTGGCCGTGCGGGAGGCAAAATTTTCGCCGAAAATTTTGACGCGCGTGGCGAAGGCCGGTGCCCGGAATGTCTTCCTGCCGCCCACTGCCCTGCGGATGCTGAAGGCGGAGGATGCCTCGGTCCGGGGGCTGCGCTCCGTGGCGTCGGGCGGGGAGCCATTGGGCGCCGAGATGCTGGCATGGGGCCGTGCGGCGCTTGGCGTCACGATCAACGAGTTCTACGGCCAGACGGAGTGCAACATGGTGGCGTCGAGCTGCGGTGCGCTTTTCGACGTGCGACCCGGGTGCCTCGGGCGCGCGGCGCCGGGGTTCGACGTGGGCGTGATCGACGCGGATGGGCAGGAAACGGAGGGCGAGGGCGACATCGCGATCCGCCGCGGCGCCGGGTCCATGATGCTGGAATACTGGAACAATCCCGCCGCCACGGCCGAAAAGTTCCGGGGCGACTGGCTGGTGACCGGCGACCGGGGCGTGATCGAGGACGGCTTCATCCGGTTCGTGGGGCGCGAGGACGATGTCATAACATCCGGCGGCTACCGGATCGGCCCGGCGGAGATCGAGGATTGCCTGATGACCCATCCGGGCGTGGCCACCGTCGGTGTAGTCGGCAAGCCGGACCCGCTGCGCACGGAGATCGTCAAGGCCTACGTGGTGGCGAAACGGGGGGCCTCGGTGAGCCCGGAGGAGCTGCAGGACTGGGTGAAGGAACGGCTGGCCGCACACAGCTATCCGCGCGAGGTGGCACTGGTCGAGGACCTGCCGATGACGGTGACCGGCAAGGTGATCCGCAAGGAGCTGAAGCGCCGGGCGGTGGCCGAGACCGAAGGAGGCGGGTCGTGAGCGGTGTGTCCACCGGGTTTGCGTGGCTTTTGGAGCGGGGGGTGACGCCGGCCGGTCCTTCAGGCGCGCGCGATCCTCAGCGGGAGGGCCTGTCGTGAAACCTCTGGTTCTGGGTGTCTGTCTGCTGGCCGGTTCGGCCATGGCGCAGCCGGAGGAGGCGGCGCCGGACTACGCGCCCCTGCCGAGCTTCGGGGAGTGCATGGACGAGGAGGCGGCGCGCTACGAACGCGCGCTGAAGCGGCTGAACGAGATGCCGGAAGATCAGGAGTTCGAGATCGGCGACACTCGTGGAACGGGTTATTGCGGCTCGGTGGGGTTCGTCCATTGCGACCGGGAGCCGACGCTGGAAGAGGTGCAGGACTGCCAGCTGAAGCTGGCGGCGGAGGAAGAGGCGCTGGCCGAGAAGATCCGCGCGACGCTGCCCCTGCCGGAGGAGGTCGAGGGCAAGGGCGGCGACTTCGAACAGGCGCTTTATCCGCGCGCCTATGCGCTGGCGCAGGGCATCTCGGCCGGGCCGGATTGCGACGGCGACATTCCCCAGCGCGGCACATGGTGCACGGCATGGGAAGCGAACAACCGGCTGCGGGACGCGATCCTCGCGTGGCAGCTGGCACGGTTCCTGGGCGTGGCGGAGACGGCGGTGGCCGCGGGATGGGCCGAGGCGCCCCCGCCTCTGCGCCCGCGTGCGCGGGAGGCTGAGGATGACTGACCTGACATCGCGGCTGGCTGACCGGCGCTGCCCGGACTGCAACACGCTGCAACCGCTTTTCGTGTCGCAGCCGGGATGCCGGCGCGTCTGGCAGCGCGACGGGGCGGAGGTCATCCCCTGTCCTGGCTGCGCGGTGCCCCTCCGGCTGGAGGCGAACACCCGCGATCCGAAGGGTATCGTGGCCAGCGTGCTGCTGGTGGCGATCCTCGGCGGCGGGCTTCTGGCGGCGCTGCGGGCCGCGACGGTCTGGGGGCTGGGGGCATGGCAGCTTGGCGGTCTGCTCCTGGCGATCGTGGCGCTGGGGATCGGGGTATCGACGGTCTGGAACGGATTCGAGGCGCGGCGGCGGCCAGTGGTCGTGGCCGGACGGGCCTCTGGGGAGGAAGACGCATCATGAGGTTGCAATCGGCGGTCCTGACGGGGTCGGAGGCGTATCGCGCCAACAGGGAGGCGCACCTGGCCGCGCTGGCGGAGATATCGGAAGCCGCCTCGCTGGCGGCGGCGGGCGGCGGCGAGAAGGCGCGGGAACGCCACCTGTCGCGGGGCAAGATGCTGCCGCGCGAGCGCGTGGCGGGGCTGCTCGACGCGGGCTCTCCGTTCCTGGAGGTGGGCGCGCTGGCGGCGCACGGCATGTACGACGGTGCGGCGCCCGCCGCGGGCGTGATCGCGGGGATCGGCCTAGTCGAGGGGCGGCAGGTCATGGTGATCTGCAACGACGCCACCGTGAAGGGCGGCACCTACTATCCGATGACGGTGAAGAAGCACCTACGTGCGCAGGAGATCGCCGAGGAATGCCGCCTGCCATGCATCTACCTGGTGGATTCGGGCGGGGCGAACCTGCCCAACCAGGACGAGGTCTTTCCGGACCGCGACCACTTCGGCCGGATCTTCTACAACCAGGCGCGGATGTCGGCCAAGGGCATCCCGCAGATCGCAGCGGTCATGGGGTCCTGCACGGCGGGCGGCGCCTATGTGCCCGCCATGTCGGACGTGTCGATCATCGTGAAGGAGCAGGGGACGATCTTCCTCGCCGGGCCGCCACTGGTGAAGGCCGCGACCGGAGAAGTGGTCAGCGCCGAGGACCTGGGCGGCGGCGACGTGCACACGCGGCTGTCGGGGGTGGCGGATTACCTTGCCGAGGATGATGCCCATGCGCTGGTGCTGGCGCGTCGTGCGGTGCGGTCGCTGGGCAGAGTTTTCGAGGAAAACTCTGCGACGGGAAGACTTTTCGCCGAAAAGTCTTTGGGGGGCACCGCACCGGATTACGACCCGGAGGAGATCCTCGGCGCCGTGCCCGCGGACCTGCGCACCCCCTACGACATCCACGAGGTGATCGCGCGGGTGGTCGACGGGTCCTGGTTCGATGCCTTCAAGCCGCGCTTCGGCGAGACGCTGGTCTGCGGTTTCGCCCAGATCCACGGCATGGACGTGGGCATCGTCGCCAACAACGGGGTGCTGTTCTCCGAGAGCGCGCAGAAGGGCGCGCATTTCGTCGAGCTCTGCTCGCAACGCAAGATCCCGCTGGTGTTCCTCCAGAACATCACCGGCTTCATGGTGGGCCGGAAGTACGAGAACGAGGGCATCGCGCGCCACGGCGCCAAGATGGTGACGGCGGTGGCCACGACGAGTGTTCCCAAGGTCACGGTGCTGGTCGGCGGGTCGTTCGGTGCGGGTAATTACGGCATGGCGGGGCGGGCCTATCAGCCGCGGTTCCTCTGGACCTGGCCCAATTCGCGCATCTCGGTGATGGGCGGCGCGCAGGCGGCGGGCGTGCTGGCGACGGTCAAGCGCGACGCCATCGAGCGGTCGGGCGGCAGCTGGTCGGAGGACGAGGAGGCGGCGTTCAAGCGCCCGACGCTGGAGATGTTCGAGCGCCAGTCGCATCCGCTATACGCCTCGGCGCGGCTCTGGGACGACGGGGTGATGGACCCGCGCAAGACGCGCTCCGTGCTCGCCCTGTCGCTGCGCGCGGCGCTCAACGCCCCGGTGGAGGAGACGCGGTTCGGCGTCTTCCGGATGTGACGGAGCCGGCTGTGGACAGGATGCGACGTGCGCGCGGTTGCAGCCTGCGCTGTGCCGGTCCCCGTTCTGGCGGCGGTTTGCGGGGGCGCCGCGCGTCAGCCGCGATAGGCGGTGCGCGGCGCGCCTTCCGCCGCCCCGTGCCGCTTGAACTGAAGGTTGTTCTTGCGCACGAACATCCCCATCGAACTGCGCACCGCGGGCAGGAGGGCGTCGAAGGCGTCCTCGTTCGCGGCGCGCGCCGCCAGCACGGCATTGGCCGCCTCCGTGCCGGCGACGAGCTGGTCGAGCGCCGCGATGCTGGTGTCGAAGTCGGGGAACTCCAGCTTGATCTTGCTCTTGCCGATCACGGCTTCGAGCTGCTTGTTGGGCGGCAGGTCGACCTTGGCACCTTCGGTCTGAAGCTGCTTGCCGAAGTTGTAGAGCGGCGAGGCCGCCCCCAGCGCGAGGCAAGCCTTGAGGAAACCGGTGTACTTCTGGGTGGTGCCGAATTTCTCCATCTGGCAGTCGAGTTCGATCGGCTTGGTGATGATCGGGTCTTTGGGCCGGTCGGCGCGGATCGTGCGGACGTGGATGGCGTGCGAGACGTCGAGCAGGATGTTCAGCGAAAAACCGAATTCGTAGAAAAGGTCTGCCTGCGCTTCGGTGAGGGTGCCGACAAGGCGGTATTGGCCGGACATGGCTACAATCCTTGTTTTGCGGGCCGCGCGGGCCCCGGAAAATCGTGGCCGGGTAACAGCGGCCGAAACACGGAAAATACCGGATACGCTGCCAGATCGGCTGCCGTGACGCAACGGAAACAATCGGGCGGACACGGGCTGCGGGGGAATGAAGATGTTTGACACGATCCTGATCGCGAACCGGGGGGAAATTGCCTGCCGGGTTATGCGGACGGCGCAGGCGATGGGACTGCGCTGCGTGGCGGTCTATTCGGAGGCGGACGCGAACGCGCTGCATGTCGCCATGGCGGATGCGGCGGTCTGCATCGGCGGGGCCGCCCCGGCGCAGAGCTACCTGCGCGGCGACCGGATCATAGCCGCCGCGCAGGAGACCGGTGCGCAGGCGATCCACCCGGGATACGGCTTTCTGTCGGAGAACCCCGACTTCGTGGCGGCGGTCGAGGATGCGGGGCTGGTGTTCATCGGCCCCTCGGCGGAGGCGATCCGCAAGATGGGCCTGAAGGACGCGGCCAAGCGGCTGATGGAGGAGGCGGGCGTGCCCGTGGTCCCCGGCTACATGGGCGGCGATCAGGATCCCGGCCACCTCGAGGTCGAGGCCGGGCAGGTCGGCTATCCGGTGCTCATCAAGGCCGTGGCGGGCGGCGGCGGCAAGGGGATGCGCCGGGTCGACCGGGCTGAGGACTTCATCGACGCGCTGGAACGGGCGAAGGCGGAGGCGCGCGGCGCCTTCGGCAACGACGATGTGCTGATCGAGAAGTTCATCGAGAAGCCGCGCCACATCGAGGTGCAGGTCTTCGGCGACGGCACCCGCGCGGTGCACCTGTTCGAACGGGACTGCTCGCTTCAGCGGCGCCACCAGAAGGTGATCGAGGAGGCGCCCGCGCCGGACATGCCGGAGGACGTGCGCGCCGCGATGGGTGCCGCCGCCGTGCGCGCCGCCGAGGCGATCGGCTACAGCGGGGCCGGGACGGTCGAATTCATCGTGGACGGCGCGGGCGGACTGCGTACGGACGGTTTCTGGTTCATGGAAATGAACACCCGCCTGCAGGTGGAACACCCTGTGACGGAGGAGATCTGCGGCGTCGACCTTGTCGAGTGGCAGATCCGTGTCGCCGCCGGAGAGAGCCTGCCCGCGCGGCAGGAGGACCTGACGATCAACGGCCACGCCTTCGAGGCGCGGCTGTATGCCGAGGACGTGCCTGCCGGGTTCCTGCCCGCGACGGGCCGGCTGGCGGAGCTGCGCTTTCCCGAGGGCGTGCGTGCGGAGACCGGCGTGCGGGCCGGGGACGAGATCAGCCCGCACTACGACCCGATGATCGCCAAGCTGGTGGTGCACGGCCCGTCCCGGGCGGTCGCGCTGCGGAAGCTGGCAAGGGGCCTGCGGGCCACGCGGGTGGCGGGCACGGTCACGAACCTGAGCTTCCTCGGTGCACTGGCGGAGCATGAGGGCTTCGGCCGGGGCGAGGTGGACACAGGGCTGATCGGGCGCGAACTCGACAGGCTTGTCGCGATGCCGGAGGTCGGCCCGGCGGTCTGGGCGGAAGCGGCGCTGGGGGCCATGGGCCTGCTCGACGCCGAGGGCTGGGAGACGGGTTTCTGCCTCTGGTCGCCTTCGTGGAAGCGGATCGTGCTGGCGCGCGGCGAGGACAGGCGCGAGCTGGGCGTGATGGTGCGCGCAGCGGGTTCGGCGCTGGTCTCGGTCGACGGGACCGAGGTCGAATGCCTGAAGGCGGCGCAGGGCTGGACCTTCGACGGGGCGGCGGGCGGCGGTGTCTTTGCCGACGGCGGGCGCGTGACGGTCTTTGCCGACTACGGCGTGGCCTTCGAGGTCATCGACCCGCTGGCTCAGCAGGCCGAGGGCGCCGCAGCGGGCGCGGCGCTGGCGCCGATGCCGGGGCGTGTCGTCTCGGTCCACGTGCGGGTCGGGCAGGAGGTCGTGGCGGGCGACCGGCTGGCCGTGCTGGAGGCGATGAAGATGGAGCACACGCTGACCGCCTCTGCCGACGGGGTGGTGGCCGAGGTGCTGGTGGCCGAGGGCGACCAGGTGGAGGCCGGGGCGGCGCTGGTGGTCATGGAGGAGGCGGAGTGACCTTTGCCGACCTGCCGGAGGGGACGCCGGTGATGATGTGCCCCGAGGTGCGGGCCGACCCGAAGGCGGCCTACACCGTGGCGGCGGAACTCGACCGCAACATCGCCGTCTGGTGCGGCCTCTGCCGGTTCGAGACGGCGCGACCGGGCCGCCTGCGCGAGGTGCTGGACGCCTGGCCGATGCTGGCGCGGCAGGAGGTGCCCCGGATGGGACAGCATTACGAACACACGGGCCATGGCCTCTGGTTCCTGAGGGAGGGACGGATTTGATCAGGTTGCATCACGTACAGTACGGGCGGTCGTTCCGCGTTCTGTGGCTCTTGGAGGAGATCGGCGTCGAGCGCTTCGGCGGGCTGGAGATCGTCGAGCACCGGATCGGCACGCGCGAGATGGCGGAAAGCGGGCTGGCGCGGGTGTCGCCCGCGGTGCGCATCCCGGCGATCGAGATGGACGGGCTGGAGATGTCCGAATCCGGCGCCATCGTCGAATACCTCGTGGAGACCTTCGCACCCGGGCTGGGCCGGGCACCGGGGGACGCGGATCGCGCGGCCTACCTGCAATGGATCCACTTCGCGGAGACGCAGGCGAGCCTGATCGAGAACCTGAACCTGCAGATGGTCTTCCTGCGCCCGCCCGCGAAGCCTTCGCCCGTGGTGGTGAAGCTGACCGTGGCGCGGCTTCGGCAGACGCTGAGGGGGATGGAGGCGCGGTTGTCCGGCGACTGGCTGCTGGAAGGCGGCTTTTCCGCGGCGGACATCATGATGGGGTTCAACCTGTTCGCCGCGCCTTATTACGTGAAGCTCGACGAGTTCCCGAAGCTCATGGCCTACAAGGCGCGGATGGAGGCGCGGGAGGCCTACCAGCGCGCCGTGGCGCGCGAGGGGGAGCAGCGGTTCTACACGCAGGATTTCTATCCGGTGCCCGAGGCGTGAGGCTTCGGTAAAGGGCTGTTGAAAGGCGCGCCTTGCGGCGCACAGGCTGTCTCGGCCCCGGCCTTCGGGCCGTGACCTCGGGGGCGCGGCTCTGCGGCGCGGGGCAAGGAAACAGGAGGACAGGACATGCCCGAGAGGGTCGAGATCTTCGAGGTGGGGCCGCGCGACGGCCTGCAGAACGAAGCGCGGATGATCGCCACGGAAGCCAAGGTGGCGCTGGTGGACCTGCTGTCCGGCGCGGGGTTCCGGCGGATCGAATGCGCCTCCTTCGTGTCGCCGAAGTGGGTGCCGCAGATGGCGGACAGCGGCGACGTGCTGGAGCGGATCGCGCGGGCGCCGGGTGTGTCCTACGCCGCGCTGACGCCCAACATGAAGGGGCTGGAGCGGGCGCTGGCGGCGCGGGCCGACGAGGTGGCGGTGTTCGGCGCGGCCTCGGAAGGGTTCTCGCGCGCGAACATCAATGCCTCCGTCGAGGAGGGTCTGGCGCGGTTCGTGCCGGTCTGCGAGGCGGCGCGGGAGGCGGGCGTGCCGGTCCGAGGCTATGTGTCGTGCGTGGTGGAATGTCCCTACGACGGGGCAGTGCCGCCCGAGGACGTGGCGCGGGTCGTGGCGGCCCTGCGCGACATGGGCTGTTACGAAGTCTCGCTGGGCGACACCATCGGGCGCGGCACGCCGGAGGCGGTAGACGCCATGCTGGCCGCGGTGCTGGAGGAGATGCCCGCCGACCAGCTTGCGGGCCATTTCCACGACACGAGCGGCCGGGCGCTGGAGAACGTGCGCACCGCGATGGACCGCGGTCTGCGGGTCTTCGACGCGGCGGTGGGTGGTCTGGGCGGCTGCCCCTACGCGCCGGGAGCGGCGGGCAACGTGGCGACCGAGGCAGTGCATGCCTACGTCACGGCGCAGGGGTTCGAGACCGGGCTCGACGCCGGTATCCTCGCAGAAGCGGGCCGGATGGCGCGGGCGATGCGGGCGGAATGAGGCGCTGTCGTGTCCGGCGGTTGGCGCCGGTCCCCGGAAACGTGCCGGGATGTCTGACGGAGCAGGAGGAGGGATGATGGAAGACGTTCGTGTGGTGCGCGAGATGCGCGGCCTGGCGCGGCTGATTCTGGCGCGCGCGGCCAAGCACAACGCCATGTCGGCAGAGATGATGGCGCAGATCGTCGCCGCGGCGCAGGAACTGGCCAAGGACGAGGCGGTTCGCGTGGTGGTGCTGGAGGCGGAGGGACCGACCTTCTGCGCCGGGGGGGACCTTGCGTGGATGCGCGAACAGTTCGGCATGGCGCCGGACGCGCGGCGGCGCGAATCCGCGCGGATCGCCGAGGCGCTCGGCGCGCTGCACGACCTGCCGCAGCCGCTGATCGGACGGGTTCAGGGCAATGCCTTTGGCGGCGGGATCGGGCTGATCTCGGTCTGTGACGTGGCCATCGGGGTGGAGACGGCGAAGCTGGCGCTGACCGAGGTGAAGCTGGGGCTGATCCCGGCCAACATTGGCCCTTATGTCGTCGCCCGGATGGGCGCGAGCGCCGCGGCGCGGATCTTCATGAACGGCAGGGTGTTCGGGGCGCCGGAGGCGGTGACGCTCGGGCTCCTGTCGCGGGCTGTCCCGGCGGAGGACCTCGACGCCGCCGTCGAGGCGGAGGTGGCGCCTTATCTCGCCTGCGCGCCGGGCGCGGTGCGCGACGCCAAGCGCCTGTTGCGGCGGCTGTCGGGCGGTGTGCGTCAGGACGATGTCGAGATGGCGGTCGACGCGCTGGCCGCGCGCTGGGAAACGGCAGAGGCGCAGGACGGCATTGCGGCCTTCTTCGACAAGCGTCCCGCGCCCTGGGCGGAGGGGTAGGCGGTTTTTCGGTCCTGTCGGGAATTCGCGTCTGACGCGACAGGGCGCACGGGGCCGCTGCCCGCGTGACAGCGCGGCACTCTGAATGGACGGGACGATGACGGTACAGGTGGCGCAGTTCTACGCGATGGGGTGTCTGGCGGTCGTCTTCTTCCAGGTGGCCTTGATCGGCGGGCTGCCCCTTGGCGCATGGACGCAGGGCGGGCGATATCGCGGCGCCCTGCCGTTGCGGGGGCGGCTGGTGGCGGCGGTCGCGGTTCCGGTGCACCTGTACCAGGGGCTGGCGGTCGTCAGCGCGGCGGGGTTTCCCGGGATGGGCTGGCCGCTCTGGACCGGGTGGGTGGCCTTCTGCACAAGCGTGATCGTCGCCGTCCTGAGCGGCTTCAGCCCGTCGGGCGAGGAACGCGCGGTCTGGTTGCCGGTCAACGTCGTCATGGCGGCGCTGGCGGGCTACGTCATGCTGATGACGCTGACGGGGCAGGCGGCGGGTGCCGTGCAGAGTGTCTGAGGGCACGGTCTGCCCGAGAACTCCCCCGGTGCGTCATGGTCAGGACATATTTCTCTGAAAGACGGCAAGGGAAGGGCCTGGGGCCTGCCACCGGCGGTCTGTCCCGCGGGACGGCTGACGCGGGTGCGGGCCTATGGGCCGTTCATCCGCCGGGGCATTGCTGGCTCAGCGTGGATGGCAAGGCGCAGAAGGAGAACGACGGTATGGCGCGCAACATCGGTCTGGCAGCCGCGCTGCTGTTTCTGGGTGCAGCGCCCGTCACGGCGCAGGCGGCGGTCGAGCTGACCGCCCGATCCTGCCGCCCGGTTGCGCAGGTCGACTGGACCGCGCCGCCGCCTGAGCAGTTCGGCATCGCGCTTGGCTGCCTTGCCGAGGAAGATTACGGCGGGGCGATCCGGTTCCACGCTGTCGCCGCAGCGATGATGTTCTTCGACGCGATGCGGGTGAGCGATCAGGCGGCCCGCGGCGTCCAGGCGGAGGTGGCGAAGGCCTTCGGCGATCAGGCGGGCGAAGCGGCGATGAGTGCCCAGTCCGGCTTCCTGCGGACCATGAACCAGGCTGCCTTCAGCGCCGAGATCTGCAAGCTGTTCGACGCCAAGGGCCCCCCGCAGCACGCGGTCGCCTACATGAAAGGCCGGGGCGAGCCGGGCGCCGATCTGGTGGAGCCCGGCTTCGATTCGGCCGGGGCCTGGGCCGAAGTGTCCGCGCTGATGATGCGCTGCTTGCCCGGCGGCTGAGCCGGGATCGCCTCAGAACAGCGTGGCGATCATCCAGACACCCATGCCGATCATCACGAGGTTCTCGGTCAGCGACACGAAGCCGAGCGGCACGTTGGACGATCCGCCCATGCAGGCGCACTTGAGTTCGCGCTTGTCGATGTAGACCGCCTTGAAGACGGAGACCGCGCCGATGGTGCCGATGATCAGGGCCACGGGACCGGAGAGCCAGGGCAGGACACCGGCGAGCATCAGGATCGCGGCCAGCGCCTCGGCGTAGGGGTAGACGTAGCCGTATTCGACCTTGCGGCGCGCGAGCAGGTCGTAGTTCAGGAACATCGTGGTGAAGCTCTCGATGTCGCGCAGCTTCTGCACGGCAAGAAGCGCCATGGCGGTGGCCAGAATCGCGCGCAGGGTGCCCGCCCAGCCGAGGCCGCCGGTCCAGCCGATGGCAATGCCCATCAGCGCGGCCATGCCGAAAACGGCGATGACCGGGGTATAGCTCTTCTCGATGTCGGAGGCCGGGGTAATGCCGAGTTCGCGCTGCGTGTCCTCGTAGCCGCCGATGCGCCGGTCGCCGATGTAGACCTGTGGCGTCGTCTCCACGTCGTGCGATTCCTGGAAGCGGTCGGTTTCCTCGCGGGTCGTCAGTGGGTGATCCTCGACCTCGTAGCCCTTCCGCTCCAGGAGGGCCTTGGTCTTCAGCCCGAAGGGACAGAGGTGATCCGGCGTCGACATGCGGTAGAGGCGGGCGCGGTTCGGCGTGGAGTCGAGGGGCATGGATGGGGTCCTCCTGTCAGCGGGGCGGATGGGCGGTCTGCGGTTTGCTGGTGGACCAACGCCCGTGACCGTGCGCATGTTCCGGCGCGGGATTGGGCGCGGTATTGGGCGCGACCCATCCGCGCGGGGCAGGGCGGGGTGCGGCGATGCCGCCGGGGCCGGGACGCTACCCCATTGCGCAGGCAGCAGAATTTGCGCCAGAATGGGCGCGTGCCGGTTCGTTTCCATTCTACCGAATATGCCGCGGGCTTGTTGACCCTGCCGGTCGGTGCGGATAAGTCACGACATGACACGCGGCGCGCGCCTCCCGCGCGTGGCGCGCCCCCCGTTTATGAGGAGCTGCCTCGTGGAAGAGATGCTGCGGGAATATCTTCCCATCCTTGTGTTCCTGGCCATCGCCATCGTCATCGGACTCGTGTTCATTTTCGCCGCGATCCTCGTCGCCGTGCGGAACCCGGATCCGGAGAAGGTGTCGGCCTATGAATGCGGCTTCAACGCCTTCGATGACGCGCGGATGAAGTTCGACGTGCGGTTCTACCTCGTGTCGATCCTGTTCATCATCTTCGACCTCGAGATCGCGATGCTGTTCCCGTGGGCCGTGGCCTTCCAGCACATCTCGATGACGGCGTTCTGGGCGATGATGGTGTTCCTCGGCGTGCTGACGGCGGGCTTTGCCTACGAATGGAAGAAAGGGGCCCTGGAATGGGAGTGATGACCGGAGCGAACACTGCGGGCGTCGACCGTGAGGTGGCCACGCAGGATCTGAACCGCGAACTGCAGGACAAGGGTTTCCTGCTGACCTCGACGGAGGACATCATCAACTGGGCGCGCACCGGCTCGCTGCACTGGATGACCTTCGGTCTCGCGTGCTGCGCGGTGGAGATGATGCACACCTCGATGCCGCGCTACGACCTGGAGCGGTTCGGCACCGCGCCGCGCGCCAGCCCGCGCCAGTCGGATCTGATGATCGTGGCGGGCACGCTGACCAACAAGATGGCACCGGCGCTGCGCAAGGTCTACGACCAGATGCCGGAACCGCGCTACGTGATCTCGATGGGGTCCTGCGCGAACGGCGGCGGCTACTACCACTACTCCTACTCGGTGGTGCGCGGCTGCGACCGCGTCGTGCCTGTGGACGTCTACGTGCCCGGGTGCCCGCCGACGGCGGAAGCGCTGCTCTACGGCATCATGGCGCTGCAGAAGAAGATCCGCCGCACCGGAACGCTGGTGCGCTGAAGACGGCCCGGAGGGCGGTCCGGCGGGGCACATGGCCCCCCGGGCGCCCCGGGACCGGGAAGATGCAGGGCTTCCGGGCGGACCCGCCGCGGGGGCGAGAAGGGAAGACGAGATGGCAGACGTGAAACCGGGCGACAAGGTCCAGCTGATTTCGGGCAGCGTCGTGATGACGGTTGAAACCGTCGGGCAGAGCGACCAGAACGCCGCCCTCACGGCGGCGCAATGCGTCTGGTACGAAGCAGGTCAGGGCAATGTCCTCGGCGAGGTGCGCCGTGCGGTGGTCGCCGTCGACGCTCTGGAAAAGGTGTAAGCGAATGGTGCAGGCACTCAAGGAACTGGGCGAACACATCGCGACGAAGCGCCCCGACTGCGTGGTCGCATGGGACGTGACCCATGGCGAGCTGAACGTCGACGTGGCCCCCTCGAACATCCGCGGCTTCGTGGACTTCCTGAAGACCGATCCGACCTGCCGGTTCTCGTCGCTGGTGGACATCACCGGGGTCGACTACCCGGAGCGGCCGAAGCGGTTCGACGTGGTCTACCACTTCCTGTCGATGTACCAGAACCACCGCATCCGGCTGCGCGTCTCGGTCCGCGAGGACGAGATGGTGCCGTCGATCGTACCGGTGCATCCCAGCGCCAACTGGTTCGAACGCGAGACCTTCGACATGTACGGCATCCTGTTCTCGGGCCACCCGGACCTGCGCCGCATCCTGACGGACTACGGGTTCCGCGGCTATCCGCTGCGCAAGGACTTCCCGACGACCGGGTACACGGAAGTGCGCTATGACGAAGAGCGCAAGCGCGTGGTCTACGAGCCGGTGACGCTGGTGCAGGAATACCGCCAGTTCGATTTCATGTCCCCGTGGGAAGGCGCGAAATACGTGCTTCCGGGCGACGAGAAGACCGAAGGCAAGGCGTGAACATGACCGGGCGCGGGACCTGGAAGAGTTTTCGGACGAAAACTCTTGGACGTGAACACTCTTCGTCCGAAGAGTGTTCCCCGCGCGCGGTGGCATTGGACGGGGTGCGTGACACAAGCCCCGAGGAAAGGGACGGTCGATGATGGACGGCTCCAAAGGTTTCGAAGACGCCCTGACGGGCGAACAGAAGATCCGCAACTTCAACATCAACTTCGGTCCGCAGCACCCGGCGGCCCACGGCGTGCTGCGCCTGGTGCTGGAGCTGGACGGCGAGATCGTTGAACGCTGCGATCCGCACATCGGCCTTTTGCACCGCGGCACCGAGAAGCTGATGGAGAGCCGGACCTACCTCCAGAACCTGCCGTATTTCGACCGCCTCGACTACGTGGCGCCGATGAACCAGGAACACGCCTGGTGCCTCGCGATCGAGCGGCTGACCGGGGTCGAGGTGCCGCGCCGTGCCTCGCTGATCCGGGTGCTCTACTCCGAGATCGGACGTGTGCTGAACCACCTGCTGAACGTGACCACGCAGGCCATGGACGTGGGCGCGCTGACGCCGCCGCTCTGGGGCTTCGAGGAACGCGAGAAGCTGATGATCTTCTACGAGCGGGCCTGTGGCGCGCGCCTGCACTCGGCCTATTTCCGGCCGGGCGGTGTGCACCAGGACCTGCCGCCGAAGCTGATCGACGACATCGAGCAGTGGGCGAAGGAATTCCCGGCCAAGCTGGACGACATCGACGGCCTGCTGACCGAGAACCGCATCTTCAAGCAGCGCAACGCCGACATCGGCGTGGTGACGGAGCAGGAGATCCTCGACTGGGGCTTCTCCGGCGTGATGGTGCGCGGCTCCGGCCTCGCCTGGGACCTGCGCCGTGCGCAGCCCTACGAATGCTATGACGAGTTCGACTTCAAGATCCCGGTGGGCAAGAACGGCGACTGCTACGACCGCTACCTCTGCCGGATGGCGGAAATGCGCGAATCGACGAAGATCATCCTGCAGGCGATCGACAAGCTGCGGGCGCCGGACGGCCAGGGCGATATCCTGGCACGCGGCAAGGTCACCCCGCCGAAGCGCAACGAGATGAAGACCTCGATGGAGGCGCTCATCCACCACTTCAAGCTCTACACCGAAGGGTTCCACGTGCCGGCGGGCGAAGTCTATGCCGCGGTGGAGGCGCCGAAGGGTGAATTCGGCGTGTACCTCGTGGCGGACGGCACCAACAAGCCGTACCGGGCAAAGCTGCGCGCGCCGGGCTACCTGCACCTGCAGGCGATGGACCACGTCGCAAGCGGCCACCAGCTGGCCGACGTGGCGGCGATCATCGGCACGATGGACATCGTGTTCGGTGAGGTCGACCGCTGAGTGCAGGGGGCCGGGCTGCCGCCACAGGGGCGGGGCGCGGCCATGCGTGACGGCAGGTCACGGGCAAGGAAGAAGGGCCGCGGGAAGGCCGGACGAGGGAAGTGAATATGAAGAAACTGTTTCTGTGTGTCCCGGCGCTGGCACTCGCCGGCTGCGTGGAACTGGGCATGGCGCCGCAGGACACCACGCCGGAGATGCTGGCACAGTGGGACGCGGCGGTGGCCTCCATCGGCTGCGACCTCGTGGCCGAAAGCGACTACCTGCCAGTGGAACTGCAGACCGGAATCCCGCGTCAGAAGCTGATCGAGATCGCGCAGTACAAGATCCAGAAGAAGCAGGCCGTGTCGCTCGAAGGCGGCGGTGTGCGGTCTGTCGTGGGCGCCTGTGCGCCGCAGCCCGAAGCGCAGGTGGCGCAGGCGGGCTGAGCGGAGCCGGCAGGAACGTGATACGGCGCAGGCGCGCCAGAAGGAGTTGAGACATGCTGCGACGGCTGCATCCCGAACAACCCGACAGCTTCGAGTTCTCCGAAGCCAACCTCGCTTGGGCGAAAGAGCAGATCACGAAGTATCCCGCCGGGCGCCAGGCCTCGGCGATCATCCCGCTGCTGTGGCGCGCGCAGGAGCAGGAGGGCTGGCTCAGCCGTCCCGCCATCGAGTACGTGGCCGAGATGCTGGGGATGGCCTACATCCGCGCGCTCGAGGTAGCGACCTTCTACTTCATGTTCCAGCTTCAGCCGACCGGCTCGGTCGCGCATGTCCAGATCTGCGGCACCACGTCCTGCATGATCTGCGGCGCCGAAGACCTGATTGCCGTCTGCCGGGACAAGATCTCTTCGAAGCCGCACGCGCTGTCGGAGGACGGCAAGTTCTCGTGGGAAGAGGTGGAGTGCCTCGGCGCCTGCACCAACGCGCCCATGGCGCAGATCGGCAAGGACTACTACGAGGACCTCACCGCCGAGAAGCTGAGCGACCTGATCGACGCGCTGGCGAAGGGCGAGGTGCCGCAGGTGGGGCCGCAGAACGGCCGGTTCGCCTCCGAACCGCTGGGCGGCGCGACCACGCTGACCGAATATACCAACGCCTCGATCAAGATGAACGCCAGCGCGCAACTGGCACATGACATCGGCGACACGGTGAAGCGCATCGACGGGACGGAGGTGCCGCTGGTGGCCCCCTGGACCGATCAGGCGGGCACCCGCGGCGCCTGAGCGCGCCCGCAGCAAGGCATCAGAACGGCGGTTCCGGAGACGGGGCCGCCGTTTTCCTTTCCGGCTTTGGTGATTCTCCGGCCCGTGCCCTTGGAAACCCCGGCGCGGGGGTCATTCTTTTGTCCCATGCGGTGCATCTGAGATTGTCTCCGCTGACGAAGGGGGCAAAAGTGTTTAAAACAATTGGTAAACACCGTGGTGGTGAAAACGTAGACGGGAGAACGGCCGAATGAGAACGAATGGCAACTGCACCATGATGAGCTGGGGAATAGCGGCGGCGCTCGGGGTTTTCGCCTTCCTGCTGCTCGTCGGAAGCTACGGGTTCGGCACGGCCCTGTTCCTCGGGATCGTGACGCTCGTGTTGCTGGGATTGCTGTTCCAGTGGCTGTTCTGCGCGCCTCTGCCGGAGAAGGGTGAGACTGGCGTGACGGCAGGCCAGGCCGGAGGCAACGGCACGTCCGCGACTTCGCCGGGCGCCACGGCGGCCTCTGCCGGAGTGGCGGCGGCAAGCTCGGCCTCGGCATCCGCCAAAAGCGCGCCTGCGGCTGAGCCCGCGCCAGAGCCGAAGGCCCAGCCCGAAACTTCGCCGGAAACCGCGCCGGAAGCCGAAACCGCGTCGTCCGCAAGCGCCGAACCGGCAGCGGAGGAGACGCCGGAGAAGGCATCCGGCGCGGACGAACCCGTCGCCGAAAGCGCCGCACCTGCCACGACGGCCAGTGCCGAGCCCGCGCCGAAGTCCGCCCCCAAGGACAAAGGCAAAGAGGCCTCCGGGGACGAGGGTGGTTCCCGCGTGAAGCCGAGCACGCAACTAGCGGGGGAGGCCGATCTTGCCGGTCGCAAGGGCTCCTGGACGTACAAGAATTCCGCGGACGCCGACGACACCACGCTGGCGGGCAGCACGGACGGGGCGGCGGGCAGCGTCGACAGCGCGGGGTCGGGCGGTGACGGCGCCGAGGTCATGACCGCCCCGGACGGGGCAGAGGCCGACGCCCCCGGCTCCGACGGCAAGGGCGGGGACAGCGGCGAAGGCTCCAAGCCGGCGCTGCTGGACGCGCCCGAGGGCGGCAAGCCGGACGATCTGAAGCAGATCAAGGGCATCGGTCCCAAGCTGGAGAAGGTCTGCCATTCGATCGGTGTCTACCATTTCCACCAGATCGCGTCCTGGACCGACGAAGAGGTCGCCTGGGCGGATGCCAACCTCGTCGGGTTCCGCGGCCGCGTGAGCCGCGACAACTGGGTGTCGCAGGCGAAGGTGCTGGCGGACGGCGGCGAGACAGAGTTCTCCACCCGTGTCGAAAAGGGCGGCGTCTACGATTGATGTGAACGGGGCAGGGCGCGGATACGCGCCCTGCGACGCAGGCGCGGCTTGCACATGGACCGATGATGTGTCAGGCGTGAACCCGGCACTGTTGGGGAGGAACGGCGCTTTGACTGGTGGCGCGGAAAGACCTGCGCCCCGCGAACTCGAGCGAGGACGTGACCATGAAAATGACTCCCATGAAAGCTTTCACCCCGGACTATTCTCCCGTCGTCAAGATGATGGCGATGCAGACCCGGCTGATGGTTGAGACCAGCCAGAACATGATGAAGCTGGCGATGCTGCCCTGGCAGGGCATGCCCATGCCGTCGATGAAGGCCGGTTTCGGCAGCATCTGCGCACCGGGCGGCGTGGCCAGAAAGGCCCCCTCGGCCAAGGCGGCGGCACAAGCCGTCGAAGAGGCCGCGGAGGTGAGCCAGGAGGTCGTCGAGACCACCGCCAAGGCCGCCGAGGAGGTCGCAGAGACCACCACGGAAACCGTCGAGGCGACCGTCGACGCGACGACCGAGAGCGTCGAGGACGTGGCCGCAGACGCGGCGGAAACCACCGCGGAGACTGCCGAGGCAGCCGGTGACATGGCCGAGGAAATCGTCGGTGTGGCCCCGGCCTTCCTGTCGGCGCCCGAAGGCGAGGCGGACGACCTGACCACCCTGATGGGCGTCGGTCCGAAGCTGGCGGCGACTCTGAACGAGGCGGGCATCTACCATTTCAGCCAGATCGCGGAATGGACCGAGGACAACGTCGCGTGGGTCGATGCGAACATCGCAGGCGTGCGTGGCCGCGCCGCGAAGAACGGCTGGGTGGCGCAGGCCGCCGACCTGAAAAAGTGATCTGACGGCGGGCGATGGCGAAGAAGGACGACCTTAACCGGCGGGGGCGCAGGATTGCGCTCGTGATTGCCGGGACCGGTGTGTTCTGGATCGCCATCACCGCCATTGGCGGGGCGCTGGACTGGAGCCAGCGCCTTCGTGCCCTGTTCGACCTTGTGGCACTTGCCGGGTTTATCTGGGCGTTCTGGATGATATACGGGCTCTGGCGGGCGCGCCAGGAACACGAAGGATAAGCGATGCTTCAGGATCAGGACCGGATCTTCACCAATCTCTACGGCATGCACGACCGGACGCTGGACGGCGCGAAGAAGCGCGGTCACTGGGACGGCACGGCTGGCCTGATCGAGAAGGGGCGCGACTGGATCATCCAGGAAATGAAGGACAGCGGGCTGCGGGGACGCGGCGGCGCGGGCTTTCCGACCGGGCTGAAGTGGTCCTTCATGCCGAAGGAAAGCGACGGTCGTCCGGCCTATCTCGTTGTGAACGCCGACGAATCGGAGCCAGGGACCTGCAAGGACCGCGAGATCATGCGCCACGATCCGCACACGCTGATCGAGGGCTGCCTGATCGCCTCCTTCGCGATGCAGGCGCATGCCTGCTACATCTACATCCGCGGCGAATACATCCGGGAGCGCGAGGCGCTGCAGCGCGCCATCGACGAGGCCTACGATGCCGGATTGGTCGGTCCGAACGCCGCGGGCTCGGGCTGGGATTTCGAGATCTTCCTGCACCACGGCGCCGGCGCCTACATCTGCGGCGAGGAAACCGCCCTGCTGGAAAGCCTCGAAGGCAAGAAGGGCATGCCCCGCATGAAGCCGCCGTTCCCGGCGGGCGCGGGTCTGTACGGCTGCCCGACCACCGTGAACAACGTCGAATCCATCGCCGTCGTGCCGACCATCCTGCGCCGCGGCGCATCGTGGTTCTCTTCCTTCGGGCGGGAGAACAACGCGGGTACGAAGCTGTTCGCCGTCTCCGGCCACGTCAACAAGCCCTGCGTCGTCGAAGAGGCGATGTCGATTTCCTTCGAGGAGCTGATTGAGAAGCATTGCGGCGGCATCCGTGGTGGCTGGGACAACCTCAAGGCGGTCATTCCCGGCGGCTCTTCGGTTCCGTGCGTGCGCGGCGAGAAGATGAAGGACGCCATCATGGACTTCGACTACCTGCGGGGAGAGCTGGGTTCCGGCCTTGGCACCGCGGCGGTCATCGTGATGGACAAGGACACCGACATCATCAAGGCGATCTGGCGGCTGGCGAAGTTCTACAAGCACGAATCCTGCGGCCAGTGCACGCCCTGCCGCGAGGGGACGGGCTGGATGATGCGCGTCATGGACCGGCTTGTCCGCGGCGAGGCCGAGGTGGAAGAGATCGACATGCTGTGGGACGTGACCAAGCAGGTCGAGGGCCACACCATCTGCGCGCTTGGCGACGCGGCCGCATGGCCGATCCAGGGCCTGATCCGCAACTTCCGCGACGAGATCGAGGATCGGATCAAGGCACAGAAATCCGGCCGGGTGAGCGCTGTCGCCGCTGAATAAGCCGGTGCAGCGATGGAATAGAAAAGGGCGCCGCGGGGCGCCCTTTTGCGTTTCCGGGTGAGGCCGGGCTCACTTGGTCCCGGTTTCGTCCTTGAACGTCTCGCGATCCTTTTCGGGCATCCCTTCGGAGATGTCGTCAGAGGTCTCGGCGTGCTTTTCCCGGCCCACATCTTCGTGTTCGGTGAACTTCCGGGTCTTCGCCTTCTCGTCGGCGTCCTTCTCCGGCAGCGGGCGGGTCTTGGGTGTATCGGTCATGGTGGCTCCTCCTTCTCCATCAAAACCCCCAAGCGGGCGGCGCGGTTCCGGGGAGGGCGGGCCATGCGGTCCGATGCTCCTGACTTTAGGGGCAATTTGCCGAAAATGCGTTGGTCATTCCGGTCCCTGCCTCATTATAGTGGCGCCGAAAGCCGGAGGGCGGGACACAAGGGGGCACACATCAATGCAGATGCATCTCGCAGAACTGAACATCGGTCGGCTCGTGGCGCCGACGGACGATCCCCGCGTGGCGGAGTTCATGGACGCGCTCGACCGGATCAACGGTCTGGGCAAGCGCATGCCGGGCTTCGTCTGGATGATGGAAGGATCGGGGGAACCGGGCACCGGCAACACCGAGAACAACATCGGTGACGATCCGCAGTTCGTCGCGAACATGACCGTCTGGGAAAACGTGGTGAGCCTCGAACGCTTTGTCTGGGGCACGGTCCATCGCCAGTTCTACGAGCGGCGGAAGGAGTGGTTCGAAGTTCTGGGCGACATGCACTTCGTCATGTGGTGGGTGCCGGCGGGACATCGCCCGACGCTGGAGGAAGGTCTGGCGAAGCTTGACCTCCTGCGGCGGGAAGGCGACAGTGACGCCGCCTTCGGCTGGTCGTACCTGACCGAAGCGCGCATGTGGCGTGACAGGCGCTGCGACGCGGAGGCCGGATAAGGTGCTTCGGAAAGAACAAGAGGCCGGAGAATGAGCAATTTGAAACACTTGTCGCCCCGCAAGGCCCGGACGCAGCGCGCCGCCGCGACGGCCAAAGCGGCCCGCGCACCCCTGGTCGCGCCGGCGTCCCTGATGCGCGCAGGCACGATCCTGCTGCTGATCGCCGCGATGGCGGCGCTTGCGGGCTGCGGCAACGGCCAGCGCCGGCAGGTCCAGACCTTCGACGGCCAGACCTTCCGGGCCAACGCCAAGTCCGCCGGCGACGACCGGCAGTATTTCGTGGCCTCTGTCCGCGACCCGGGCAAGAGCATCGACGGCGCGATCCAGGCGGCGGAATACCAAGCGGTGAAGCACTGCATTCATCTCTACGGCACGTCCGACATCGACTGGGAGGTCGGGCCGGACACACCGAAGGACCAGCTTTTGATCACCAGCGACTCGCTGACGCTGTCCGGGCGCTGCAAGGACCTGTAAGCGGCGGACCGCGGGGCGGGTGCGGGTTTCGCGCCGGCTCTTGCCGATCGCGGGCGGATTCCGCCCGCGTTATTGCATATCCATGACGTTCCGCGCCTCTTGTCGCGAGATTGCCGTGTAAACGAGGACCCCTTCATGCGCCTGATTCCATCCGTCCTGATCCTTGCCCTGCTGGCGTCGGCCGCGGTCGCAAAGCCGCCGCTGCGCGAGGTTCGTGAAATCGACGACCAGCTGATGATGATCGCCATCGCGGACGAGATCCGGAAGACCTGCAGCGACATCGACGCGCGCCTTTTGCGCGGAATCGCGGAGCTCAACGGCTTGAAGTCGAAGGCGAAGTCGCTGGGCTATTCGTCGGAGGAGATCGACGAATACGCCACGTCCAAGTCCGAAAAGGCACGGATGCGCACGAAGGCCGAGACCTGGCTGGCCAGCCAGGGGGTCAATGTCAGCGACAAGGCAGAGCTGTGCAGCTTCGGAAAGGCGCAGATGGCGGGCGGCACCTACATCGGATCGCTGTTGCGCTGAGGTCAATTCCTGACTTGAACGGTCATCTTCACGGGCGCTGAAATCCCGGTCACCGGGTTGCGCCCGTGCAATCAAGTCGCTTTGCCGCGTCGATTTTTCCCGGATTTCTGCGCCGCTGCATCTGGCGCTACCGAACATGTCGCGGTAGAACCCGTCGCAAGTCGCGCCCGGTCCGCTGGTCAGTCCGGTGGTCAGGGCGCTGCCATCTGCAATCTGGAGAGGCACCGGCATGTCCGACTTGCGAAAGCTCATCATCGACGGTCAGGAAATCGAGGTGGACGGGGCTATGACCCTGATCCAGGCCTGTGAGGAGGCTGGCATCGAGGTGCCGCGCTTCTGTTACCACGAGCGTCTGTCGATTGCCGGGAACTGCCGGATGTGCCTCGTCGAGGTCGTGGGCGGCCCGCCGAAGCCCGCCGCGTCCTGCGCGATGCAGGTCCGCGACATGCGTCCGGGCCGCAACGGCGAACCGCCGGAGATCAAGACCAACTCGCCCATGGTGAAGAAGGCCCGCGAGGGGGTGATGGAGTTCCTGCTCATCAACCACCCGCTCGACTGCCCGATCTGCGACCAGGGCGGCGAATGCGACCTGCAGGACCAGGCGATGGCCTATGGCGTCGACTTCTCCCGCTTCCGCGAGGCGAAGCGCGCGTCGACCGACCTCGACCTCGGGCCGCTGGTCGAGACGCACATGACGCGCTGCATCTCCTGCACCCGCTGCGTGCGCTTCACCACCGAGGTGGCGGGCATCACCCAGATGGGCCAGACCGGCCGGGGCGAGGATGCGGAGATCACCTCCTACCTGAACTCGACCCTCGATTCGAACCTGCAGGGCAACATCATCGACCTGTGCCCGGTGGGCGCGCTGGTGTCGAAGCCCTACGCCTTCACCGCCCGCCCGTGGGAGCTGACCAAGACGGAGACCATCGACGTGATGGACGCGCTGGGGTCCAGCATCCGCGTGGACACCAAGGGCCGCGAAGTGATGCGCATCCTGCCGCGCAACCATGACGGCGTGAACGAGGAATGGATTGCCGACAAGACGCGCTTTGTCTGGGACGGCCTGCGCCGCCAGCGGCTGGACCGGCCCTACGTGCGCAAGGACGGCAAGCTGAAGCCCGCCACCTGGCCGGAGGCGCTGGCCGCCGCCGCCACGGCGATCAAGGGCGCCTCGAAACTTGCCGGTATCGTCGGCGATCTGGCCCCGGTCGAAGCGGCCTACAGCCTCAAGCAGCTGGTCGAGGGGCAGGGCGGTGTCGTCGAATGCCGTACCGATGGCGCGAAGCTGCCCGCCGGCAACCGTTCGGGCTATGTCGGCACGGCTGCCATCGAGGACTTCGACAGCGCTGAGATGATCCTGCTGATCGGCACCAACCCTCGTGACGAAGCGCCGGTCCTGAATGCCCGCATCCGCAAGGCCTGGGCCGCCGGTGCAAAGGTCGCGCGGATCGGTACGCCGGTCGACCTGACCTTCCCGGTGCAGGAACTCGGCACCGGCCGCGAGGCGCTGGCCAAGCTGTCGAAGATGGACCACTCCGACAAGGAGGGCGTCGCCGGTGTGGTGATCATCGGTCAGGGCGCACTGAACGAGGCCGATGGCGCCGCCGTTCTGGGCACCGCCATGCAGACCGCCGCCGCCGGTTCGGCGAAGTTCATGGTTCTGCATACGGCCGCGGGCCGCGTGGGTGCGATGGACGTGAACGCCACGAACGAGCGCGGCATGGACGCGGTCAGCGAGGCGGACGTGATCTACAACCTCGGCGCGGACGAGGTGGAGATCGGCGAAGGCGCTTTCGTGATCTACCAAGGCTCGCACGGGGACCGTGGCGCGCACCGTGCCGACGTGATTCTGCCTGCCGCCGCCTACACCGAAGAGCAGGGCCTGTTCGTGAACACCGAGGGCCGCCCGCAACTGGCGCTGCGTGCCGGGTTCGCACCGGGCGAGGCCAAGGAAAACTGGGCGATCCTGCGCGCTCTGTCCGCCGAGATCGGCGCGACGCAGCCGTGGAACTCCATCGCGCAGCTCCGTCAGGCGCTGGTCTCGGAGGTGCCGCACCTTGCCCGCATCGACGAGGTGCCGGAAAACGAATGGACGCCGCTGGAGGCCGCCGACATGGGGGATGCGGACTTCCGCTACCCGGTGAAGGACCACTGGCTGACCAACCCGATCGCGCGCGCGTCGGAGGTCATGGCGGAACTGTCCAAGAACTCGAAACTGCGCTCCCAGGCGCCGATGGCGGCGGAATAAGTGAGGGTGGGCTGGGTGATAGCCTCGCTCGCCTGCGCTGCCACCACCGGATGCGACACTCCGGCGGCGGCAAAGGGGCCGTTCACCCCGTCTTACGAGGGTGTCGAGACGCGGTTGCTGGATGGCGATCTGGTGAATTTCCACGTTTCCATGCGTGGGGCGCGCAACCAGATCGACGTGGAGGCCTACGCCGAATGTGCCGCCGCGCAATACGCGCTGATCCGGGGGTACGGATTCGCGCGGCATTTGCGCACGAATGTGGACGAAGAGGGTGGCCTCTGGCGCGGGGATGCGGTTTACACCATCTCGCCGGCTCTGCCCCGCGGATCACGAACGATCGACGCCGAGGTCACCGCGCTGGCCTGCGCCGAGAACGGAATACCGATGGTGTGAGGACCTGATGGCTGAATTCTTCTCCGACAATCCCTGGGGTATCGCGATCTGGATCGTCTTCACGATCCTCGCGCTTCTGGTGCCGCTTCTGGTAAGCCTCGCCTTCCTGATGTGGGGCGACCGCAAGATCTGGGCCGCCGTGCAGATGCGCCGGGGGCCGAACGTCGTGGGCATCTTCGGCCTGCTGCAGTCCTTTGCCGACTTCCTGAAATACATCGTGAAAGAGGTCGTCGTGCCCGCGGGCGCCGACCGCTTCGTGTTCTTCCTCGCGCCGATGGTCAGCCTTGTCATGGCCTTCATCGCCTGGGCGGTGATTCCCTTCGGCGACGGCTGGGTGGTCTCCGACATCAACGTGGCCATTCTTTACGTTTTCGCGGTCTCCTCGCTGGAAGTGTACGGCGTGATCATGGGGGGCTGGGCGTCCAACTCGAAGTACCCGTTCCTTGGCTCGCTGCGGTCCGCCGCGCAGATGATTTCCTACGAGGTGTCCATCGGCCTCATCATCATCGGCGTCGTGATCTCTTCGGGGTCGCTGAACTTCGGCAGCATCGTCGAGGCGCAGGACGGCATGGGCATCCTGTCCTGGTACTGGATCCCGCACTTCCCGATGATGTTCCTGTTCTTCATCTCGGCGCTCGCGGAAACCAACCGCCCGCCGTTCGACCTGCCGGAAGCGGAATCCGAACTGGTGGCGGGCTACCAGGTGGAATACTCCTCCACGCCGTTCCTGCTGTTCATGATCGGCGAACTGACCGCGGTCGTGCTGATGTGCGCGCTGGTTTCGCTGCTGTTCCTCGGCGGCTGGCTGTCCCCGGTCGAATTCCTGCCGGATGGCATCTTCTGGATGTGCATCAAGATGCTGTTCGTCTTCTTCATCTTCTCTCTGGTGAAGGCGATCACCCCGCGTTACCGGTACGACCAGCTGATGCGCCTGGGCTGGAAGGTCTTCCTGCCGATGTCGCTGGCATGGGTCGTCTTCGTGGCCTTCGCGGCCAAGTTCGAGTGGTTCTGGGGCTTCTATACCCGTTGGGCAGTCGGAGGCTGATGGTGGAGCAGACGTCGAAACAGACTGTTTCGGGATTGCTTCCTGGCGTTCGGGGCGTGGTGTCGCGCCCCGATGGTAGGGTCGGGGCAGGGGTGCGCATGACGTGCGCCCGTCTGTTCACGGGAGAAACCTGATGACCGACCTGAAGAAAGCCATCCTCGACGCCAAGTACATCGACATGATCGCCCTGGGCGATTTTGTCGTCCGCGATTGCGGCCTGCCGGACACCGATGCAGAGGGCAACCTCCTGCCGCAGGCCAACGAGATCGCCGCCGCCATCTTCCGCTGGGCCGCCGATGTGCAGGCCATGGAGGATGCGGAGGTGAAGTCAAAGCCCGCGCCCGCCGCCGTTGCGGCCGCCGTGGCGGAAGAGGTTTCCGCCACCGGCCGCACCGGAAACGAGCGGGTTGGCGATTACGATGAATTCGGCGATCCCGTGATGGACGCCGAGCAGGCCGAGCGGCTGGAAGCAGCCCGCGAAGCCGTCAAAGAGGAGAGCGCGTAGACATGGCAGCCATCGACTACGGACGGGCCGCGAAGTACTTTCTGCTCGCGGACTTCATGAAGGGGTTCCAGCTGGGGATGAAGTACTTCTTTGCCCCCAAGGCCACCGTCAACTACCCGCACGAGAAGGGTCCGCTGAGCCCGCGTTTCCGCGGCGAGCACGCCCTGCGCCGGTATCCCAACGGCGAGGAACGCTGCATCGCCTGCAAACTGTGCGAGGCGATCTGCCCGGCACAGGCCATTACCATCGACGCGGAGCCGCGCGACGACGGCTCGCGCCGGACGACCCGCTACGACATCGACATGACGAAGTGCATCTACTGCGGTTTCTGCCAGGAGGCCTGCCCGGTGGATGCCATCGTCGAGGGGCCGAACTTCGAGTTCTCGACCGAGACCCGAGAAGAGCTGTTCTACGACAAGGCCAAGCTGCTGGCGAACGGCGACCGCTGGGAAGCGGAGATCGCCCGCAACCTGGAGTTGGACGCGCCGTACCGATGAACCGCCCCGCCGCCCATATCCCGGCCCGCGTCCCGCGGTGTCCCGTCACATCCTGCAAGGGGAGCCGAGCATGACCACCAAGACGCCGTTCGAGCTGATGATGGAGCAGAGCCAGAAGTTCGCGCAGGACATGGTGACCAGCATGAACCCGGCGCTGTCGAGCTTCGACCCCAAGGCATTCGAAGCCATGTGGCCGACCATGCCGAAGGACGCGATGGAGATGTGGTTCGGCAAGGGGTTCTCGAAAGAGGGGCTGGATGCCAAGACGCGGCTGCTGCTGACGCTCTCGGGTCTGGTGATGCAGGGCGCGCAGGCGGAGACGCCCTTGCGCATGACCGTGCGCCACGCCATCGAGGCGGGCGCCACCAAGGAAGAAATCGTCGACACGATCACGCATATGTCGATGTTCGCAGGTATTCCCGCCATGAACCGCGCGCTCGAACTGTCGCGGGCGGTCATGGCCGACAAGAAGGATGACGAGACATGATGGCTTTTGCCTTCTACCTCTTTGCACTTGGCGTGATCGCCGGGGGGCTCTTCACGGTCGTCAGCCGCAACCCGGTGCACTCCGTGCTCTGGCTGATCCTCGCCTTCCTCTCCGCGGCCGGTTTCTTCGTGCTGATGGGGGCGGAATTCGTCGCCATGCTGCTGGTCATCGTCTACGTCGGCGCCGTCGCGGTGCTGTTCCTCTTCGTGGTGATGATGCTGGACGTCGACTTTGCCGAACTGAAGGCGGAGATGGCGCGCTACATGCCGCTGGCGCTGCTGATCGGCCTCGTGATCCTGATGCAGCTGGCCATGGCGTTTGGCGTCTGGGAAGCCTCCGACCTGGCCGCGGGCCAGCTGTCGGCACCGGCGCCCGAAGGGGTGGAGAACACCGCCGCGCTTGGCATGATCCTCTATGACAAGTACTTCCTGCTGTTCCAGCTGGCGGGTCTGATCCTGCTGGTTGCGATGATCGGGGCCATCGTTCTGACGCTGCGCCACCGCCAGGATGTCAAACGCCAGGACGTGCTGGCACAGATGTACCGCGATCCCGCCAAGGCGATGGAGCTGCGGGACGTGAGACCGGGGCAGGGGCTGTGAGCGCATTCTGGGATCTTCTCTTCTCGCCCGCGGGGCTGGTGCTTTACGCCGGTTTCTGGGCCTTGAAGATCGTTGCGGGCGCATGGGTGCTGAGCAAGCTCGTGCTGCTGCTGCCCGCGCGCATGCAGGTCTGGGCCGAGGACAAGCTTGTCCGGCTGCGCCTGATGAAACGGAAGGTCGGCCCTTTGGGCTGACCGGGGCCGGGCAGGTCCCGTCCCCGCCCGGCGCATTGCCGGGGCTGCCGCCCGAGGGCGGCGAGACGATCGAGGTTCCGGGACATGCCCGGGACGTGGTGCCGGGCCCGCCCGGAACCTGACAGAACAGAGCCCCCGGGCCGCTTCCGGGGTGCCACAGACAAGACGACAAATCGGGCAAGCCACCCGGAGGGACACGTATGATCGGATTGGAACACTACCTGACAGTGGCCGCAGTGCTGTTTGTGATCGGCATCTTCGGGCTCTTCCTGAACCGCAAGAACGTGATCATCCTGCTGATGAGCATCGAACTGATGCTGCTGGCGGTGAACATCAATCTCGTGGCCTTCTCGACGCATCTCGGCGACCTCGCCGGTCAGGTGTTCACGCTGTTCGTGCTGACCGTCGCCGCCGCCGAAGCGGCCATCGGCCTTGCGATCCTCGTCTGCTTCTTCCGAAACCGCGGCACCATCGCCGTGGAAGACGTCAACGTCATGAAAGGCTGAGCCCATGGAGAGCATCATCCTGTTTGCGCCCCTCGCGGGCGCTCTCATCGCGGGCTTCGGCTGGAAATTCATCGGCATCCGTGGCGCCCAGTGGATCACCACGGGCCTGCTGTTCCTGGCCTGCTTCTTCTCGTGGATCACCTTCCTGACCCACGGGCCGGAGACCGAGCACGTCCAGATCCTGCGCTGGATCGAAAGCGGCACGCTGTCGACCGACTGGTCGATCCGGCTGGACCGGCTGACCTCGATCATGCTGATCGTCGTCACCACCGTCTCGTCGCTCGTGCACCTGTATTCCTTCGGCTACATGGCGCATGACGAGAACTTCCGGGAGGGCGAGGAAAGCTACAAGCCGCGCTTCTTCGCGTACCTGTCGTTCTTCACCTTCGCCATGCTGATGCTGGTGACCTCCGACAACCTCGTTCAGATGTTCTTCGGCTGGGAAGGCGTGGGTGTCGCCTCCTACCTGCTGATCGGCTTCTACTATCGCAAGCCGTCGGCCAACGCTGCCGCCATCAAGGCTTTCGTGGTCAACCGGGTCGGCGACTTCGGCTTTGCATTGGGCATCTTCGCGCTGTTCTTCCTGACGGATTCCGTGCGCTTCGACGACATCTTTGCCGCCGCACCGACGCTGGCCGAGACGCAGCTCACCTTCCTCTGGGGGACGTGGAACGCGGCAGAAGTTGCGGCCTTCCTGCTGTTCATCGGTGCGATGGGCAAATCGGCACAGCTGTTCCTGCACACCTGGCTGCCGGACGCGATGGAAGGCCCGACCCCTGTGTCGGCGCTGATCCACGCCGCGACCATGGTGACCGCGGGCGTCTTCCTCGTCTGCCGCATGTCGCCGCTGATGGAGTACGCACCGCACGCGATGGCCTTTGTCACCTTCCTGGGTGCCTCGACTGCCTTCTTCGCGGCGACGGTCGGTCTCGTGCAGAACGACATCAAGCGCGTGATCGCCTATTCGACCTGTTCGCAGCTGGGCTACATGTTCGTGGCAGCGGGCGTGGGCGTCTACTCCGTCGCGATGTTCCACCTGTTCACGCACGCCTTCTTCAAGGCGATGCTGTTCCTCGGCGCGGGATCCGTGATCCACGGCATGCACCACGAGCAGGACATGCGGAACTATGGCGGTCTGCGGAAGAAGCTGCCCTACACCTTCTGGGCGATGATGATCGGCACGCTGGCCATCACCGGCGTTGGCATTCCTCTGACCCATATCGGTTTCGCGGGCTTCCTGTCGAAGGATGCGGTGATCGAGAGCGCATGGGCGGGCACCGCCGGCGGTTACGCCTTCTGGATGCTGGTCGTCGCTGCGTTGTTCACGTCGTTCTATTCGTGGCGCCTGATCTTCCTGACCTTCTTCGGCAAGCCGCGTGGCAACAAGCACACGCATGAACATGCGCACGAAAGCCCGAAGGTCATGCTTATCCCGCTGGGGGTGCTGGCACTTGGCGCGATCTTCTCCGGCATGGTCTGGTACGGGTCGTTCTTCGGCGACCACGCCCGGGTCAACGCCTTCTTCGGCATCCCGGCGCACCATGAAGAGGTGGTCGGGAGCGACGCCGCGCATGCGGAGGACGTGGCCGAGCTTCAGGGTGCCGCGGACGCGGTGAACGAAGAAGCCAGCGCGGACGAGACCGTTGCCGCCGACACCGAAACCACGGGCGACGCGGTTGCCGACGAGGCCAACGGCGAAGACGTGGCCGCAGCGGAAGGCGAGGGCGATGCAGCCCATGCCGCCGAGGGGGACCACGGGTCTGCCGGAATGGCGCCGCAGGGCGCGATCTTCATGGCCGCGGACAACACCGTCATGGACGACGCGCACCACGCGCCGGTCTGGGTGAAGGTCAGCCCCTTCATCGCCATGCTGATCGGTTTCGCGGTGTCCTACTGGTTCTACATCGTCAACCCGGCGATGCCGAAGCAACTGGCAGAGAACCAGCGTCCGCTGTACCTCTTCCTGCTGAACAAGTGGTACTTCGACGAGATCTACGACTTCCTCTTCGTGCAGCCCTCGAAAAAGCTGGGCCGCATCCTGTGGAAGGGTGGTGACGAGGCCATCATCAAGGGCGGGATCAACGGTCTGGCCATGGGCATTGTCCCCTGGGTCACCCGTCTCGCCGGTCGGGCGCAGTCCGGTTACATCTTCACCTATGCCTTCGCCATGGTGATCGGGATCGCGGTCCTGATCACGTGGATGACCATCTCCGGAGGGGCGCAGTAATGGCCAACCTTCTTTCCATCGTCACCTTCCTGCCTGCGCTGGCGGCACTGATCCTTGCGGTCTTCCTGCGCGGCAGCGATGCGGCGGCTCAGCGCAATGCGAAGTACCTTGCGCTGATCGCCACGACGGCGACCTTCATCATATCCCTGTTCATCCTCGCGCAGTTCGACGCGTCGAACACCGGCTTCCAGATGGTGGAAGAGGGCGAGTGGCTGATGGGCCTCAGCTACCGGATGGGCGTCGACGGGATCTCTGTCCTGTTCGTCATGCTGACGACCTTCATGATGCCGCTGGTGATCTGGGCCTCGTGGGACGTGAAGCACCGCGTGACCGAATACATGATCGCCTTCCTGATGCTGGAAACGCTCATGCTGGGCGTGTTCATGGCGCTGGACCTGGTCCTGTTCTACGTCTTTTTCGAGGCAGGCCTGATCCCGATGTTCCTGATCATCGGCATCTGGGGCGGCAAGGACCGCATCTACGCATCGTTCAAGTTCTTCCTCTACACCTTCCTCGGCTCCGTGCTGATGCTGGTAGCCATGGTCGCGATGTATGCCGACGCGGGAACGACCTGCATCGGGGGCTGCGACGTGTCGCTGCTGACCCACCAGTTCGCGTCCGAGGAGTTCTCGGTTCTGGGCATCCCGGTGGTGGGCGGCCTGCAGACCATGCTGTTCATCGCCTTCTTCGCCTCCTTCGCGGTGAAGATGCCGATGTGGCCGGTGCACACCTGGCTGCCCGAAGCGCACGTCCAGGCGCCGACCGCGGGCTCCGTGGTGCTGGCGGCGATCCTGCTGAAGATGGGCGGCTACGGCTTCCTGCGCTTCTCGCTGCCGATGTTCCCGGTGGGCTCCGACGTGATGGCGAACTTCGTCTTCACGCTGTCGGTGATCGCGATCATCTACACCTCGCTCGTGGCGCTGGTGCAGGAGGACATGAAGAAGCTGATCGCCTATTCGTCCGTCGCGCACATGGGTTACGTCACGATGGGGATCTTCGCGGCGAACCAGCAGGGCGTGGACGGGGCGATCTTCCAGATGATCTCTCACGGGTTCATCTCCGGCGCGCTCTTCCTCTGTGTCGGCGTGATCTACGACCGGATGCACACGCGAGAGATCGACGCCTACGGCGGCCTCGTGAACCGCATGCCGGCCTACGCGCTGATCTTCATGCTGTTCACCATGGCCAACGTCGGCCTGCCGGGCACCTCCGGGTTCATCGGCGAATTCCTGACGCTGGCGGGGATCTTCCAGGTCAACACCTGGGTGGCGGCGGGTGCCGCGACCGGCGTGATCCTGTCGGCGGCCTATGCGCTGTGGCTGTACCGCCGCGTGGTGATGGGCGACCTCATCAAGGAAAGCCTGAAGACCATCAAGGACATGACCGCACGGGAAAAGGCGATCTTCGCGCCGCTCGTCGTCATGACCATCTGGATGGGGGTCTACCCCGCGCCGATCCTCGACCGGATCGGACCGTCGGTGGAGGCACTCGTCTCGAAATATGACATGGCGCTGGAAAGCGCGGGCCGGGGTGGCGACGCCACCCAAGTGGCCGAATCTGAACACTAAGGGGGCGACAGATGTCAGCAGATCTGAACATCATCCTGCCGGAGATCATCCTGTCGGTCTACGCGATGGTGGCACTGGTCGGCGCGGTCTACACCGCGAAGGACGACCTCGCCCCGGCGCTCACATGGGCGACCGCGGCGTTGTTCGTGGTCCTGGCCTTCTGGATCGGAACGACGGGCGAGGGCGCACAGAGTGCATTCGGTGGCATGTTCCAGTCGGACGGCTTCTCGCGCTTCTCGAAGGTGTTGATCCTCATCTCCGCGGCGGCGGTGCTGCTGATGAGCGAGGGTTACATGGCGCGTCGCGGCCTGCTGCGGTTCGAGTACCCGGTGCTGGTCTCGCTGGCCGTGGTCGGCATGATGGTCATGGTGTCGGCGGGCGACCTGATGTCGCTTTACATGGGGCTCGAGCTGCAGTCGCTGTCGCTGTACGTGGTGGCGTCGCTGCGCCGGGACAGCGTGAAGTCGACCGAAGCGGGCCTGAAGTACTTCGTGCTGGGCGCGCTGTCCTCCGGCCTGTTGCTTTACGGCGCATCGCTGGTCTATGGCTACGCGGGCACCACGCTGTTCTCCGGCATCATCCAGACGGCGGAAGAGGGGCATGTCTCCATCGGCCTGCTGCTGGGTCTGGTGCTGATGATTTCGGGCATGGCGTTCAAGGTCTCGGCCGTGCCGTTCCATATGTGGACGCCGGACGTGTACCAGGGCTCTCCGACCCCGGTGACGGCCTTCTTCGCCACCGCACCCAAGGTCGCGGCGATGGGCCTGTTCGCCCGCGTGATGTTCGACGCCTTCGGCAACGCCACGGCGGACTGGGGGCAGGTGATCGCGCTGCTGGCCGTGCTGTCGATGTTCCTCGGCTCCTTCGCGGCCATCGGGCAGAAGGACATCAAGCGCCTGATGGCCTATTCGTCGATCGCCCACATGGGCTATTCCCTGATCGGCCTTGCCGCCGGGACCGAGGTCGGCGTTCAGAACATGCTGATCTACATGGCCATCTATGTGACGATGAACGTCGGCACCTTCGCCTTCATTCTGTCGATGGAGCGCGACGGCCAGCCGGTGACGGACATCGAGTCGCTCGGCATGTATTCGAAGAAGGAACCGGGCCGTGCGCTGGCCATGCTGGTGCTGCTGTTCTCGCTGGCGGGCGTGCCGCCGCTGCTGGGCTTCTTCGCCAAGTACGGCGTGCTGATGGCCGCGGTCGAGGCGGACATGGTCTGGCTGGCGGTCGCGGGCGTGGTCGCCTCGGTCATCGGGGCCTACTACTACCTGCGGATCGTGTTCTACATGTACTTCGGCGAAGACCGGGAGGACGCGCTCGACACGTCGTCCTCGCCGCTGCTGTCGGGTTTCCTGGCGCTGTCTGCGATCATCATCGTGCTGGCGGTCTTCAACCCGCTGGGCCTGACGGTGGATGTGCAGGACTCGGCGCAGGCGGCAGCGGTCGCTCTGGTCAACTGATCTTGACCGGCTGTTTTCATGCGGCGACGCGCCCCTTTGCGGGCGCGTCGCTTTTTCGTGCCTGCGGCACGCCGGGGGTTCCCCCCGGACCCCAAGGTATTTGGACCAAGATGAAGGGCAGGGCGCATGGGCTGGCCTGAGGGCTACGGGCGGCGGGTGCTGGCGGAGGTCGACAGCACCAACGCCGAGGCGGCGCGGGTCGTGTCGGGGCTGGCCGGGCCGGAGTGGATCTGCGCCCTGCGCCAGACCGCCGCGCGCGGGCGCCGCGGACGGGCCTGGGTGGCGCCGGAGGGGAACTTTGCCGGGACGCTGGTCATGCGCCCGCAGGAGACGCCGGATGTGGTGGCGCTGCGGTCGTTCGTGGCTTCGCTCGCGCTGTTCGATGCCTTTGCGACCCTGACGGGTGCGGAGGCAGCCCTGGCGCTCAAGTGGCCGAACGACGTGCTGCTCAACGGCGGCAAGGTGGCGGGCATCCTGCTGGAGGGGCTGCCGGGCGGCGGCCTGGCTGTGGGGATCGGCGTTAACCTGATCGCCGCGCCCGGCGCGCAGCAGGTCGAGGAGGGGGCGGTGCCGCCGGTGTCGCTGCTGTCCGAAACCGGGGTCCGGGTGACGCCTGAACGGATGCTGGATGCGCTGGCCGAAGCCTGGGCCGTGCGGGAACACGCCTTTGTCACCTACGGCTTTGCGCCGATCCGGGAGGCCTGGCTGGCTAGGGCGGCCCGTGTGGGCGAGACGATCACCGCGCGCACCGGAACCCGCACCGTCACCGGCGTCTTCGAGACGGTGGACGCCCGCGGGCAACTTGTTCTAGACACGCCGCAGGGCCGGACGGCGATCGCGGCCGCGGACGTCTTCTTCTGAAAGGTCACGCCTCATGCTGCTTGCCATAGACTGCGGCAACACCAACACCGTGTTCTCGATCTGGGATGGCGAGGTCTTCATCGCGACATGGCGCACCTCGACCGAGCATCAGCGGACGGCGGACCAGTACTATGTCTGGCTGTCGACGCTGATGGAGTTCCAGGGCATCAAGGCCGAGATCACCGATGTCATCATCTCGTCCACGGTGCCGCGCGTGGTCTTCAACCTACGGGTGCTGTCGGACAGGTACTTCAAGACGCGGCCCATCGTGGTCGGGCGGCCGGAGTGCAGCCTGCCCGTGGACGTGCGGGTGGATCCCGGCACCGCGGTCGGCCCGGACCGTCTGGTGAACACGGTGGCGGGCTTCGACAAGTTCGGCGGAGACCTTGTGATCGTGGACTTCGGCACGGCCACCACCTTCGACGTGGTGGCCAGCGACGGCGCCTATATCGGCGGTGTGATCGCACCGGGCGTGAACCTCAGCCTCGAGGCCCTGCACCAGGCAGCGGCGGCGCTGCCGCACGTCGACATTTCCCGCCCGCAGTCGGTGATCGGCACGAATACGGTTGCGTGCATGCAGTCCGGCGTGTTCTGGGGGTACGTGGGGCTCGTGCGGGAGATCTGCGACCGTATCAAGGCCGAGCGCGACCGCCCCATGCGCATCGTGGCAACCGGCGGGCTGGCGCCCTTGTTCCAGCAGTCGGTGCCGCTATTTGACGCCTACGATGAATTCCTGACAATGCACGGACTTACCGTGATCTACACACATAACAAGGCCCGTGCTCATGCAGAGTAGCCGTGGCAAACGAATTGAAGAGGCCAAGGCATGAGCGACGCGCGATTGATCTATCTCCCGCTTGGGGGCGCCGGCGAGATCGGCATGAACTGCTACGTCTACGGGTACGGCAAACCGGGGGCCGAGCGGCTGATCGTCGTCGACATGGGCGTGACCTTTCCGGACATGGACGGCACGCCGGGCGTCGACCTGATCCTGCCGGACATCACCTGGCTGAAAGAGAACAAGAACCGCATCGAGGCGATGTTCATCACCCACGCGCACGAGGATCACGTGGGCGCGGTGGGGCATACCTTCGGCGATCTGTCGGTGCCGATCTACGCGCGGGCCTTCACCGCGAACCTCGCCCGTCAGAAGCTGGCGGAATACGGAGTTGAGGGGAAGTCGGTGCGGACCTGTTCCGCCTGGCCGGAAACCGTGACGGTGGGGCCGTTCACCGTGGGGTTCCTGCCGATCTCGCACTCCATCCCCGAAAGCAGCGGTCTTGTGATCGACAGCCCGGCGGGCCGGGTGCTGCACACCGGCGATTTCAAGCTGGACACCCAGCCGCTGGTGGGCGAGCCGTGGGATCCGGAGCTGTGGGCCGAGGTGTCGAAAGGCGGGGTGAAGGCGCTGGTCTGCGACAGCACCAACGTGTTCAACCGCCATCCCGGCCGGTCGGAGGTCATCGTCGGCCCCGCGGTCGAGAAGCTGGTGAGCGAGGCCAGGCACATGGTGGTGGCGACGACGTTCGCCTCCAACGTGGCGCGGGTGAAGACGCTGGCCGAAGCGGGTGAGCGGGCCGGGCGGTCGATCTGCCTGATGGGCCGCGCGATGCGCCGCATGGTCGAGGCCGCGGTGGAGACGGGCGTGCTGACGCGGTTCCCGAGCGTGGTCAGTCCGGAGGATGCCGCGCAGCTGCCGCGCGAGAACCTGATGATCCTCGCCACCGGTTCGCAGGGGGAGCGGCGCGCGGCCTCGGCCCAGCTGTCCCGGGGCAAGTTCAACGGGATCGAGCTGAAGGAGGGCGATCTCTTCCTGTTCTCCTCCAAGACCATTCCCGGCAACGAGCGGGACGTGATCCGCATCATGAACCAGTTGTCGGAGAAGGGCGTGGACGTGGTCGACGACTCGATGGGCGATTACCACGTGTCGGGCCATGCCAACCGTCCGGACCTGGAAACCGTGCAGGACATCGTGCAGCCGCAGATCGTGGTGCCCATGCATGGCGAGCACCGGCACCTGAGGGAGCACGTCAAGCTGGCGACGGAGCGGCGGCGGCAGGGGGTCCTGGCGGTCAACGGCATGATGATCGACCTGACTGGCAACGAACCCAAGGTGGCAGAGTATATCGAGACCGGGCGCACCTACCTTGACGGTACGGTGCAGATCGGCGCGCTGGACGGCATCGTGCGCGACCGTATCCGCATGGCGCTGAACGGCCACGTGGTTGTGACGATGATCCTCGACGAAGAGGACGAACCGCTGGGCGATCCTTGGTGCGACCTCATGGGGCTGGCCGAGATCGGTCGCAGCCACGTGCCGCTGGTGGACATCCTTGAGGCCGACCTCGGCCAGTTTGTCGGCCGGGCCGGGGACAAGACCCTGACCGACGACGACAAGCTGGAAGAGGGGCTGCGCCGCGTGGTGCGCCAGACCTGCCAGAACGAGATCGGCAAGAAGCCCGAGGTCACGGTCGTCGTCAGCCGCCTGTCCTGAGTCAGGCGCTTACGGCGCCGTCCCGAAGGGCGGTGCGGATGCGGTTGGAGAGGTGCTCCCTCTGGCGGTCGGTCAGCCGGAACTCCGCCCCGGCGTCTGAGCCCTGCCGCCAGCGGAAATCGGCGTGGTACTGGCCGTAGCCGGGGATCTGCAGGTTCAGTGTGTCGTCGCGGACGCCCGCGATCCCGATGGAATCGAACCGCATCCGCGCGCCGCCTTCGGAGATGTCGAGGATCTGGCAGGGGATGTCGTACCCCCCCTGGAAGCAGCGCGCGCCCAGGTTGACCTTGATCCGCGGGCTGCGGCGCAGATCGGTGAACTGGTCCGTTTCCACGATCCGCAGCGTGCTGACGGGGGCCGGCGCCTCTGACGAGGGGGGCGGCAGCTCTGGCGCCTCGACTGTCTCTACTTGCAGGGGCGGCTCCGCGCTGCGGCCGGTCGGTTCCTTCATGCTCCGACCAAGGGCGGTGATGCGATGCTCCACCAGCTGGCGCATGCTGTCGCTGATCAGGAACTCGGCACCGAGGCTGTTGACGGCCTTCCAGACGATCCGCGACGGATATCGCCCGATGCCCGCAATCTCGAGCTCCAGCGGACCGCTGCGCATCGCTGCGGAGGAAATCGGGTCCAGTGCCATCTGCACGCCGCCACCGGAGAGGTTCAGGACCTTTCCCGGTATTTCAAGCCCGTCTTGTATGGCGATGACACGCAGGTCGATCGAAACGCGGGGGGAACGGCGTTCACTCATCCGAAAGGTCGCATTGGCTTGCATCGCCCTGCCGATTCACAACTTGTACGGCCGCACCATCTCACCTGCCGGGTTAAGGATCGGTTTAAGGAACCGGATGTGCTCCGGGTCGTTGGGTCTTCGATGCGCCCCGTCGGGCGCCATGAGGTGTGCCCTGAAGGCGCGCCGACAGACAGAAGACAGGAGATTTACATGATCGAGAAAGCCGGTTCCGCAAAATGGATGGGTGACCTCAAGACCGGGAAGGGCACCGTGTCCACCGAATCCGCCGCGCTGAAGGATCAGCCCTACGGGTTCAACACCCGGTTCGAAGACAAGCCCGGCACCAACCCGGAAGAACTGATCGGGGCCGCGCACGCCAGCTGCTTTTCCATGGCGCTGTCGATGATCCTCGGTCAGAGCGATCTGGTCCCCGACGAGATTTCGACCACCGCGAAGATCTACATGGACAAGGAAGGCGACGGGTTCGCCGTCAAGAAGTCCCACCTGACCGTCGCGGCGAAGGTGCCCGGCGCGTCCGAGGAGGATTTCATGAAGGCGGCAGAGACGGCGAAAGCCAACTGCCCGATCTCGAAGCTGCTGGACTGCGAGATCACCATGACGGCGACGCTCGGATAATCGCGCTCGGAAACAGGAAAGGCCGGTCCCTCGGGGCCGGCCTTTTTCATGTCAGTGTGCCTTGGCTTCAGCCCGCGCGGCGCTCGTCGAAGCTGAGCGCGATGAACTCCGGCATGTGCTCGCCCATGCCGATCATGTTGCTTTCCTTGCGGTCGTTGCGGTCGGACCGCGCAGACGACGACCGGCTGTTCTTCGAGCTGCTGCCGGAGCGGCTGGACGAAGAGGAAGACGACCGGTTGGACGAAGACGAGGAAGACGACGAGGAGGAGGAAGAAGACCGCGAACGGCTCGACGAGCTGCGCGTTTCCTTCTCTTCCGCGGGCTTGCTGTCCTTGCGGCTGTCGGAGCGCGGCTCGGCCGCTGCCGGGGCCTCCGATTTCAGCGGGTTCTCGAGGCGCGGGATCTCCTTCTGGAGGAGCTTCTCGACGGCATCGAAGTACTTCTCGTCCCGCGGCACACAGATCGTGTAGGCCTTGCCGGAGCGTCCGGCGCGGCCGGTACGGCCGATGCGGTGCACGTAATCCTCGGCATGGCTGGGCACGTCGAAGTTGAAGACGTGGGTCACCGCCGGAATGTCCAGACCGCGGGCCGCGACGTCGGAGGCGATCAGCAGGCGGACGGACCCGTCACGGAACCCGTCCAGCGTGCGCGTGCGCTGCGACTGGTCGAGGTCTCCGTGGATCGGCGAGGCGTTGTAGCCGTATTTCTTCAGCGATTTCGCAACGATATCCACATCGACCTTGCGGTTGCAGAAGATGATCGCGTTTGAGCAGGCCTCGCCCTCAGCATCGATCAGCGCGCGCAGAACGGCGCGCTTTTCGCTGCCTTCACGGTCACGGCGGGACGGTGTGAAGACCACGGCGCCCTGGGTGATCGTCTCGGAGGCGGTCGCCTGGCGGGCCACCTCGATCCGCGCGGGCGCGGAGAGGAAGGTGTTGGTGATGCGCTCGATCTCCGGCGCCATGGTGGCGGAGAAGAACAGCGTCTGGCGGGTGAACGGGGTGAGCGAGAAGATCCGCTCGATATCCGGGATGAAGCCCATGTCGAGCATCCGGTCGGCCTCGTCCACCACCATGATCTCGATGCCCGTCAGCAGCAGCTTGCCGCGTTCGAAATGGTCGAGCAGGCGGCCCGGCGTGGCGATCAGCACGTCGACGCCCTTGTCGATCAGCACGTCCTGTTCCTTGAACGAGACGCCGCCGATCAGCAGGGCCTTGGTCAGCTTGACGTGCTTGGAGTAGGTGTCGAAGTTTTCCGCCACCTGCGCCGCGAGTTCGCGGGTGGGGCACAGAACCAGCGAGCGCGGCATCCGGGCGCGTGCGCGGCCCCGGGCGAGCTTGTGGATCATCGGAAGGGTGAAAGAGGCGGTCTTGCCTGTGCCCGTCTGGGCGATTCCGAGCACATCCTTGCCTTCGAGGGCGTGGGGGATGGCACCGGCCTGAATGGGGGTCGGCGTCGTGTAGCCGGCCTCTTCGATGGCCTTGAGAACCTTGGGACTGAGATCGAGATCAGAGAATTTTGTCATGCGTGTCCGTGTGATTGCGGACACTCAAACCTTGGCCCGCGCGTATGGATGAAGGGTCCGGCCCGGATGGCCTGACGTCGTTGCGCTCTCAACCCTTTGTGGTCCCTTAGTGAAATTATGCGGAAAGGTCAACGGATGTGGCCTCTTGCCGTGAAATTACCGCATGGGACGTGGGGTCATGTGCTTTTTGGGAAGTGTTTCCGGCGCAATGTCTCGAGGTTGAGGGCGCGGCGGCGCAAGAGCCCGTGCGAATCCAGCCGGTCGCACAACGGTGTATCGGCGACGCAGACCTCGTCGAAGAAGGCGCGCAGGGCGGGTTCGCCGCCCTCCGCCTCGATCGTGCGGAAGAGGTCGTGCAGGGACAGCGCCCCGTCGCGGCGGACCTGCGGTTTCAGTTCGGCCCGGTAAGACCCCTGGGCCAGGCGGAAACGGTAGGCGGCCAGGAAATGCTCCCAGCTGTCGGCGTGGAAGTGGCCCAGTTCCAGCCCCGGCAGATCGGCCTGACCGGGGTTGGTGACGTCATCGAGGATCACGTTGTGGATGCGGATCTGCAGGCCCTTGGTCCCGGCCCGGAAGAAGAGCTTGCCCGCGACGTGGCTGAGGAACCCGCCTGACAGGTGCGTGCCGAAGGTGGGAAAGCAGTCCTCCGCCGCCTGTTGCCTTGCCCGCTGGTCGAGGTGGAAGGCCTTGAAGGCGGTCTCGCCCTCCGCCGTGCCGGTGCCGGGGGCCAGCGCCTCCACCGGGCGGACGCGGGCGCAAAGCGCGCTGTCGGGAAGTCCGGCCAGCACCTCGGCCACGGGCCGGTCGGGCAGCAGGAATTCGTCCACGTCGATATGCGCCAGCCAGTCGACCTCTGCCTTGCGGTTGTTGCAATGTCGCGCGTTAAGCGACTGACGCACCTGATGTTTCTTCGGCCGGCCCTTGCGCTTATCCCAATAGGCCGCGTCGGTGTGCAATACCCTGATGCGGGGATGCGCCTTGAGCGCCGCCAGCGTCCCGGGCACGTCGTCGTCGAGGTAGAGGTACACCCGGTGTGCACCCTGTTCGAGGTGCCACGCGGCAAAGCGCTCGATCGCGTCGAGCGGCGCCTTGACGGTGCTGACGGTGCCCCAGGTGGTCATGGCAGCGGGCCGAAGATGCGGGCGACCTTCGCGTCCAGATCGAGGTCGCGGGTGACCAGCATGCCCTTGTCCGCCAGCCGTGCGCGCAGGTCCGGCGTGTCGGCGCAGACCTCGTCGAAGAAGGCGCGGAGCCCGCTTTCGCCTTCCTCCTCCATCAGGAAGGCGAAGAGGTCGGCCTGGCCCAGTTCCGGCCGGGTGGAACGCTTGCGGTAGGACCCGCGTGCAAGGCGGAAGTCCAGATGATTGCGGAACTTTTCCCAGCTTGCCGCGTGCAGGTGGGCGAGCAGCAGGCCCGCCGGTTTGGCCTTGTTGGTGGCGTCCTGTCCGCGGAATTTCAGCGTGTGGATGCCCAGCCGGGTGTCGGCGATGCCGGTGCGGGCAAAGACCTTGCCGGAGGTGTGCGACAGGAACCCGCCGTAAAGGTGCAGCCCGAAGGTCGGGTAGACGTCCTGAAGGTCGGCCTTCTTCACGCCCGCCTGCTTGTGGGTCAGCTTGAAATGCTGCGGCGGTCCGTCGGTGGCCAGTGCCTCCGCCGGGGCGATGCGGGCGATGGCCGCGTCGGGCGCTGCGCCGTGGAGGGCAAGGGCGACGGGCGTGTCGGCCAGTATGAATTCGTCCACGTCGATGTGGCCGAGCCAGTGCAGGCCTTCGGAATGTGCGTGATAACAGTGGGTTGCATTGAACGCTTGACGCAATTGATGAGCATCGGGGCGCGCCTTTCCGTGGCTCTCCCAGTAGGCGGCGTCGCAGGTGGTGACCCGGATCTTCGGGTGGTCGCCGAGGAAGGCCGCGGCCTGCGGGTCCGGGGCGTCGAGGTAGAGGTGCAGCGCCTCGGCGCCGAGGTCCAGATGATGCGCGGCAAAGCGGGCGATCTGGTCGAGCGGCGCCTTCACCGTCGTCACCAGCCCCCAACGCAGGTCCGCCGCCGTGGCGGGGACGCGGCCGGCGTTCACCGGGGCCGGGTTGTTGCCCTGCGGCGTGCCGTCCGGCTCTGGCTGACGGGTGGCGCGATGGGCCTCCTTCTCGGCCCGCATGGCGGCGAGACGGGCCGGAAGCGCGCGGTCGTCATTCAGCAATTTCGCCAATAAATCATAGACTAAGGGGGCGATGACGAGGTCTTCTGAGGCCTCCTGCCAGAGGCGGGCGACGAGGTTCACGTCGAGGCCGCCGCCGACCAGCGCGTAGGCGTCCATGTCGAGCGGCAGGGCGGCTTTCTGGCGCTTTGACGAAGGGAACGGCTGCTGCGGGGTGAGGCCGGAGTAGAGGCGTTCCGTCTCGTAGAGCTTCATCGCGCCGAAGAGCGTGGAGAGCGCGAGGCCGGTGGAGCGTTGCGTCGGTGTCAGCCCGTGGTCGCCGAAGGTGGTGATGGCCGAGACCAGCCAGCGGGAGTCGAGGTGGTCCAGCAGGTGGTCGGCGTGTTCGTCCCAGAGCCTGTGGAACAGGTAGGGCGCGTGTTCGGGAAAGCTGCGTTTGCGCAGGTGCGCGACCAGTAATCCATGAAGTGAACAAAGCTCGCTAAGACCCTGAAGTTCCTTGCGGATCGCATGCGACTTGCGATGGAAGCCGGAGCGGAAGGGCGGCGCGAACCTCGGGTCCTCGTCGGGGTCCTCGACGATGGTGCGGGTCAGCCGGGCAAGGTCTGCGTCGGCCTCTGGCAGGGCTTCGCCGGGGGCGCAGTCGATGGGATCGCGGCGCGCTTCGTACTGGGTCAGAAGGGCGGGAATGCCACGGGCGGAGCGGTCTTTCATGAACACGAGGGTGGGCTATCCTTTGGCGCGGGGCAAGGTGGTTCGAAGGTGGGTGTAACCATGATTTCGGGCGCTTTCAGGGCCGCCGTGCGGCGCTTTCGTCACCCGGGCGGAACGGCTGCGCGCGGTGGGCAAAGGTTAACCGGAATGCGCCCGGTCAGGTCTTCGTTAACCAGCGCCCATGGCGGGCTGGCGTTTGATCTGCGGGGGCAGTATGGGAACGCGCATGGCACTGACATCCTTCGAACTGAACGCCCGTGACGGGCGCGCGCGGACCGGCGTGATCCGCACCCCGCGCGGCGATATCCGCACGCCGGCCTTCATGCCCGTGGGCACCGCCGCGACGGTGAAGGGCATGATGCCCGAAAGCGTGCGCGAGACCGGCGCGGATATCCTGTTGGGCAACACCTACCACCTGATGTTGCGGCCCGGGGCCGAGAGGGTCGCAAAACTTGGGGGCCTGCATCGCTTCATGAACTGGGAGCGGCCGATCCTGACGGATTCGGGCGGTTTTCAGGTGATGAGCCTGTCGGATCTGCGCAAGCTGACCGAGGAGGGCGTGACCTTCCGCAGCCATGTGGACGGTTCCAAGCACATGCTGTCGCCCGAGACTTCGATGGAGATTCAACGGCTTCTGGGGTCCGACATCGTCATGGCCTTCGACGAGTGCCCGGCGCTGCCCGCCGACCGCGCGCGGCTGGAGGAGTCGATGCGGCTGTCGATGCGGTGGGCGGCGCGGTCGCGCGAGGCCTTTGGCGACCGGCCGGGGCACATGCTGTTCGGCATCCAGCAGGGCGGGCTGGAGCGCGACCTGCGGGAAGAATCGGCGCAAGCTTTGGTTAACATCGGTTTCGACGGCTATGCGATCGGCGGTCTGGCCGTGGGCGAAGGGCAGGAAGCGATGTTCGGCTGCCTCGATTTCGCGCCCGGAATGCTGCCGGCCGACAAGCCGCGTTACCTGATGGGTGTCGGAAAACCGGCAGATATTGTGGGGGCCGTGGCGCGTGGCATCGACATGATGGATTGCGTGCTGCCCTCGCGGTCCGGGCGGACCGGGCAGGCCTGGACGCGGCGGGGGCAGGTGAACCTGCGCAACGCGCGCCATGCGGAGGACCCGCGGCCGCTGGAGGAGGGGTGCAGCTGTCCCTGCTGCCGGAGCTATTCGCGGGCCTACCTGCATCACGTCGTCCGGGCGAAGGAGATGATCGCCGGGATGCTGCTGACCTGGCACAACCTCCATTATTATCAGGAGCTTATGGCCGGGATGCGGGCGGCGATTGCCGAAGGGCGCTTTGCGGCGTTCGAGGCAGAGTTCCACGAGGGCGAGGCGCTTGGGGATATCGAGCGGCTTTAACCCCGGATTGATATCTCGTTAAGGCGGGTTTCGGGCCGGTGATTTCCGTGCCTCAGCGCGCTGTGACGCCCGGTGGCGCGCGTTCTGTGCGCGATGTGGTGCCAGATGTTGTGGCGGCGACCGAAGGTGACACCGCGGGTTAACGGCGTTTCCCGCGTATTTACCCGATATTACTGGTGAACCGGCCGTTTCGGGGGTCCGAACCGGCCGGTTGGTAACCTTTTGGGCAAGACCGGGTTTGTGCGCGGATCAGGCCACGAGCATGGACGGCAGATCGGCGCGCAGACGCGCCATCCCGCCCGGCTGCCAGCCGAGCGCCGTCAGCCGGCCGCACTCCAGCGCGCTGACCGGATCGGTGGCGCGCGGCGGCGGGGGATGGGGGCAGCCGGTCAGGCGCTTCACCTCTGCCAGCAGGTCGTGGCGGTCGAGGAGCAGGTCGGAGACGTGGACCGGGCCTGCGGTCGTTTCGGTCAGCAGGAGGCGGACGGCGGCGGCGAGGTCGGCGCCGTGCACCTCTGTCGCGCGGCGGGGCGCGACGGGCCGTCCGGAGAGGTAGTCGGCAAAGAGGCCCTGCCACTTGTGATCCGCACCGGGGCCGTAGATGCCGGTGGCGCGCAGGCTGAGGCCGGTCAGGGGCAGGGTGGCGAGATGCTCTTCTGCCTGCAGCTTGACCTGCCCGTAGAGCGAGCGGGGTTCGGGCGGCCGGGTTTCCGGCAAGGGCGTGCCCGGGGGCAGCCCGTCGAACACCGCGCGCGAGGAGAGGAACAGGATGCGTTCCACGCCCGCATCGGCGGCAGCGTCAAACAGGCGGCGTGTGCCGTCGAGGTTCGCGGTCAGGAAGCCCTGCGGATCGTCGCCTTCGCCGCCCCGGTACTTGCCCGGCACGTGGGAGAAGGCGGCGTGGATCAGGGTGGTGACACCGCGGAGGTCGGGCGCGGGGCCGGTCAGGTCGTAGGGCCGGTGCGGACGGGGGCCCGCCGTGCGGCCCAGCGTCAGGTCGGCCAGCGGCAGGAGCCAGCGGCCGACGAGCCCCGTGGCGCCGGTCAGCGCGATCACGCCGGGTCCTTCAGGGCGTCGAGGTCGGGGCGTTCGCCCTGCGCGTAAGCGTGCCAGAGGTCGATCAGCGGGCGGAGGCGTTGGGCCTTGGCGTGGTCCTGCCAGGGCTTTTCATACTGGTAGTGGATGACTTTCACGCTGGGCCAGTGCCAGAGGCCGGGCAGGTTGAACCATGCGTATTGCAGCATGTTGAAGGTCACGGGCAGGCCGTGCCAGTCGGGAAAGTACGTTTCGAGGAAGGTCTGGTCGGTGCGCTTCCAGAAGGCGCCGGGGGCGTCGAGGGTGTCGAGCATGTGCTGGAACGTGGCCTCGGACGGGCGCGCGGTGAATACGCCGGAGTTCAGGCGGTGGAAGTCGGAGAGTGACTCGTAGACGTTCGGGGCGGCGCAGAACTCCGGATAGTCGAAGAGCGTGTCGATGTTGCGGATCACAAGGGTGTCTGCGTCGAGGAAGACGACACGGTCGTAGGGCAGCTGCCACAGGCGCAGCTTGCAGAAGTTGTCGAGCGGCGTGTGGAAGGTCGGCTTCTCGCCCTTGGTGAAGGGGTTCCTGCCGTGGATCTGGCCCTTGGCGTGCGCCGCCTTGAAGGCGTCGGAGGTGGGCAGGTGGTCGACCGGCACGAGGCGGGCGCCTTGAGCCTTGAGGGGGGCAAGCGCCGCGTCGGGCACGCCCTCGGTGTGGAGGACGACGCGGTCGGCCTTTGTGCCGGTCTGGGCGAGCGAGTTGAGCAGCGCGCCTGCGCCCAGCGCGAAGTCGGCGTTGGTGACAAGGGTGACGTAGGCGTTACGCATCGTAGCAGATGAATTCCAGGAGCGAGCCGTCGGGGTCGCGGAAGTAGAGGCTGGTGCCCGGCCCGCGCGCGCCGTTGCGCGGCACGGGGCCCAGTTCGACAGTGATACCGTGGGCCTCGAGGTGCGCCTGTGCGGCCTCTACTGTACCGTCCCATGCAAAGCAGAGGTCGGTGCCGCCCGGGGGGACGGGCACGCGGGCGAGGGGGGCGGCCTCCACCCCGGGGCCGTGGCAGTTGAGCTGCTGGGCCCCGAAGCGGAAGGCCACGCCCGCGCCGCGCGGCACGACCTCTGCCCCCATCACGTCGCGGTAGAAGGCCGTGGAGCGGTCCCAGTCGGTGACATGGATCACGACATGGTCGAGGGTGACCATGCTCAGGACACCGATTTCAGGCGCGCGCCTTCGGGGTCGTGGTCGACGGTGCGGGCGATGTCCTTGGTCCAGGCGGAGACGGCGGGCACGCGGGAGCGGTCGATCCGGTGGGCGTATTTCTTCGCCACGTCGACGACCTCGGACAGCAGGCCCTCGGCGAGGGTGGTGGGGTTCAGACCCAGCGCGAGGAACTGGTCGTTCTTGACGATCAGGTCGTTCTCGGCGGCTTCCTTGCGCGGGTTGGGCAGGTTCATGACCTCGGCGCCGGTGAGTCTGGCCACAAGCTGGGCGAGGTCGCGGACGCGGTGGGTTTCGGTCATCTGGTTGAAGATCTTCACCCGGTCGCCCTGCGCGGGGGCGTCCTGTAGCGCCAGCTCGACGCAGCGCACGCTGTCCTGAATGTGGATGAAGGCGCGGGTCTGCCCGCCGGTGCCGTGCACGGTGAGCGGGTATCCGATGGCGGCCTGGATGAGGAAGCGGTTCAGCACGGTGCCGTAGTCGCCGTCGTAGTCGAAGCGGTTGATGAGCTGCTCGTGCCGCCGGGTCTGGTCGGTGTGGGTGCCCCAGACGATGCCCTGATGCAGGTCGGTGATCCGGAGCCCGTCGTTCTGGGCGTAGAACTGGAAGAGGATCTGATCGAGCGACTTGGTCATGTGGTAGACCGAGCCGGGGCGCGTGGGATAGAGGATCTCCTGCTCTTTCGGGCCGGAGGGCGTGTCGATCTGCACGTCGAGGTAGCCCTCGGGGATCGGCGCACCGACGGAGGAGTAGCCGTAGACGCCCATGGTGCCGAGGTGCACGAGGTGGGCGTCGGGGGCGGCCTCCACCATCGCGGCCAGCAGGTTGTGCGTGGCGTTGGTGTTGTTGTTGACCGTGTAGACCTTGTGGCGGTCGGTCTTCATCGAATAGGGCGCGGCGCGCTGCTCGGCAAAGTGGATGATGGCGTCGGGCTTGTGCTCGGCCAGCCACTGTTTCAGCCGCTCGTATTCCTTGGCGAGGTCGAGCAGATGGAAGCGGATGGTTTCGCCGGAGGTCTGCTTCCAGATGCGGCAGCGTTCCTGGATGGAGTCCATGGGCGTCAGCGACTGCACCCCCAGCTCCGTGTCGATCCAGCGGCGGGAGAGGTTGTCGAGGATGTGCACCTCGTGTCCGGCGTTGGAGAGATGGAGGGCGGTGGGCCAGCCGACAAAGCCGTCGCCGCCGAGGATCGCGATGCGCATGATGAGGGTCCCGTGTTGTTTGCGTGTCCTGTTAACGATGGGGCCCGGGGGAGTAAAATGAAACTTTTGTGGTGATTGATGCAGGAAAATGGGCGCCAATCCGCTGAAACGCCGTGGTTTGGCGGTAAATTGATACACGTTTGGCTGCATCAATTTCCGCAGGGGCGGGAGGCGCGGAGAGGGCAGGCCGTCGCGCGGCGTGCAGCCGGTATCAGGAACTGTAGTGCGTTCCGATCCGGTAGCAGGGGCCGTAGGTCGGCACCTTCTTCCAGAAGAGCACCGCGAAGGTGGCGTACTCGTCCGCCAGGGTGCCGCCGGTCCATGTGCCCCCGCCGCTTTTGGGCGTGTGGGGGTTCAGCGGGTTGTTGGCGTGGTGCTTCGCCTCGTCATCCACCTGCATCGCCATGGTTGCCGACCCGAGGCCGGAGGTGATCTTCTGGCCGACCTGCGCCACTTTCGCGGCTGGCACGACGGCCGCCAGCGCATCCAGCGGCGTGAGCTTGACGCTGTCGGCCAGCGCGCCGGTCTTGCTCATCTGCGTCTCGATGCTCACGACCGCGGCGATGGCGCCGTCGAGCGGCACGTCGGATTTCTGGTTGAGATAGGAAAACACCGTCGCGCTGATGGCGTTGGAAAAGCTGAAGCGTCCGATGCAGCAGGTGGGATGGATGCCGTTGCCCTTGTAGCCGACGAATTCGCCCCAGTTGCGGTAGTTCTTCATCGGTTTGACGTCGTTCGCGATCTTGAATGCCACTTGCAAAACTCCTCGTTAAACAGTCGCCCGGAAAAGGCCGGACGCACAGCGATGCTTAATCAGAATGGAGCGGAGCCTATCACGGTTTGGTCCTGCCACAAAGCCGGGGCTTTGGCCGCGCCGGTCGCGTTCTTGTGCGCGCCACGGCACAGGGCCTGTCCGCAGGTAAGGGGGAACGTTTCGTTGCGGTGCAGCATTGGGCGGCACACGTCTTAACGACGAAACCGAAAGGAGCCTCTCATGAGCAAGAGCCTGTTCGACCCGATCAAGGTTGGGGCCATGGACCTCAAGAACCGCATCGTCATGGCGCCGCTGACCCGGAACCGTGCGATGGAAGACGACGCGCCTATGGACATGCACGCCGATTACTACGCGCAGCGCGCGGGCGCCGGTCTGATCATCACCGAGGCGACGCAGATTTCGCCGGAGGGCAAGGGCTATGCCTGGACCCCGGGCATCCACAGCGAGAAGCAGGTCGCCCAGTGGAAGAAGGTGACGGACGCGGTGCATGCGGAGGGCGGCAAGATCGTCCTGCAGCTGTGGCACGTGGGCCGGATCAGCCATACGTCGCTGCAGGAAGACGGCAAGGCGCCGGTGGCCCCCTCTGCTGTGCAGGCCGAGGGTGTGCAGACCTTCGACGGCGAGCAGATGGTCGCTGTCTCGGTGCCGCGCGCGCTGGAGACCGATGAGCTGCCCCGCATCGTGGAGGATTTCCGCAAGGCGACGGTCAACGCGAAGGCCGCCGGTTTCGACGGTGTCGAGGTGCATGGCGCCAATGGCTACCTGATCGACCAGTTCCTGAAGGATGGCCCGAACAAGCGTGACGACGCCTATGGCGGAACTTTCGAGAACCGCGCGCGCTTGCTGGGCGAGGTGCTGGATGCGGTTGTCGGCGCATGGGATTCCGCGCATGTGGGTCTGCGGCTGTCGCCCTATTCCGGTGCGAACGGCGCCACCGACAGCGATCCGAAGGCGCTGGGCGAGTTCCTCGTCGATTTCGTCTCGGGCCGCGGGCTGGCGTATCTGCACATGATCGAGGGCCAGACGGGCGGGCCGCGCGACCTGCCGGAAGGTGTCGACCTGAAGGCGCTGAAGGACCGCTTCGACGGCGTCTGGATGGGCAACAACGGTTATGACCGCGATATGGCCGTGGAGCGCGTTGCAGGGGACCTGACCGATCTGGTGGCCTTCGGACGGCCCTATATCGCCAACCCCGACCTGGCGGAGCGTCTGCGCGTCGGGGCGGAGCTGAACGAGGGCGATCCGTCCACCTATTACGGCGGTGGCCGCGAGGGGTACACGGATTATCCGGCCCTGCGCGACGAGGCCGCGTAAGCGCACAGGCACGAACCGGGGCAAATAGCCCTTGCATCCGGTCCCCATCCTGCAAGATGGGGGCTGGATCGTCATGCGTGAGTCGGGTCTCGCGCCGGTGACGACGATCAGGAGAACGTTCATGGACTACGGGAAATCCGGCAAGGGCAAGGCAGCCAAGGGCGCGCCGCGCTACGACGGGCACAAGGACGCGCCGCAGGGCAAGGACGCCCGCGGTGGCGCACCCAGCAAGGCGGAGCTTCTGGCACGCATGAAGGCCGCCCGTGAGGCGGACGCGCAGAAGGACGGCTGAGGCCGGTCTTCAGTCAGTCTTTCGTTCGGGGCAGGGGCCGGGGGCGCGGAATGCGCCGCACCGGCCTTTTGTCGTTTTGCGGGCGGGTTTGAAGCGCGGCTCCGGGCGCCGGCCGCGTCATGACGGGATTTTGAACCGCCGTGCCGGCATGGCCGTGCATCGTTCACTTTGGCCCGAAAACCCGGCTTGCGGAAACGGGCGGGCAGGGTCACACTGAGCGCCACACACCTTGGGCCGGCCCGGGTTGCTTGAAATCCGGGGTCAGGCGGCACATGTAGTGTGTTCTGACCGGAGACGGCGCAAGTTGCCGCGATGCGGGGCTCTGCCGTCTTGCCAAGAACCAGGAAAACGCGAGCATGAAACAGCCACTCAATCCATCTTACCCGGTGCTGCCGCTGCGCGACATCGTCGTGTTCCCGCACATGATCGTGCCCCTTTTCGTGGGCCGCGAGAAATCCGTGCGCGCACTGGAAGAGGTGATGAACGACGACAAGCAGATCCTGCTTGCCAGCCAGATCGATCCCGCGATCGACGACCCGGAGACCTCCGGCATCTACAAGGCGGGCGTGCTGGCGAATGTCCTGCAACTGCTGAAGCTGCCCGACGGCACCGTGAAGGTTCTGGTGGAAGGCCAGAGCCGTGTGCGCATCGTCGAGTACATCGAGAACGAGAACTTCTTCGAGGCGAAGGCCGAGTACCTGACCGAGATGCCCGGCGACCTGGCCGCGATCGAGGCCCTGACCCACACCGTGGCAGAGGAATTCGAACGCTACACCAAGGTCAAGAAGAACATCCCCGAAGAGGCGCTGGCCGCCGTCAGCGAAGCGACCGAACCGGCGCAGCTGGCCGACCTCGTGGCCGGTCACCTCGGCGTGGAAGTGGGCCAGAAGCAGGAACTGCTTGAGACGCTCTCGATCAGCGAGCGGCTGGAGAAGGTCTATGGCCTGATGCAGGGGGAGATGTCCGTCCTGCAGGTCGAGAAGAAGATCAAGACCCGCGTCAAGAGCCAGATGGAGAAGACCCAGCGCGAGTACTATCTGAATGAGCAGATGAAGGCCATTCAGAAGGAACTCGGCGATGGCGAGGACGGCGAGGGCGAAATCGCCGAGCTCGAAGAGAAGATCGAGAACACCAAGCTGTCGAAGGAAGCCCGGGAAAAGGCCGACGCGGAGCTCAAGAAGCTGCGCAACATGTCGCCCATGTCCGCCGAGGCGACCGTCGTGCGCAACTACCTCGACTGGATGCTGTCCATTCCGTGGGGCACCAAGTCGCGCGTGAAGAAGGACCTGAACAAGGCGCAGGACATCCTCGACCACGATCACTACTCGCTTGAGAAGGTGAAGGAGCGGATCGTCGAGTACCTCGCCGTGCAGGCGCGCAGCCAGAAGCTGAAAGGCCCGATCCTCTGCCTCGTCGGCCCTCCGGGTGTCGGCAAGACGTCGCTGGGCAAGTCG